>JADZCV010000045.1 GCA_020851375.1 Nitrospirota bacterium | reverse complement strand
GGCCGGCCTTACCCTTAACAGTGCCACGGGGGTTATCAGCGGGACGCCGACTGCTGCAGGGACATCAAACTTCACGGTACAGGCCACAGATGCCAACGGCGCTGCTGCTACAAAGGCACTGGCAATAGCGATATATTCAGGTATATCTGTAACCACCACATCCCTGATTGACGGAACGGTTGCTCTGACATACAACCAGACGCTCAGTGCTGCAGGCGGCAAGACCCCGTATAGCTGGGCGATCTCAGCCGGGGCCCTTCCTGCCGGCCTGACACTAAACAGCGCGACAGGTGCAATCAGCGGTACGCCTGCAGCGGCAGGCACAAGTAATTTCACGGCGCGTGTAACAGATGCAAACGGGGCGACTGCAAATCAGGCATTGTCTATTACGGTCTATGCAGCGCTGTCAGTTACAACGGCTTCGCTGGCAGACGGCACTGTTAATCTTGCCTACAGTCAGACACTGGCTACGAGTGGTGGAAAGTCTCCCCTGACATGGAGCATAACCTCAGGCGTTCTGCCTGCAGGGGTAAGCCTTGACAGTGGTACCGGGGTTATAAGCGGCACACCTACTGCCGGCGGGACAAGTAACTTTACCGTTCAGGTGGTTGATGCGAACGGCGCAGTCAGTACCCGGACATTGGCAATAACTATTTTTACGTCTCTTGCTGTTAGTACCTCATCGCTTGCAGACGGTACTGCCAACTGGGCCTATAGTCAGACGCTCGCAGCAGCAGGCGGCAAGACACCTTTTGCGTGGTCGCTCACAGCAGGCACACTCCCTGCCGGCCTGACACTAAACAGCTCAACCGGCGTTATAAGCGGGACGCCGACTTCGGCCGGTACAGCCAACGTCACGGTACAGGTTACTGACTCCAACGGTGCAACAGCCACACAGGCATTGTCAATTACAATATTTACAGCATTGTCGTTTAACACGTCATCACTGCCGGATGGTACAGTGAGCCTTGCCTACAGCCAGACACTTGCTGCAGGCGGAGGCAAGACCCCGTATGTCTGGAGTGTTGTTTCAGGAAGCCTTCCCGCAGGTCTTGCCCTTAACAGCACGACCGGTGTAGTGGGCGGGACACCGACTGCTGCAGGGATAAGCAATTTTACTTTGAGGGTTGCCGATTCCAACGGAGCTCAGGCTGACAGTGCCCTGTCTATTAACATTTTTACTGCCTTATCCATCACGACAGCATCTCTTGCAGATGCTACAGTGAACCTTC
Source organism: Nitrospirota bacterium (assembly GCA_020851375.1). Lineage (NCBI taxonomy): Bacteria > Pseudomonadati > Nitrospirota > Nitrospirota bacterium. Next base: position 343,644 of record JADZCV010000045.1, on the reverse strand, counting down.
CGTACACCCAGACACTGGTATCAACAGGCGGCAAATCGCCGGTTGCATGGACGATACCGGTTGGTAACCTGCCGGCAGGTTTGACGCTAAACAGCGCGACAGGTGTGATAAACGGCATACCCACGACACCCGGTACATCCAATTTTACTGTGCGTGTAACTGATGCCAATGGCGCAACAGCCAATCAGTCCTTTGCAATTACGGTCTATGCAGGTCTGTCTGTTACAACAACCTCGCTTTCCGACGGTACTGTAAACCTGGCATATAACCAGACACTTGCAGCGAGCGGCGGCAAGACACCGCTGAACTGGTCCGTCATAACCGGGACTCTTCCGGCAGGTCTGAATCTTAACAGCAGCACCGGGGTGATAAGCGGTACGCCGTCATTGGCCGGGACAAGCAATTTTACAGTCCAGGTGACAGATGCCAATAGTGCCACAGCGACCAGGGCCCTCTCAATTATGATATATACTGCACTGTCACTGACTACGACATCTGTCAATAACGCCACTGTCAGCGCAGCATACAGTCAGACACTGGCTGCAACAGGCGGCAAGAGCCCGTATGTATGGAGCATCCCTGTTGGCACACTTCCTGCTGGTCTTGCCATAAACACCTCTACTGGTGTGATAAGCGGGACTCCGACTGCCCAGGGTACATATAACTTTACGGCACAGGTACAGGATGCAAACGGTGCCATTGATACCAGGCCTCTGACTATAGTGGTTAATCAGGCGCTTTCTATAACAACAACCACTCTGGCTGATGGGACGATTGCCCTCGCCTACAGCCAGACAGTTTCAGTCTCGGGAGGCATGTCGCCATTTACATGGTCAGTAATAGTTGGTGCACTGCCTTCAGGATTGTCATTAAACAGCAGCACAGGGGTTATTTCAGGTACACCTTCTGCAGCAGGTACATCCAACTTCACATTACAGGTGGTTGATGCCAATAGTGCAGTAGCAACGAAGTCTCTGAGCATAACAATCTATTCTGCCCTGTCAATTACAACAGCATCACTTCCGGCAGGGACAAGGACAGCGCCTTATAGTCAGACTGGAGCCGCATCAGGTGGAAAACCGCCGCTCACATGGAGTATTGCATCCGGCGCCCTGCCTGCCGGATTGACACTAAACAGCGCTACAGGAGTGATATCAGGGACTCCTTCAGCAGTGGGTACTGCCAGCTTTACCCTGCAGGTTCAGGACTCAAATAGTGCAATCTCAACAAGTGCCCTCACGATCCAGATTAATGAGGTCCCTGCCATTACAACCGCATCCCTCAGCTCCGGGACTGCCGGCGTCTCCTATAATCAGGCGATCATCTATACAGGCGGTACAGTGCCTGTAGTATGGAGCATAATCGCAGGGACACTGCCTGCGGGTCTTGCCTTTAACAGCAGTACCGGCGTTATTTCGGGCACTCCTACAGTCCGCGGTACAAGTAACTTTACCGTCCAGGTTGCTGATGCATACAATATCACGGGCAGCAGGGCATACTCGATTGTTGTTTCCGCTGCAAGTCCTTCAAAGGCAAACATACTTGCATCGAAAACAACAATTACAGCAAACGGCACAGACAGTGCGACACTTACGGTCACTGTGTATGATGCCTACGATAATCTTGTCGGAGACGGTACAACGGTTACTGTTACGACGACCAATGGCACGGTGACAGGTTCAACTACGACGGTAAACGGTGTCGTATCAAGGGCTATCACGAGTACAACAAGCGGTACAGCCGCACTTGGCGTTGAGTCACCGTCAGGGACAGCATTGACGACGGTTACAGGCAACACCTCCCTGTCATTTATGTCAGGTATACCGGCGCAGGCAAATATTTCGGCCTCAAAGACATCAATAGTCGCCGACGGTGTTGATCAGACTGTGCTGACCATTACTGTCCGTGATGCCGATGGGAACCTTGTAACAAACGGGACGACGGTTAATCTTACTTCGACACTCGGTACTGTAACCGGAAGCGGCACCACTGTTAGCGGCGTTGTTACGCGTTATTTGAGCGGTCTGGTGACAGGGACTGCTGCCATTGGTGTCGAGTCGCCATCCGGGACAGCCCTGGCAACGGTAACAGGTAATACCTCTGTTTCATTACTCCCGGGAGTCCCGGCCAAGGCAGTAGTGTCGGCGTCAAAGACTACCGTGGTATCTGACGGTTCGGACAGCAGCACCCTCACAGTTACTGTGTTTGATGCGAACAATAACCTCGTTGCAAATGGTACAACAGTTATGGTAACGACGACAGTCGGTACTGTAACCGGTAGCAGCACTACGGTTAATGGAGTTGTAACAAGGACACTTGCAAGTATATTGAGCGGAACCGGGGTGCTTGGCGTTCAGTCACCGGCCGGTTCAACACTCTCTAATGTTACAGGTAATTTAACGATTGTGTTTAATCCTGGTCCTCCGGCCCAGGCCAATATTTCTGCGTCGAAAACGACTATTATAGCCAATGGGTCCGACTCATCAACTCTGACAGTAACAGTGAGGGATGCCAGCGGCAATCTTGTACCTGATGGCACGACAGTCAGGGTTGTTACAACCATTGGTGCCATTACAGGCAGCGGTACTACCGTCTCAGGTGTAATAACAAGGACGCTTACCGGTACGGTAAGCGGGACAGCGGGCCTCAGCGTTGAATCTCCGACAGGGACCCTTTTATCTGTTATTACAGGAAACAACAGTATCGTCCTGCAGCCTGGTCCTGCTGCCGGAACGATATCCCTTACGCCTGTCCCGGGCAGTATCATTGCAAATGGTGTTACTACAAGTACTGTAACAAGCGGGGTAATTGTTGATGCATTTGGCAATACTGTACTTGATGGCTCCCTCATAACTGTAGCAACAGGCATGGGGACTATTACAACGTCTGATGCGAGCGGGTCTAATGCCGGTATCCAGGTAGCGACGAACTCCGGTATAATCAGCTTTGTTGTGCGTTCGTCCACTGTATCAGGTACGGCTGGTGTAACTGCACAGTCTGTGCTGGGGAGTGCAGCCGGCAGCACTCAGGTAGCGTTCACTGCAGGACCTCCTTCTGCAACTAACAGTTCTATGACAGCCACAACACCCGTGTTTTCTGATGGTATAAGCGCTTCAACTGTAACAATTACAGTACGGGATTCCAACATGAACCTGGTGGGTGGCGCATCCGTGGTACTCTCTTCAAACCGCGGTGTGAGCGATATAATCACACAGCCTGTTGGCGTAACTGATTCTGCAGGACAGATTACAGGGACTTTAGCTTCTACAAGTACCGGTAATGCGGTTATATCGGCAACGGTCAACGGCTCAGTTACCCTGAACCAGACCTCAACTGTGAACTTCTACAATACGAAGACCGGTTCAAATATAGTTGTTAACCCTTCTGCCGATACAACGGTAATCTTTGATACGGTCAATACAATAGGTATCACATCTTCGGTGCAGGTTGGTTCCGGCACCACTCTGCCGGCAGGTTATGTAAGCCCGGGCTATTTTGACATTGGCACCACTGCAACATACAACGGTAATGTGACGGTTTGCATCAACTATAATGAGCCGACCTATGCATCGAGGGAAGGGCTGGTAAAGCTGTTGCACAGGGAAGGCAGTGTCCTTGTTGACAGGACGACCTCGGTGAATACAGTTACCAACACCGTGTGCGGCGTGGTTACGAGCTTCTCAGAGTTTGCAACCGGAGCGACAAACGCCACAAATCTCCAGTTTACGACAGCACCTCAGACTGTAACAGCCGGATTCGTATCAGGTGTGGTTCAGATTGAAGCAAAGGATAATTATGGGTTTACAGACACAGGCTACTCAGGGACTGTGAATATCACGGGTAATTCAGCGACACTGAGGCTGGATACAAGCAGCGGAGGTGCATTCAGCCTTGGTTCTATCCCTGTCAACATGGTTAATGGTGCAGGGACATTTTATTTCAGGGATACAGTAATCGGAACGCCGACTATTACTGCAACTGATGCTGCTGCAATCCTTCTACCCGCGGGACAGCAGGAGACGATATCTGCCGGTGTGCCTTCAGGGATTATTTCGCTTACGCCGGTTCCGGCAGGTATAGTTGCCGACGGTGTGACGACGAGCACTGTGACCAGCGGAGTAATAAGGGATGTTTATGGCAACAGTGTTGCCAACGGTACACTGATTACAGTGTCAGTCAGTAACGGGACTATTACTACAGCGGACGCCAGCGGTGCATATCCTGGAATTCAGATTAGCACGATAAATGGCGTAATAAGTCTTGTTGTGCAGTCCAGTACACTGGCGGGTATTTCAAATGTTACTGCCCTGTCAGTCCAGGGGAGTGCCAGCGGCAGTGCGCAGATAACATTCCTCCCCGGCCTGCCTGCCGGTACGATATCTCTTACACCCGTGCCTGCGGCTATTGTAGCCGACGGCGTGACGACGAGCACAGTAACGAGCGGGGTAGTAACAGATGCCTATGGTAATACCGTGCTTGATGGGACGCTGATTACAGTTGCAACAGGCCTGGGTAATATAACTTCTGTGGATGTCAGCGGCGCTTACCCAGGCATCCAGAGGTCTACGGTTAATGGTGTCGTCAGTTTTGTGGTTCAGAGCGGGACATTGGCAGGTTCGGCAAATGTAGCAGCACAATCGGTAAATGGCACTGCAAGTGGAGCTACCCAGATTACCCTTCTCCCGGGCGCTCCTTACGGCGCAATAGCTCTTACGCCAAGTCCGGCAAACATTGTTGCTGACGGCTTTGAATGGAGCACAGTAACCAGCGGCGTAATAACGGATGTTTATGGTAATACGGTACTGGACGGGACTCTCGTGACTGTAGCGACTGACATGGGAAGTATAATCACTGCAGATGAAAACGGTGTCTATCCTGGTATTCAGATGGCAACTGTCAGTGGAATGATAAGCTTTGAAGTAAGATCAGGCACGGTCAGGGGGACGGCTGTTATTACTGCCTTCTCAGTATTGGGGAGTGCAAGCGGCAGCACGCAGATCAACTTCATTCCAGGGCCGCCTTACGGGACTATAGCCCTGACACCGAATCCCGCTATAATGCCGGCAGATGGGAACTCTGTGAGCACGATTGTAAGCGGTGTCATAAGGGATCTCAACAATAATACTGTCTCTGACGGAACCCTCATTACCGTTGCTTCAACAATGGGGTTGATTACATCTCCTGATGCTGACGGGGGTATTGCCGGGATCCAGGTTGCAACCAGCGGAGGCTTAATAATAGTTACCTTCAGGTCTGGTACCACAGAAGGCGTTGCAGACATCACTGCCAACTCTGTACAGGGGAGCGCCACAGGACATGCAACCATTACACTGACAAATGTCCCACCTGAGCTAAACTACCCTTCTGAGACAGGTTATGGCAGCGGAGATGCCGTTGAACCCAACAGTGGTCTCAGGAGCACTACATATACATATAAGATTGTGTACAGGGACGTCAATAATAATGCCCCGGCATTTGTCAGGATATGCATTGATGCAGTGCCGTGCACTGCCATGAGCCCTGATATGGCAGTATCAGACCCTGCCCTGCGTGATGGCAATTACAATAATGGTGAACAATATCTGTATTCAATCAGCACCCTCGTCTCAGGTGACCATGTCTACTACTTTGAGACGACCGATGGTCTGGCCTATACCAAAACTCCGCCTGCAGGAAGTCTTAACAGTCCTCATGTAAATTATCCGCCGGCACTGTCATTTTCTCCGGATCCGGGTTATGTGACCGATGGTGTTGACCCTGATACCGGAAATACTACGGCAACATTCCATTTCAGGACGGTCTACACTGATCTGGACAATCAGGCACCTTCTTCCATCAGGGTCTGTATTGATGCGGCCTGTTATGCAATGATTCCTGATTCAGCGGCATCAGTGACCCTGAGGGATGGGGATTATGTAAATGGTGAGCAATATGTGTACAGTGTCATTCTGACTGACGGAACCCACAATTATTATTTTGATTCCTCTGACGGGCTTGAGGGGGTGTTGCTGCCTCAGTCGGGAAGCCTTAGCGGCCCCATCGTAACAAACACCTATACGCCGGTTGGCCTTAATGTAGTGGTAAAGCCAGATGTAAATGTGACTATAACTTTTGATCAGGTTACTGCAGAGGGTGACACTTATGTCACCAACTCTCAGACAGGATCGCCTCTTCCATCAGGTTTCCTCCCTGGCTCACCGCCGGCATACTTTGAAATCCATACTACTGCATCGTATACAGGCAGGGTCAGGATGTGCTTCACTTATAGCGATCCGCGGTTCTTTGGTATAGGTTACGGGGGAGAGAGGGGATTGAGATGGCTCCATGTTGAGGGAGGTTATTTCAGGGACCGTACCGTTATACTTGATGTGAATAATAACTTTGTATGCGGCGATGTCTATAGTTTTTCAGAATTTTCAGCGGCTGTAGAAGAGGCCACGCTTGTAACCCTGACATCATTTAAGGCCACGGGCATGGATGGCAAGGTGCTTCTAACCTGGTCAACAGCAGCTGAGGTTGACAGCATGGGCTTCAACATATTGCGCGGACCTGCAATGTCAGGCCCCTTTACCAGAATCAATAGCTGGCTTGTAAGGTCAAAGGGCTCTCCTGTCAAGGGCATGACTTACAGCTTCGAGGACACTGGAGTGGAGAATGGGACTACGTATTTCTATAAACTTGAGAATGTTGATGTGAATGGAAAAATAAGTACGCACATGATATCTTCAGCTACCCCGTTGACACCTCCTCATGAGCAGGAGACAGGTGCGGAATCCGGACCGGGTGTCAATCCTGAAGATCAGGGGTCTGCAGGGCCAGTGGTTAAGCCTCAGGTAGCCGGCACTGGTCAGGAGCCGGCTTCTTTCATGCCTCCGATTGTGATTATGGACTCTCAGACAGGGCCTGCATCCGGTGTTAAGGATGAACAAAAGGATGGAGAGATGGCCTCAGGGGTCCTGGGTAAAGATGCTACAGGTGATGAGTTATCACACGACAGTCCTGAAAGTCCGGGAATTCAACATGCAGTTACGGAGAGGGTGCCAAAGAGTGCCTTAAAAGAACCTGACAGGGAAGAATACCCGTCTCCATCTGATTTTTCAATAAAGATAGAAGATGACAACGGTAATGAGATGAGTGTCAGACAGGTACGGGAAGGAGAGAAGGTTGAAGGACCTTTTGAAGCTGCCATAGATGAGGGCAGAAAGGTCGTCCTAAAATGGGTTTCAGCAGGCAATATTAAGGGATTTAATGTACACAGAAGGGATAGCAAGTCCGGTAAACAGGTAAAAGTTAATACCATGCCTATGCCATTCTTCGCCTCACAGTCTGGTGATAAGGGTCTTCTTTACACATTCAGGGATAATGGTGTAACAGACAACACAGTTTATGAGTATAAAATCGAAACCATATCACAAGATGGATCAGCAAAAGAATCCAAACCTGTTGAAATATCAACTAAAACTCCTGCTCCGGCAAAACAGTAATTTGCAGGCACGAAAAATGCAGTTTATAATCAACAAATAATGAAAAAATACATCTTTCTACTCATCATTGTATCCTTCCTTGCAGGTTGCGGTTCTGGTGGTGGAGGAAGTGCGCCTGCCGGAGACAATAACGGCAACACAGGCGGCGGCAAGATAAATCCGCTATGTTCCAGAACCGGTAATGTAGCAAAAGTTAAGATAAGCAAAGACGGGATTTACAGGATTAAGTATACTGACCTGTACAGTGAATGCCCGTCAACCTCCATTTCATTCACTACATTGAGTCTCTCAAGCCAGGGGGTAGTTACCCCAATAGATGTCACTGACAATAACGGAAATGGATACTTTGAAGCCGGAGACTATATAGAGTTTTATGGCAAGGCCATCGGCCGTGACGACAGCCGGTTCAGGTATACAGAGACCAATGTGTACTGGCTCTCGGTAGGAGAAGGGACAGGCAAACGGATAGAGAGGAGGATTGCCCCGGCTGCCGGGGGGCCGCCTCTTCCGGAACCGTCTTCTTTTACCAGAAAGCTGCATGTAGAGGAGGATACCGAGTACGTACAGAAGAACTATCCTGAGATAGATTCTGCTTCAGATGTCCGGGAACACTGGTTTTGGGGGGACAGGATTTATCCGAAGCCAGATGATAAGATTCCCTTCACCTTCAGCACCAGATATATTGACAAGAATTACGCGGTTTCCATAAAGTTGCGGGTACAGTCTGTCAGTTTCGACCATTTGGTTAAGGTATATGTTAATGGTTATTATGCAGGACAGTATGTGTGGAACAGCCAGGACCCTTATGATATTGACATCTCAGGAATACCTGCTTTGCATTTTAATAACGGCCCCAATACACTCTATGTTGAGAGCGTCGGGGGTGGTATGTTTTATCTTGACTGGTTTGACGTTACGTACAATCGTCAATATAAAGCGGAGCACAACTACATAGAGTTTACAGGCAGTAATCTCATTAAACTCTCAGGTTTTACATCAGGTGATATCTCTGTTTATGAGATATCGGATCCGGTCAATCCGGAAAAGATCAGCATTGGCCCGCCCCAAAATATAGGTACTGCAGTCGACCCAAACTTCGGGGTCTCTTTTCCGAGCCCCTATGCAGAAGACAGACCGTTTGTTGCAGTAGCATACGATCAGATGGTTCCGGTGATCGAACAATACACCCCTTCTGATATTAAGTCAAAAAATGGAGACTATATAATTATCACCCATCCGGACTTTGCTGATGCCATTAAAGCACTTGCCGGTTACAGATCTCAGCAGGGTTACAGCGTGGTTACAGTCAGGATAAACGACATCTATGATCAGTTCAGCGGCGGGGTGGAGAGCCCGCACGCGATAAGGGCGTATCTGAAATATGCCTATGATAATTGGGCCATCAGGCCTCAATACGTGCTCCTCGTGGGCGATGCCACTGTTGACTATAAGGATTTGAGTGGCAACGGCAAAAACTATATGCCTGCGTACCTGTACAATTATCCGGGACTTGGAGAGGTGCCGAGCGATAACTGGTTTGTTGATGTCATTGAAGATGTCCTGCCTGAGATGAACATCGGCAGGATTCCTGCCAGGTCAGCTCTTGAGGTTTCGGATGTAATCTCAAAGATAATTTCTCATGAAGGCTCTGTCAAATCTGGAACTGTTGCCCTGATTGCAGATGACGACAATCCGAACTTTGAAGGCCTGTCTGACTCAATCAGTGGTATCGTATCGTCTTCTGGGTATGTACCAGCCAAAGTATATGAGAGTACGCTTCAGCAAAATTTTAAGCCGGCAATTTCCTCTGCTATCAATTCAAATCCACTGATAGTAAATTACACAGGGCATGGCGCCTTTGATGACTGGGCAAATAATATGTTTTCATCCCTTGATGTAGCGGAGCTCACAAATTCAGCTTACCCGTTTGTTGTTGCCCTGAATTGTCTGAACGGATACTTTGTCAGGGCAGATACGCTGGACCCGTCTATAGCCGAGGCCTTTATCCTTGCCCGTAACAAGGGGGCCGTGGCAGTGCTGGCGCCGGGTTCATGGGGCTATCTTTCAGATCACGACCCCCTTGCACAGGAACTGTACAGCATCATGCTTTCTGAGAATATATCATTAGGCGAGGCAGTAACCAGGGCCAAGACAAAGGCTTACACAAATAACAATATAATGGAGGATGCAGTTCAGACCTTCATTTTCTTTGGTGACCCAGCTACGAAACTGAAGTAGGATGGAAAAATTAAGGGGTGTAATACCAATACTCAAAAAATAGCTTCAGACCCTGTAAATACCGGGTCTGAAGCTATTGTAAAAGGCTAAGATCCTCTCATTGGTAAGTATCAATTTACACGAAATTGAAGCTCTCGCATTTGCTGCGAGCCCTACTCTCCCCAATAAAAATCGGGGTATTATCAAGGACCTTAGCCAACTGTATTTCTGCCTTTACTATAGCTCTGCCATAACCCACTGTCAAGTTGTGATAAGGCAGTATATACTTATTAGTTTTTTTCTTGCTATATGTTGTTAATATATGGTATAAATCATGAGATGTGATCAGAAAATAACATAGGGGGGTATTAAATGGGAAGGGTAAATTTTCAATTTACATCAGAATCTGTGACTGAGGGACATCCTGACAAGATCGCAGATCAGATATCAGATGCTGTTTTGGATTCAATAATTGCCAATGACCCAATGTGTCGTGTAGCCTGTGAGGCTGTTGTCACCACAGGCCTTGCATTTGTGGCAGGAGAGGTTACTACTAACACATATGTAGAAATACCGGACATTGTAAGAGAGACCATAAAAGAAGTTGGTTATACAAGGGCCAAATACGGATTTGACTATGAAACGTGCGCTGTTCTGACTGCAATCCATTCGCAGTCGCCGGATATTTCAATGGGTGTTGATACAGGTGGAGCCGGGGATCAGGGGCTTATGTTCGGCTATGCAACAAATGAGACAGAAGAGTGCATGCCGACTCCGATTCTGCTGGCACATAAACTTACCAGAAGGCTTTCAGAGGTCAGGAAAAAGGACATACTTCCATACCTTAGACCGGATGGAAAGTCCCAGGTTACAGTAGAATATACCAACGGTAAGCCTGAGAGGGTATCTACTGTAGTTATATCTACACAGCATAGTCCTGACATTACCCTAAAGGAGATACGCGAAGACATGATTGAGAAGGTTATAAAGCACGTTATACCATCCAATCTCCTGGATGAGGAGAATGTGACATACCATGTAAATCCTACGGGAAGATTTGTTACAGGCGGTCCTCAGGGTGATACAGGTCTGACAGGACGGAAAATCATTGTTGATACATATGGTGGTGTCGGAAGTCATGGGGGCGGCGCCTTTTCAGGTAAAGATCCGACAAAGGTTGACCGCTCCGCATCCTATATGGCAAGGTACATCGCAAAGAATATAGTTACAGCAGGTATAGCAGACAAGTGTGAGGTTCAGCTTGCTTATGCCATAGGTGTTTCAGATCCTGTTTCCATTCTGGTGGATTCATTTGGCACCCGTAAGATCCCGCAGGAGAAGATTGTCAAACTCGTAAGGGAATTTTTCCCGCTTACTCCGAAAGGCATAATTGAGCACCTTCAGTTAAGACGCCCGATCTTTAAGAAGACTGCAGCGTATGGACATTTTGGAAGGACAGAGCCTGAGTTTACGTGGGAGAAGACGGACATGGCAGAGCCACTGAGAAAGGCCGCCGGTCTGTAATTGCAAGAGTATGGTCAGATAATATAAAAGGAGAAATTACATTATGGATTTTGATATTAAAGACATTGGTTTGGCTGACAAGGGTAAACTCCGTATAGAATGGGCTGAACAGAATATGCCTGTCCTGAGGCTCATCAGGGAGAGATTTAAAAAGGAGAAGCCCCTTAAAGGGATGAGGCTTACTGCATGCCTTCATGTAACTACTGAGACTGCCTGTCTTGCCCAGACACTCAAGGAAGGCGGTGCGGATACTGTGCTTTGTGCGTCTAATCCTCTGAGCACTCAGGATGATGTTGCAGCATCTCTTGTCAAGCATTCCGGAATACCGGTGTTTGCCATTAAAGGTGAGGATAATGATACCTACTATAAGCATATTAATTCAGCATTGGACCTCAATCCCAATATAACCATGGATGATGGCGCTGATGTTGTTTCGTTATTGCACTCAAAGAGAAAAGACCTGCTAAAAAGTGTGATCGGCGGCACAGAAGAGACGACTACAGGTGTAATACGTTTAAAGAGTATGGCGAATGAAGGCGTCCTCGAGTATCCAATTATTGCCGTGAACGACGCACTGACAAAGCACCTGTTCGATAACAGATACGGCACCGGTCAGAGCACACTTGATGGGATGCTCAGGGCTACCAACAGGCTTGTAGCAGGTACTGTGGTAGTTGTCGCAGGTTACGGATGGTGCGGTAAAGGTATTGCGATGAGGGCAAAGGGACTTGGCGGAGATGTTGTAGTTGCGGAAATTGATGCCTTAAAGGCCCTTGAGGCGGTTATGGATGGTTACAGGGTAATGCCTATGTCTGCAGCGGCAAAGATTGGTGATTTCTTTGTGACTGTTACAGGTGACATTAATGTGCTTAGAGAAGAGCATTTCAAGATCATGAAGGATGGCGCAATTGTATGCAACTCCGGGCATTTCAATGTTGAGATAGATATACCTGCTTTACGCAAACTCAGCAGAAAGAGGAGGGTAATCAGGGATTATGTTGAAGAGTTTACCATGAAAGACGGCAGGCGTATCAATCTGCTTGGTGAGGGGAGGCTGATTAATCTTGCTTCAGCAGAGGGTCACCCGTCGAGCGTAATGGATATGAGCTTTGCAAATCAGGCCCTTTCAGCCGAGTATATGGTGAAAAAAGGCAGCAAGCTTGGGAAAAATGTGTATCCTGTGCCTGCCAATATTGACAGGGAGATTGCCAGATTAAAGCTGAATGCAATGGGGATAAAAATAGACAAGCTTACGAAAGAACAGCAGCAGTATCTTGCATCATGGGAGATGGGCACTTAGAGACCCCGGCCTTTTCTACTCCCTGTTTAGAACAGCTATTATTGCATCCAGCACCGGTATTACTGTTGCCTTGATCTCTTCATCAGATGATGAGGAGATCAACTGAGCAACACCGGACAAATCTCTTGATATGCGCGTCAGTTTTTCCCTTAACCTTGAATTCGTCTCATTGAGTGAGTCAATCAGTTTATGATTCTCAAGCCGCAGGCGTTTTCTTTCAAGGGCCTTCTTTGTGACAAAACTTAATTGCTTTATATTGTGCAGAGGCTTTTGCAGATAATCAAATGCCCCGCCGTCACGCAATGCCTCAACAACATTGTCCATTGTCCCATGACCGGTAAGTATTACGACCTCGATATTGGGGTCCTTTTCCTTTGCCCTTTTGAGCACTGCCATGCCGTCGAATTTCGGCATGGTCAAGTCAGTGATAACAAGATCAAAACGCAGTTTTTCGAGAAGGGATATAGCCTGTTCTCCGTCATAAGCGGTCAAAACCTCATACCCCCTGTTGCTCAGGTGCCGTTCAATTAAATCGAGAATATCCTCATCATCATCAACAACCAATATGGTCTCTGCTCCCATAGTACCTCCCTTAAGAAATCATTCGTTATTCTAAATTTCCTCTACAGGTGATTTAAGTTCCCGGATGTGTTTTTTTCTTGGCAATCTTCGTCTATCAGCCGGGAAATTAAGTATGAATGTTGTCCCTGCACTGTCATTCCTTTCCGCATAAATGCTGCCACCATGGTCCTTTAATATTGAGTAGCTTATTGAAAGACCCAGCCCTGTTCCTTTTCCAACTTCTTTTGTAGTAAAAAAAGGATCAAATATCTTGTCTATTATATCATTTGATATGCCGCCCCCTGTGTCTTTGAATGATGCCATAACCCCATTTGCCTTTTTGTCATTCTTTGACGACGTATTGCCAAACAGAGGCTGAGTTTTAACTGTCAGTGTTCCATGCCCCATTTCCTCCATTGCATCTCTTGAATTAGTTATGAGATTCAGAAATACCTGTTCGAGTTTGTTTGGATCTCCCCATATCCTTGGGATGGAATCATCCAGCTCTTTGACAATTTCAATGTTGCTATTTTTCAGTTGCTGGGTAATTAAAGTAAAGGAATCATTTATTACATCATTCAAATTAACAGGCTCATAAGCTCCTGAGGATTGCCGTGCAAAGGCCCTGAGATGGTCTATGATCCTCATCATCCGGCCTGTCTGTTTCTCAATAAGCCTGAGGTCCTTTGTAATTTGTCCTGGGACTGTATTTCCCTCAATAAGTTCCTGTGCATGCCCCCTGATAACCATCAGCGGCTGATTCAGTTCATGTGCTACTCCGGCCGCAAGCTCTCCTACTGCAGCCAGTTTTGCGGATTGTGTCAGCTGGGCGCTGGTTGATTTCAGGTCCTGATAAGTCTTGTGGAGGTATTCTGCCATTTTGTTAAATGACATTGCAAGTTCTCCAAGCTCATCATTAAGATTCGTATTTATCCGGTATGTGAAATCTCCGCTGGCAATGATCTGTGTTCCTGTAACAACGTCTTTTACAGGGTCAGAGAATTTCTTTCCCATGTAGAATGTAAATAAGATAATCAGTACGAATGTAATTGCAAATATCAATAGAAACTGATCCAGCGGAAGAATGTCCCGCATACTTTCATAGTTTGGGGTCAGGACCATTACACTCCAGGAACTTGACGGGACAGACTGATACGAGACTAAATAATCACGCCCTTTGGACGTTTTAAACCTTTCTGTACCCTGTGAGCCCTCCAGGATTCTGTTCATTATCTCGTGAAACCATTTGGACTGATCGAGGGATAGTATATTGGGGAGCCCTGTTGTTTCTCCTACGGCAATAATTGTTTGTGCAAGAATCTTCCCGCTCCTCTCGAGCAGGAAAGCATGGTTGCCTGCGGACAGATTCCATTTCAGCTTTTCACTGAAGTATTCAAGATTCAGGTCAAAATACAAAAGCCCCATAATTTTCCCCTGATCATGTACAGGTGCAACGAACGGTATAACCCAGTGATGAGTTTCCGGGCTAAGGTATGGTTCCCCCTGATATACACCTCCGGGAGGTTGAGAGAGGCCAGGCACAAAAAAAGGGGCATTTATAATAGATCTCAGACCTTTCCCGGGGGATATCTGTTTTACAACGACCTTTGTGATCTCTGTGCCTGATACATCAATGAATGCAGTAACGCTCATCGCCTCCGGGAAAACGAGTTGCAATTGACGAAGTGTTTTGGTCTGCTCATAGACCCAGTCAGACTGCCGGGGCTTGTCTGTGAAGTAGCGGAAGAAGGCGGGGTTTTCTGCAGCGAGGAGCAGGTTTGTCTGTGCCTTCAGAAAGATTGATTCTATGGCAAAAGAGACATGCGACAACTCCTGCTTGGAGATATGTTCTTTTTCAATAATCCGCTCACGTTTGGATGTTGTAAGGTAAATAGTAGTCCCTATGAGGAGCGGGAGAATGCCTATGATCAGGAGGATGATTACAAATTTGGTCCTAATGTGCTTAAACATCGCTGAAATTTTAACACAATTGAATGTTCAATGATAGAGGTATGAGATGCAGGATCGTACAAGCATCAGGCAGGTAATAAAGATTGCCCCGTATGCAAACAGGTCTCCGAACTTTGTGTAGAATGTCTTTTCGGCGGATGGGTATATTTTCTGGATTAGAAAGGCTTCTTCAAAAATCGGGCTTGCCTGCAGTATCTCGCCTTTTGGGTTTATAAAGCCTGATATGCCTGTATTGGCAGCCCTGGCAAGCCAGACCCTGTTTTCAACAGACCGGAAGACAGCCATTGAAAAGTGCTGATACGGAGCAGAGGTTCTTCCGAACCACGCGTCATTAGTGATAGTTGTCATAAACTCCGCCCCGTTCAGGACAAATTTTCTGAAGAGTTCCGGGAAGATGACTTCATAACAAATCACTGCTCCGAATTTCCCATGAGGCAGTTCCATCACAGTATAATCCCTTCCTGGCGAGAAGTCTCCTGTCCCAGTCGTAATCTTTTCTATGAAAAACAGTATGCCTGATAATGGCACGTACTCACCGAAAGGGACGAGGTGAATTTTATCATACCTTGACAGTGTTTTCCTCTCAGGTGAAATAAAATACGCGCTGTTTAACATTTTTTGTTCATATTGATCTGCTATTTCAAATGCCGGGCTTCCAAAGAGCAGATAGGCGTGTCCTTCTGCAGCAATATCCAATATCTCATTACGATACTGCAGATTGTCCTGAAAAAAGAATGGTGCAGCAGTCTCCGGCCATATCACAAGCTCAGGATATTGTTCCGCTGCCTTAATTGTAAGCCTTTTATAAATGTCAACAGTCCTCCGCTGGAAGCTTCTGTCCCACTTGAGATTCTGAGGTATATTCCCCTGAATGACGGCAATTTTAATTCCCCTGTCATCACGCGGTCCGTAATCCAGGCTGAGCCTGTAATATCCGTATCCCGCGCATAGTGCAAGAATCAATGCTATGGAGGAAACCGAAAGCATCATTCGCCGGCGGTCCAGGACCTGAAAAAGCGCTGCATTAACTGAAACAATCAGAAAAGATATTCCATAGATTCCGGAAAAATCTGCTATCTGTATTATGTGAAGGAATTTATATTGTGAGTATCCCAGAGATGCCCATGGAAACCCTGAGATTAAGTGTGCCTTCAGAAATTCAAGAGAGACCCATAAAAATGGGGCTGCAACAAAAAGGGGTATGGAAGTCTTCTCTGAAATCAATTTGATGAGATATCCAAACAGCCCTGTATATATACCAAGATAGGCTGATAGCAGGAGCAGCACCATAAAACTGAGCCATAAAGGCATGTTGCCGTAATGGTTCATAGTCTGCGTTATCCAGTTTATAGTGAAAATAAAGAACAATGTGCCTGAGAGCCAGCACCACAGGAAACTGCGTTTTTTGTCATTGCCCCTGACAATAAAGAAAAGAGGTATGAGACCCGCCCATGCCAAAAACCATTTGTCATGTACAGGAAATGACAGTGTGAGCATAATGGCAGAGCAGGCAGACAGAAATACTTTGTTTAAAAGATGCTTCATTCCCTTGCAATTTACCGGTAAATGCAGTATGCTAACAAATTTGGATTATACTGTAAACCCTTATAACATGCGAATAGAACTTATTGAAATATTAAGGCGGGCCATTGACAGGTCAATAGAGTCAGGCGCCTTTAATACGAAAGCTGTTCCGGCACTTGTACTTGAAGTTCCAAAGGATGAGTCAAAGGGAGATTATGCCTCGACCATAAGTTTGAGTATGGCGGCCCATGAAAAGAAATCTCCGCGCTTGATTGCTGAAACCATAGTTGGATTTATTGATGACAGGGAAGGGATCATTGAACGGGTTGAGATCGCAGGACCTGGTTATATAAATTTCTTTTTAAAGACCGGCACATGGCTGGAAGTCCTTAAAAATATACTGGTCAAAGGGGATGCTTATGGCCATGTCAATGCTGGAAACGGGAAAACAGTTCAGGTTGAGTTCGTCAGCGCAAACCCAACCGGTCCCCTCCACATAGGGCATGGGCGGGGAGCTGCCTTTGGTGACTCTCTGGCTAATCTGCTTAAGTGTGCAGGTTATAATGTTAAGAAGGAATATTATATCAATGACGTGGGTAATCAGATGGAGACACTGGGACGATCTGCATGGATCAGATACAAACAGGTCTTTGATCCTTCTGTCCCGTTTATTGAGGACGGATATAAGGGTGACTACATAAAAGATATTGCAAAATGTATTATTGGAGTGGAAAAGGATAAATATTTAAAAATTCCTGAAAATGAGGCGGTCAGGTTCTTTGTAAAATATGCAAAGGACAACATACTCGAAGGGATCAGAAAAGACCTCGGAGATTTCGGCGTTTTTTTTGATGAGTGGTTTTCGGAAAAGAGGCTTTATGACAGTGGCGAAGTAGAGAATATTCTTGGGCAGCTTGAAGACAAGGGGTTTATTTTTGAACAGGAAGGCGCCCTTTGGCTTAATACAACACAGTTTGGAGATGACAAGGACAGGGTTGTTGTGAGGGCAAACGGGCAAAAGACCTATTTTGCATCAGACATCGCTTATCATCAGAACAAGTTGCAGAGAGGTTTTGACTTTATCGTTGATATATGGGGCGCTGATCACCATGGGTATGAGCCGCGCATGAAGGCCGGGGTACAGTGTCTTGGCAATCCGGCTGAGAGGCTGAGGATCCTCCTGGTTCAATTCGTAACATTGCTGCGCGAGGGAAAACCTGTTTCAATGTCAACGCGGTCAGGCGAGTTTGTTACACTTCGTGAGGTGATAGATGAGGTTGGGAAGGATGCTGCCAGGTTTATGTTCCTTACAAGACGTTCGGACAGCCATCTCGACTTTGATTTGGAACTCGTAAAAAAAGAGTCTTCGGAGAACCCTGTCTATTATGTTCAGTATGCCCATGCGAGGATCGTGAACATCTTCAGACAGGCAGAGGAAAAAGGTATGAAAGACCCGCTTCCGGACAGCACAGATCTGTCTCTGCTTGCCCTTCCTGAAGAAATAAGGATGATTAGGATTATTGCCTCATATCCTGAATTGATAGAAACAAGCGCCCAGGCACTGGAGCCTCACAGGATTACCTTTTATCTTCAGGAACTGGCAACTGTCCTCCATAATTATTATTTCCATCACAGGGTTATAACTGATGACAGAAGGCTTACAGAGGCGAGATTTATGTTATTGCAGGGAGTTAAGCAGGTATTGAAAAGCGGGCTGGCAATAATCGGAGTAAGTGCACCGGAGCGGATGTAGGGCAGGCCCTGATAACCGGGATTGTCAGGTGAGCCGTCATGAGCCATTCGACAGTTCGTCAAGCTCACAGCTCAGGACTCACAATGGAGTCATGAAAACGTCATTCCCGCGAAACCTGTCCCCACGGATTTAAGCGGGGAGCGGGAATCCAGACCGAGGCCTGGTTCTGGATTCTCACTCCCCGCTTAAATCATGCGGGGACAGGTTCCGTGGGGATGATGGGTACTTAGGAGTATTTTCGAGTGAAGTTTGAGATAACAGCAGAGGACAGCGGCACAAATGCGAGGGTTGGCAGGCTTACTACCCCGCACGGAATAATTGACACCCCTGCCTTCATGCCTGTAGGCACAGCAGGCACTGTTAAGGGGATGACGCCGGAGGAAGTGCGCGCGAGTGGTGCGCAGATTATACTTGGAAACACATTTCATCTCTATCTCAGACCAGGTACAGAAGTAATCAGAAAGTTCGGGGGACTGCATAATTTTATGGGGTGGGACGGCCCGATTCTTACGGACAGTGGCGGTTATCAGGTGTTTAGTCTTGCAAAGCTCAGAAAGATAACCAGCGATGGAGTCTTGTTCCGGTCTCCGCTTGATGGATCTGAACATTTCTTGACACCTGAGGGTGTTATTGAGATTCAGGGGCACATTGGTTCTGATATCATAATCTGCCTTGATGAGTGTATCCAGTATCCATCTTCGTATGAATATGCAAAGGCCTCGACTGACCTGACCATACAGTGGGCCCTCAGGTCAAAAGAGGCGCACATCAGCAGTGATAAGGGACTTTTTTGTGTGCTTCAGGGAGGTTACTACAAAGACCTCAGGGAATATTGCACTGAAAAGCTTGTTGAAGCCGGTTTTGACGGTTATGCCATAGGCGGTGTAAGCGTTGGAGAACCCAAGGATATGATGTATTCTGTCATGGATTATGTTGCCCCCCTTCTGCCGTGGAATAAGCCAAGATACCTGATGGGTGTAGGCCATCCTGATGATATAATAGAGGGCGTTGCCCGCGGTATTGATATGTTTGATTGCGTAGTGCCGACAAGGCATGGCAGGAGGGGTTTTCTCTATACAAGAGGCGGACATATAACAATAAAAAATTCCTGCTATAAAGATGATGAGTCTCCTGTTGAAGAGGGATGCAGCTGCTATACATGCGGAAAATATTCCCGGGCATACCTCAGGCATCTTATTATGTCAGGAGAATTTCTTGGGCCAAGGCTCAATACGATTCACAATCTTCATTATTTTGGAAGGCTCATGCAGGACATACGGGGTGCAATTGCTGCAGGCAGACTGTCACAGTTCAGAGAGGATTTTTATAATTTCAGAAAGGAGGAGGTTCAATGTTAATGTCACTATCACTGGCCTTTGCAGCCGGAGAGTCGGGAGGTAACCCTCTCGGAGGGCTTTGGTCATTTCTGCCTATTATACTTATATTCCCTATCTTCTATTTTCTTGTTATCATGCCTCAGCAGAAGCAGAGGAAAAAACATCAGGCTATGCTGGATAATCTAAAGAGCGGAGACAGGGTTGTTACATCATCAGGCATAATAGGCACAATAGCCAATGTGGATAAAGATGCCATCACTCTGCAAGTGGCGCCTAACATCAAGATCAGGATGATGAAGGGTTCTGTTTCTGAGTTAAGGGCAGAGGAGAAGGAATCATGAAAAAGACTCTTAAGTGGAGGGTGACATTACTTGCTGCAGCGACTGTGCTGGCAATTCTGTTTTTCCTCCCGTCCCTCCCTGTTTTTGACAGCTTCCCGTCATTCTGGAAACGGGTCTTTCCGTCAAAAGCCATAACACTGGGGCTTGACCTTCAGGGCGGAATACACCTTGTGCTTGCCGTGAATGGTGATAAGGCGGTTGAAAATTTCGTTCAGCGAGCTGCTGATGACATCGTGGCAGTCCTGACTCAGAAGGGTATCAATAACGTATCATCGGGTCATGGCAGTACCATATCAAGACTTGTCGTAAAGTTCCAGGATACGGCAAAGGGAGCGGATATTGCCGCTGAGATAAAAAAGAACTACCCTGTGTTCTCAGTTGAGAAGGAACAGCCCGGGGAAATTGTATATTTATTGTCATCGTCTGAGATCAAGAGGATTAAGGACTCAGCTGTATCACAGGCCCTTGAGACCATCAGGAACAGGATTGACCAGTTTGGTGTAAGCGAGCCCCTGATACAGCGCCAGGGAGAAAATGAGATACTGGTTCAGCTTGCCGGGATTAAAGAACCCAAGCGTGCTATTGAACTCATAGGGAAGACGGCAATGCTCGAATTTAAAATAGTTGATGACGGGGCTGATATCAAAGGCGCAGCTTCAGGACAGGTGCCTGAGGGAGATGAGATACTCTACGGAAGAGATGTTGACCCGGTGACAAAAAAGGCTAAACAGGCGATACCTTATCTGGTCAAATCAAAAGCGCTTATGACCGGAGATGCCATATCAGATGCTGAGGTCAGCATTAACCAGGAGTTTAATGAACCCTATGTTTCCATAACTTTTAACAGCATCGGGGCCAGGTTGTTTGACAGGATAACCGGAGAGAATGTTAAGAAGAGGCTTGCTATTGTGCTCGATGGCAATGTATATTCAGCGCCGGTTATTCAGGAGAGGATCAGCGGGGGAAAGGCGCAGATAAGCGGAAAATTCTCCATGGAGGAGGCACAGGACCTTGCAATTGTACTGAGGGCCGGTGCTCTTCCTGCCCCGGTTGAGATAATTCAGAACCTCACTGTTGGACCGTCCCTTGGAAGAGATTCCATTGAGAAGGGGGTTAAGGCGACGATTGTTGCAGGCATCCTGATTATCCTTTTCATGGCTATCTACTATAAGTTGTCAGGTGTTATCGCTGATTTTGCGATGCTCCTGAACCTCATCATGCTTGTGGGTTCGCTGGCTGTCCTTGATGCAACGCTGACGCTTCCCGGTATTGCAGGAATAATACTGACGATAGGAATGGGGGTGGATTCAAACGTCCTGATATTAGAACGTATCAGAGAGGAATTGCGGCTTGGAAAACCAGTGCGTTCGGCTATAGAGTCGGGTTATGATAAGGCATTTCTATCTATTGTAGATTCCCATGTAACCACACTTCTCACTGCCGTGATCCTGTTCCTGTTCGGTACCGGCCCTATTAAGGGGTTTGCTGTCACACTCAGCGTTGGAATTGCCATAAATCTGTTCACATCATTAGTTGGCACAAAGGTTGTTTATGATTTTATAAACAGCAGGACAAGACTGGAGAAGTTGAGCATATGACAAAGAAATGGTTCAGGGAGGCATTATGAAATTTACGGAATTCATTGGTGAGACCCATATAGACTTTATGGGGTTTAGAAAGTATGCCTTTATATTTTCCGGCATCCTGACACTCATTGGTTTAATAGCTATCATTCAGATCCTTTTAGGTCATGGAAACCTCGGGATAGATTTTGGCGGTGGTACAGCCGTTCAGTTGAAATTTGAAAAGCCGCTGAAGATTGATGTGGCAAGGGCTCTTCTTATAAAAAATGGCATAGAAGATGCCGAGCTCCAGGAATTTCCTGATGATAATAAGATCCTTATACGATTGAAAAAACTTGTCGCAACTACGGAACCTGTTGCAGACCGGGTGATATCCATCTTTAGACAGGATGTGCCGGACAATACATTTATAGTTGATAGTTCTTTCGAAATTGGCCCTACTGTAGGCAGAAAACTGCAGAAGGATGCCATTACGGCAGTTGTGTTATCCTTTATTGGCATCATTATCTATGTTGCATTAAGGTTTGAATTCAGATTTGGTGTTGCGGCAGCCATTGCAACGTTTCATGATGTTATTGTTGTAGTGGGCCTGTTCTATCTCCTGGATAAAGAGATAAATCTGCTTGTTATCACAGCCCTTCTTACCCTTGCAGGTTATTCTGTGACAGATACTGTGGTTATATTTGACCGCATCAGGGAATATCTCCGTGTCAGGCGCAAGGAACCCATAGAAGTGATTATTAATAACGGCATAAACCATGTCCTGGGCCGTTCAATTCTTGTATCGTTTACTACACTCATGGTGCTTATCGCACTGTTTTTCTTTGGCGGGGATGTAATTCATGACTTCTCCTTTGCCCTTCTCATAGGGGTACTTATTGGCTCATATTCATCTATCTTCGTGGCCAGTCCCCTTCTCACCATATGGAAAGGCAAAAGCGGGATATTTAAGAGGTAGTGCCGGCCTTTAGTTCGATAAACTGGCTGGATAAGGGTACATTTTCTAATGAAAAAACGCTGGATAATTGGTGATGGGGACGATGTGCTTCAAAGCCGCCTGAGCACTGAGCTCAATATTTCGCCCCTTGTGTCCAGGATACTGATCAACAGGGGTATCAGGGATATAGCTTCTGCCAATGAATTTCTCAATGTATCATATAAAAATCTCATAGACCCCTTCAGGTTAAACGACATGGAGAAGGCGGTAGGGCGCCTGATGCAGGTCATTAAACGAAGAGGGCGTATACTCGTATCCGGTGATTATGATGTGGACGGCGTTACTGCAAGCGCCATCTACCTTGAATTTTTCAGGAATCACGGTGTTGATGCATACCTGAATATTCCTGACAGGATGAAGGATGGATATGGCCTTAATGAAAATGCGGTGCATAAGGCCAAGTCGCTCGGGATTGACGTGATCCTTACTGCTGACTGCGGCACTTCATCTGTGATACCGGTAAAAGCCGCGAATGAGTCCGGGATTGACGTCATTGTTACAGACCATCACGAATGTCCTCCTGATCTTCCGCAGGCATTTGCCCTGCTTAATCCCAACAGGCATGATTCTTCATATCCATTTAAGGGACTGCCCGGGGCAGGTGTTGCGTTTAAGCTCATTCAGGCGCTGTCTACGGCATTACATGGTTCCATTGATGCCGGTCTTTCTTCATACCTTGATCTTGTTGCCCTTGCGGTAATTGCTGATGTCGCTCCTGTCACAGGTGAGAACAGGTACTTTGTGAAAGAGGGTTTAAAACTGCTTTCTGCAGAGAAGAGGCCGGGGATAGCAGCGCTAAAGGAGGTTGCCGGCATAAAGGGGAATGAAGTCAGCGCCGGAACAGTGAGCTTTATGCTCGCCCCCCGCATTAATGCCTCAGGACGGCTGTCCTCGGCGGATGATGCCGTAAAAATGCTGACGACCAGTGATCGGGAAGAGGCAAGGGGCATTGCCTTATATCTGGATGGGGTCAATCAGGAGAGGCAGAGGATAGAGGCTAAGATTAAGAATGAAGCCAGAGATAAGATATTAAAAGAGATGGATGCAGAGAAGGCGAATGTCTTTGTCCTGGCCTCGCGCGAGTGGCATCAGGGGGTAGTAGGGATTGTGGCATCAAAGATTGTGGATGAGTTCTACCGTCCCTGTGTCCTGATATCCCTGCAGGAAGATGGCAGAGGTAAGGGATCAGCGAGGAGTATTCCAGGCTTCAACTTATACGAGGGACTTGAGGCATGCAAAGACCTTCTTGAGAAGTTTGGCGGGCACAAGTATGCTGCCGGACTGACTATAAAGGAAGAGAACGTCCCCTTATTACAGGAAAGATTGTCGGATATTGTGGAAGAGAGAGTAAAAAAGGAAGATTTTATTCCACGGCTTGTCATGGATGCAGAAATTGCCCCTGAAGATATCAGCTTCCCCTTATTGAAGGAGATGGAATTACTCCCGCCTTACGGTGTTTCAAATCCTGAGCCTGTCATTGTTTCAAGAGGGCTCAGGGTTGCTGAAACAAGGCTTGTAGGCAAAGACCACCTGAAGGTGAAACTAAAAAAGGGGGGGGCTCTCTGGGACGGTATTGGATTTAGCATGGCATCGGCGTATAATAATATTGTGCAAAGTGAAAGAAAAATTGACGTTGCTTATACCCCGGAGCTCAACCTGTGGAAGGGAACCTACGGTATACAGTTAAAGTTGAAGGATATAAGGGTAAGCAATGAATAGCCGTTTATATGCCTAATGCCGAACAGCTTATACAAAAAGTGCTCGAATATAACCCTCAGGCAGACGCAGCACTCCTGAGACGTGCATATGCGTTTGCAGAAAAGGCCCATGAGGGACAACTCCGCAAGACAGGTGAACCTTTCCTGAGACACCCCCTTGAAGTAGCTCATATAATCGTACGGATGAAGATGGATACGTCATCTATCGTTGTCGGTCTTCTTCACGACACGATTGAAGACAGCCTTATTACCTTTGAAGACATAAATGCCGAATTTGGCGCTGATATAGCAGGTATTGTTGACGGGCTTACCAAGATAAGCAAGGTTGAGTTCCTGTCACGGGAGGAGAAGCAGGCAGAGAATTTCAGGAAGATGGTTATGTCCATGGGAAAGGATATAAGGGTAATCCTTATCAAGCTTGCAGACCGCCTCCATAATATGCGGACACTTGATCCCTTTCCACCAGAAAAACAAAAGAGGATAGCCCAGGAGACACTGGAGATCTATGCCCCTATTGCAAACCGTCTTGGTATAGGATGGATGAAGGTGGAACTTGAAGATCTTTCTCTGCGCTACCTGAAATCTGAGGTTTATGCAGAGCTTTCAAAAAAGCTTGCTACGAACAAGTCTGAAAGGGATAAATACATAGAGGACGTTATTGAAGTAGTCAAAAAGAACCTGAAGGTCTATGGATTTAATGCCCATGTATATGGCAGGACCAAGCACTTCTACAGTATCTATCTGAAAATGGAGACACAGGGGATACCATTTGAGGATATCTACGATCTCGCAGGAATCCGCATTATTACTGACACGAAGGTCAATTGCTATTCTATACTGGGGATGATTCACTCCATGTGGACGCCCGTACCCGGCAGATTCAAGGATTTTATCGGTATACCAAAGACGAACATGTATCAGTCGCTGCACACGACAGTGATTGGTCCAAAAGGACAGCGGGTAGAGTTCCAGATAAGGACAGACGAAATGCATAAACTCGCTGAAGAGGGTATAGCTGCTCACTGGAAGTATAAAGAGAAGGGTCAGATAGATACCAAAGACAATCAGATATACAACTGGCTCAGACAGATGATGGAGTGGCAGCAGGACCTCTCAGACAGCAAACAGTTTATGGACTCTGTCAAGGTGGACCTGTTCCCTGATGTTGTATATGTATTTACTCCGAAAGGGGATGTCATGGAGCTGATACGCGGGGCAACCCCTGTTGACCTCGCATTTTCCATTCATACTGAGATAGGCAACCGCTGTGTCGGCGCCAAGGTTAACGGAAAGATGGTCCCCCTGCGTTATCAACTAAAAAGCGGAGATACTGTAGAGATCGTGACGAATCCCAATCATACCCCAAGCAAGGACTGGCTTAAATTTGTCAGGACACCTAAGGCAAGAAATAAATTAAAACATATAATAAAGATTGAGGAGCACAGGCGAAGCCTTGAAATCGGACACAAACTACTGGAAAAGGAACTCCAGAGAATGGGGACGAGTCTCAGCAGTTTTGCAAGAGCAGAGCTGACAGACGCCTTCCTGCGGGAAAAGAATATCAGGAGTATGGATGATCTCTACGTTCAGCTTGGTTATGGAAAACTGTCGGTAAAGCAGGTTATACGAAAGGTATACCCAGGCAAGGAAGAGAAGGATGAGGTGCATGAACGTGCAGATGTTACAAAGCAAAAAATACTTGACGGGGGGGTCAGTGTAAAGGGGATAGATGATATACTCCTCCATTTTTCCAAATGTTGCAGTCCTGTGCCAGGAGACAGGATAATCGGCTACATAACGCGCGGGAGGGGGCTGTCAATCCATGCTGTCAACTGTCCAAATCTGGCTGAGCTCGATTTCGATAAAGACCGTCTTATCTCAGTGGACTGGGATGTCGCAGGTACAGCATCATACCCTGTCCGCATTTCAGTATTTACGATTGACAAACCAGGCCTCCTTGCAAGCGTGTCATCCTCAATTACATCATCAGAGGCCAATATCAGCCATGCAGACATTTCTACTACAGAAGACAAAAAGGCAGTCCTCAATTTCGTCATAGAAGTAAAAGACCTGCCGCATCTTGAAAGGGTTATACAAAAGATAGAACAGCTGAACGGCGTGCTGCAGGTCAAGAGGATTATGGGGAGATAGGGATCAGGTCTTTCATTTCACGTACAGCACTGTTAAGACCCACTATGACCGCCCTTGATATTATGCTGTGGCCGATGTTTAGCTCCTCTATTTCCTTTATTGCTGCAATATCACGTACATTCATGTAATTAAGGCCGTGGCCGGCTGATACGCTTAGGCCGGAGTTATGTGCAAATATGGCAGAGTTGAGGATATTTTCCTTTTCCATCTCCTCTTCTTTCCCGGAAGATGCATTGGCGTAACGTCCTGTATGTATCTCGATTATATTCGCGCCGATATTTCGGGCTGTCTCGATCTGTCTGGTGTCAGGGTCAATGAATACAGAGACATCTATGTCGTTTTTATGGAATCTCGCAATTACCCTTTTTAAGGCATCCCTGTGTTTTATCACATCAAGCCCGCCTTCGGTCGTCAATTCCTCCCGGCGCTCAGGGACGAGTGTGACAAGATCAGGTTTCACATCAATTGCAATATTAATAATTTCTGCTGCAGGGGCCATCTCAAGGTTAAGCCTGGTTTTTAATATCTGCCGCAGTAATCTCAGGTCCCTCTCCTGTATATGACGCCTGTCTTCGCGCATGTGCACAACAATGCCATCTGCGCCTGCGGATTCTGCAATTATGGCTGCTGCTATCGGCTCAGGTTCCCTGCCTCCGCGCGCCTGCCTGAGGGTGGCTACATGGTCTATGTTAACTCCAAGGCGTGTCATAATTTCCTATTATTTCAAAATATCAGATAAATCGTCAAGGAGAAACATGCAGTCATGGCAAGTCATCACCGTTACTTTAACAGACTGACTATTTCCCCCTCGCCATAATCCTTATTGGCACTCCGCCAAACCCCCACCTGTCACGCATGCTGTTTTCTATAAAGCGTTTGATATTTACGCTGATTGCCCCTGGATAATTTACAAAAAGTGTGAATCTGGGAGGCCGTATGCCTGTTTGTGTGGCATAATAAATCTTTAATGCCTTTCCCCTGTAAGTAGACAACGGGAGTCTTGCTGATATTTCTCCGATAAACCTGTTCAACTCCCCTGTTGTTATTTGCCTTGTGTATTCCTCCATTACAGAATGGATTTCAGGGTATATCTTCGCAGCCCGTATACCTGTAAGTGCGGATATGAAAATTACCGGGATGTGGGATAAATGGGGATATTGCGACCTTATATTCTTAGTGTAACTGTCCATGGTCTTTTCATCCTTTTCAACAAGGTCCCATTTATTGATTGCAATAATACACCCTTTTCCAGCGTCTTCGATATATCGGGCTATCTTGAGGTCCTGTACTGCAACCCCCTCCATTGCGTCGAGAAGAAGGATTGCGATATGGCACCTGTCTATGCTCCTCAATGCCCTTATAACACTGTAGTACTCCACCCCTTTGTCTATTCTGGATTGCCTCCTGATACCTGCTGTATCAATGAAGATATACTGCTTTTTATAATAGGAGACGACAGTATCTATGGAGTCCCTTGTAGTTCCCGGGACCGGGCTTGTAACGAGCCTGTCCTGCCCGGTAAGTCTGTTTATAAGCGTGGATTTTCCTGCATTGGGTCTGCCAACAATGGCAATCTTCGGATATTCATCCCCTTCCTGTACCTCTTCCTCTGTGGGCAAAAGCGGAAGAATTGCATCAAGGAGTTCGTCCACATCTGTGCCATGTTCAGCTGAAATCGGATAGAGCTTTTCCACTCCGATCGAGTAGAATTCAGGAAGGTTTGACATCCCCTGTTTGCTGTCTGTTTTGTTTACTGTATAGAAAACAGGCTTGCTGGTTTTTCTCAGCATTCCTGCTATCTCAGCATCAGCGGTTGTAAGCCCCTCTATCCCGTCCATGAGAAATATGATGATGTCGGACTCATTTACAGCGGTTTCTGCCTGCTTCCTCATCTGGGAGAGTATGTAGTCTGATGTTTCCGGTTCGAGGCCTCCGGTATCCACTAAAATAAACTCCCTGCCGCAATATGTTGAATCAGCATAATTTCTGTCGCGTGTTACACCGGGGATATCCTCCACGATGGCGACCCGTTTACCGAGAATACGGTTAAACAGTGTGGATTTTCCTACATTTGGACGGCCTATTATGGCGACAACAGGTTTTTTCATACAGCAACCCACATTACTGCGGCTGTTAACATGATTATACTGCTTGGTATGATCATATATCTGTATATAGTCCCCTTGTCAGCACTGAAGTATTCACCTGTAAGCACAAAACACATATGAACAGGGGAGAACATTACCCCGGTGAAGCCGCTTGCAAAGGCAAAGGCCATATGGCCGATGTCAGGTGAACCGCCGCTCATGGTAATCAGCAGCGGGAAGGTTGCGCCGACAAATGCGATAGTAAGACCAGTGAGCATACCCACAAGGAAAGGGAGAATAAAAAAAAGTATTATCAGTGGGAAGCCTGAGCCCTTGAAAAAAAGTGAAATGCTGTTAACTGAACCGGTTGCATCCAGCATCTCTTTGAAGAAAATTATCCCTGCTATGATGAGAAAGACATTCCACGATATACTTTCCCTGAAGGTATCAACTATCCTTCCCGGAGAATAACGGTGGTAAATGAAAAGCGATACTATGACGATACCCATGGTAATTGCAATATCAATGCGGAATACACCGACAAAGAGTAAAACTGCGCCTATTGGAAGCAGGCTTGTGATGAGCTTTAGTATATAATCCCTGCGCTTTGGCATCAATCCTGTATTGCTGGTGAGGCCTATACCCCTGAAACAAAATAATGTCCCGGTCAGGATTACCATGATTGAGAACGGCAGATGATAGACGATCAATCTGTCGAGTGGAAATCCAGTCAGTGCAGAGGCCAGGATGATGCC
This sequence comes from Nitrospirota bacterium, assembly GCA_020851375.1. NCBI lineage: Bacteria > Pseudomonadati > Nitrospirota > Nitrospirota bacterium. Next base: position 314,341 of record JADZCV010000045.1, on the reverse strand, counting down.
AGGGTAGGTGGGCAGGATATATTCCCAGATGTGCCTGAACCAGTAGTTGATAAACCCCTTTCTCTCAGCTGAGATGGAGATGGCGCTGCTTGCCTCTTCCACCAATGGTGCAGAAAAGTATGCACCTCCTATTGATGGGACCATCCCTATTATTGCCGGCGGCGCAGCAAGGACTATCCTGATGTCACGTACGACATGTTTTAGTGCCCCCATCATCTCACTGAATGTCTCAGTCTTTCTCAGGATGTTTTCCATTACCATGATCAGTCCGAGGGCCAGGATCATCTGGATTCCGGTGTAGCCGGTTACTGTTGTGAACAGCACCTTACCCATGTCTGCTAACGACAGCCGGTACAGGAGGGCAAGGCCGAGAGAGCCCGCTATCATGGCCAGGCCTAGATTCAGCTTCCGATTTACAAGGATCAATATTAAGGCAAATATGAATAGTACCTTTAGAACGTCATACATAATTGATGCCACTCCCCAGAACCTGATATAATAACACGATTCATGCCTTTGTGGCAAAGCAAGGATAAGGTTGCTAACGTGATTAGAGGGATTATCAGGTGAACTTTCATGAGCCTCAGGCTCATCAAGGTTCATGCAAACGTCATTCCGCGAAACCTGTCCCCGCTTAAATCATGCGGGGACAGGTTCCGTGGGAATGACGGGTAGACAGGAGCATTTTCAGGTGAACCTGCAGTCAAAACTATATCAGATGATTATCAGCAGGCTCGATGGAGACAGGATATGTGAACATGAATATCAGGATTCTATTGCAGACCTCGTCCGTGAAGGTATTGGCGGCTTCATCATCTTTGGCGGAAATAAGGGGGAGCTGACTCCATTTATTGAAAGGCTTCAGTCAATTGCTGCCATCCCACTGTTTATTGCATCAGATATTGAAAGGGGGGTGGGACAGCAGGTCAAGGGCTATACTGATTTCCCCTGCCAGATGGCGGTCAGGGCTGCGGTTAACAGGGACGAGCCCGTTGACATGGCCCTCCTCAGGGAGGCAGTAAAGGCGGTTGGACTTGAGGCGATTGATGCCGGCATAAATATGCCGCTCATCCCTGTCCTGGACGTGAATAGCAATCCAGATAATCCTATTATCTGTACAAGGTCATTTTCAGATGACCCTGAAGATGTAGCCTTCTTCGGTGCGGAATATATAAGAGTTCTGGAAGGACTAAATCTGATAAGCTGTGCCAAACACTTCCCCGGACATGGTGACACGTCTACAGATTCTCATATATCGCTGCCTGTTATTAAAAAGTCTTATGATGAGCTGTTAAAGTTTGATGCAAGGCCTTTTGCAGAGGCTGTAAAGACCGGCGTCAGTAGTATAATGGCCGGTCACCTGCTGATTCCGTCCGTTGATGATTCTAATCCCTCAAGTCTCTCAAAAAAGATAATAACCGGTATGTTGAGGTCAGAGCTTGGTTTTAACGGCCTGATAATGACTGATGCCCTGAACATGTCTGCAATAAGCGGGATAGAGAATGCGGTCGCAAAATGTCTTAATGCAGGTGTTGATATACTGCTGCATCCCTCAGATGCAGGCCAGACTGTAACAGAACTTTCAGAGGCTGTAAGGTTAAACCTTCTTTCCGAAAAGACCATAGATACAGCCATGGACAGGATATTAAAGACAAAACAGCGACTGTCACAAATCAAGAGGGTAGAGATTGATTTACCCCGCCATGCAGGCATTTCAAGTCGCATAACAGAAATGTCTGTAACATTGATACCAGCAGCAGGGGGGCAGGTCTTGCATTCTGGCATTTTAGTAAAATGCCAGAATGCAAGGCCTGCCCCCTTTGGGGTAAGTCTGATGATAGCCGGGGAAGAGGAGTGGTGCGATAAGATATTATGGACATCCCGGCTTGGCCCTGAATTAATTTCAGGAACTCAGGTGATGACTGGTGAGGAGATTGTTATAATTGCCATCTTTACAAAGGTTGCAGCCTGGCGTGGCAGTGCAGGGATAGATGACAAATCAGGGAAACAGATAACCGGACTAATCAAAAATGCCGGGACATCAATCGTCATCTCCTTTGGCAGCCCTTACATCCTGAGTCATTTCAGTGATGCTGATATCCTGATTGCCGCGTATGATGTAAACGTAAATGCTCAGGAGGCTGTAATAAGATGCCTGAAGGGTGAGGAACAATTCAGGGGGAGGCTTCCGGTAAATTTATCATAATGTTTTGCGTCCTGTGACCTTGACATTACCCCTGCTCTGACCATAAAATAGGCAACATCCTGATTACACTTAATAATTACCGGAGGGAGATATCAATGAAACGATATTGTATGATATTAGCGATTATGATTGTCATGATCTGTCCTCTTACAGCAGGGGCCTCTGAGCTTTATGGCACGATCTGGTACAAGGGAAAGCCATTACAGAATGCAGAGATTACGATAAAGGACAACAAGATCAAGACGAACAGCCTTGGATATTATTCCATCAGACTCGATCCCGGAACCTATACGCTCGGGATAAAACTCCCTGACGGCAAGGTCAGAGAGGAAAAGGTGGACATCTTCCCGCAGGATACAGAGAAAAACCTGAAGCTGGAGTAAACTGTGGAGACAAACAAGCCCCCCATAACCAGCCGGTTTGACATCATTACCAAAACGGTGACTGCCATCGGCGCCCTGCTTGCCGGTATCTTCATCCCTGTAGTAATTAACTATAACCAGGAGAAAAATCGTGAGACTCAGTTGTACGTTCAGATCATGACCCAGCGTGAGCAGTCAGACAGCGCACTCAGGTCCCAGATGTTTAATTCCCTGATATCATCATATTTCGGACAGGATATTGTAAGAGACCCGGAGAAGCAGATGATGTATCTCCATCTGCTTACCCTGAACTTTCAGGAATTTTTTGATGCCAGACCCCTGTTTGAAGATCTTGATAACAAGGTTACACCAGCTCAAAGGTCAAGGCTGATCTCTATTGCACGGGACGCGGCAGACCGTCAGGTGAACATGCTCACCAAGCCTGAAAACGAACCCATTGAAATGATCCTGTGCGTGGAAGAGACCGAAGGATGCAAGAGGATGGACACATTTACTATCAGGGGAAAGAAAAAAAGCTCATTTAAATTTTCCGTATTGCTCCGGCAGGTTTCTTCTTCCGAGGCCCGTGTGAGGGTGAGTTCTGCTGAGGATAGCTTCAATTTCAAGACTGTAGAGATCGGTGTTTCTTATTTTGACACACCGTTTATGAATAATACGAAGCTGATTGACGGCAGCAGGTTTTCCTTTGTCCTCAGGAACATGGACCCAGTGAGGCAGATGGCCACCATCGAGGTTGTCACCTTCCCGGAAGAGTACATGAACCTGCGGGACCGTCCCTATTTTGACGAGATGTTGTCAAGGCTGGGGTCAAAGGAGCACAGTCAGTGAGGTTGCCTTCACAAAACTACACCCTTATTCTATTTTACTTGAATAAGATACTATAGATGGGAGCATTATTTAAGTTAAAGGTATCTCAGAACTATAAGACCGGGCTTCCTTTCTAAATAATCTTTCAAATCTTCATCCAGCACCTGTCCAGTCGCTTTACGTGATGATGCATGGCGAAGATGGATTTTTCTTTCATCTTTTATAATAATTCCGGTATGGCTTACGTCCAACCCCCCCCTGTCAGAATAAATTCCCACGTAATCACCTGTTCTTAGTTTTTCAACAACTTTATCATCTACTGCATCAGCAGGTATGCAGGCGAGTTCCCGCTCCGTGGGGGGGATGCCGTTGAGCAGATATGTCCCGTCAGGGTTCAGATTCAATCGCTTAATGATTTTTCTACTCCTTATCCCTCCTATTAATGTTGTTACATCTTTCACTGTCCGGGGGCTGTATGCGGTCCAGTCAGTAAAGAAGTGCCTCCTGTTTTTATAAGATACTTCCCCGTCCCTGTATCTGACCTTCTTAAGATTCTCTGTAAATTCCTTAAATGAGCCGGAAAGACGCATTGCCTCAATGTATTCTATGAACGTCATGCAGTCCATCCCTTCAAGGTTTATGACCAGGGCTTCCGGGATGGTTATGCTGCCAGTCAGGGTTGATTCCTTGTATGGTATATTGAGGAATTGACCTGAGATGTACCCTATGCGCTCACCGATGTCAGTAATTGCAGCGGTCTTATGCAAAAGATCGTCTAAAAGTGCTATTGTCCATTTACCCAAGTATGTTATCATTCGTATCAGTTTATGCTATTTCCCTCTGAAAATACAAGGAGGCGATGGGTTGTTAAGTTCGGTGCGAAATGACATCGTAAAGGTATTTACCAGCCGCAATATTGCCGTATTGTCATTACTCGGATTTTCCTCCGGGCTCCCCCTTGTCCTTACATCAGGCACACTTCAGGCGTGGATGGCTGTTGCCGGCGTTGACCTCCGTTCAATCGGTATATTTTCTCTCGTTGGCCTTCCCTACACACTCAAGTTTCTCTGGTCTCCCCTTATGGACAGATATGTCCCGCCTCTTTTTGGGCGGCGCAGGGGATGGATTATCCTGACACAGATCGGGGTCATGCTTGGTTTACTGTTGATGAGTATGGGCTCCCCTAAGGATGACCTGATGTTTTTTGGCATCGTTGCCCTTATGGTTGCCTTCATTTCTGCATCTCAGGATATTGTGTCTGACGCATACCGCACTGACATACTCAGCGACCAGGAGCGTGGGTTAGGCGCAGCGGTTTTTGTCACAGGATACCGTATAGCAATGCTTGTAGGTGGCGCGCTGGCGCTTATTTTCTCTGACCAGATCGGATGGAAGAATACTTATCTCCTCATGGCAGGATTGATGCTCGCTGGGATTGTTGCTGCATTTATTGGTAAAGAGCCGGACAATAATATCCTCCCGCCCGGGACGCTTCAGGAGGCAGTAGGGGGTCCTCTTAAAGACTTCTTTTCCCGCGAATATGCTGTGGTAATGTTGGTCCTCATAGTGCTTTATAAGCTATGTGATGCATATGCCGGTACAATGACTACCCCCTTCCTCATCAGAGGCATGGGTTTTACTGCAACAGATGTTGGTACAATTAATAAGGGATTAGGACTTCTCTCTGTCATCTTTGGCGCTATGGCAGGGGGGACACTGATGATCAGGCTTGGCCTCTTCCGCTCTCTCCTCTTTTTCGGGATATTGCAGGCACTGTCTAATTTCTCATTTATGGCGCTTGCGTTGACAGGGAAAAGCTACGGCATGCTGGTCTTTGCTGTGGCATTTGAGAATTTCAGCGGTGGGATGGGGACAGCGTCATTTATTGCCCTGCTTATGGCCTTATGCAATCAGCGTTTCAGCGCAACACAATATGCCCTGTTATCATCCCTTTCTGCGCTTGGCAGGACATTCCTTGCCCCGACCTCAGGATATCTGGTAGAATCAGTCGGGTGGGCCTCATTTTTTATTATTACAGCGGTATCGGCAGTCCCGGGCTTATGGCTCTTATGGAGATTGCGCGGGACAATAACTGAAATTAAGACAGGTGAACCGTCATGAGCCCTTCGACTGTTCGGCAAGCTCACAACTCAGGGCTCTCAAGGTATTATGAAAACGTCATTCCCGCGTAAGCGGAAATCGAGACCGATGGCTTAGTTCTGGATTCCTGCTTCCGCGAGAATGACGGGTATATAGGAGCATTTTATGATGATGTTTCTAAAATATAATTCTTTGTGCCCTTTGTGTCTTTGTGGTAAACAGAGGGGATATTTGGATGAAGGCAGGTGAACCATAATGGATCTGGAGAGCAGAGTTCAGAAGGTCATAGAGTATCATGAGCGTACCAAACACTACCCGGACAACTACGCAAGGTCTCCTGGCCAGCTCGACTGGGCAAACCAGCCTACGCCTTTTATAAGATACGAGGGGGCACCTGTCATAGAGTTTCCTTTTATGGCAAAGGATCCTGACACCAATTACTTCGGGATTTATGACAGGAGGGGGAACCCGCCTAAATATTTTACCTTTGAAAATGTCGGCGCCTTCCTTGAGTTATCCGTGGGGCTGTCTGCATGGAAATCAATGTCAGGTGATACCTGGGCGCTCCGTATCAATCCGTCAAGCGGGAACCTTCATCCCACAGAGGTACATCTGATACTGCCGCCGCTAAAGGAATCTGAGGATTGCGGCGGGCTCTATCACTATAATCCATACCGTCATATAGTAGAGTGGCGGGCTGCCTTTGATCAATCTCTATGGTCGAAGGTAATCTCCCATTTTAAGACAGAAGGCTTTTTTGTTGCACTGAGCAGTATCTACTGGAGGGAGGCCTGGAAATATGGTGAGCGGGCGTTCCGGTATTGTAATCATGACGTAGGGCATGCCCTGGCCTGTCTGAGCTTTTCAGCGGGTCTTTCCGGATGGAAGGTGACGTATCTGAATGCCGTGGCAGACAAGGACATTGAAACGATACTTGGGTTCCCCAGGACGGCATGGATAGAGCATGAGAAAGAGGAGGCAGACCTGCTCTGTTTTGTCCACAGGGATACGGAAACTGAAGTGCCTGCAGGCATACCGGACGAAATAATTGCAGAGTTTAAGAAACTTCCTTGTATAGGAGATCCGGCATTTCTGAGTGAGGAGCATGTGGTGTGGGAGGTGATTGATGATGTTTCGGCTGCAACAGTCAAAGAGACGGCTTCAGCCAGACAGGTTTTATGTGGTGGCAGTGAATTTCTTGAAAAGGAAATCACAGGGGTCCATGCGGCAGACATCATACGGCAGAGGAGGAGCGGTCAGTCTTATGATGGGGAGACGGCAATCAGCAGAAACGATTTTCTTGCCATACTCGACAAGACGATTCCGCGTCAGTCATGTGCACCGTTTGATGTTAATATTGGCGATGCTTCGGTGTGTCTGTTAATATTTGTTCATCGTGTGACGGGGCTTGAGCCTGGACTCTATTTTCTTTTCAGAAATAATATGCAGGTAAACTCCCTCCCCCCTTTAGAAAAGGGGGGTAAGGGGGGATTTGAAAAGTTGCTGAGTGTAGAAGAAGAAATATCTCAGTTCATGGGCAAATGCAGGTCCGATTTCTTATGGGAGAAGGTTCAGGAGGTTCCGGATACGTTACCGTTATACTTGCTCAGGAAAGGAGATTACAGGCAGGAGGCAGCTTATATAAGTTGTGATCAGGAGATAGCCGGCGACGGCGCATTTTCGATAGGGATGCTCGCAAGGTTCAGGGATAATATAGAGAATGAACCGCACTCCTACAGGCGACTCTTCTGGGAGGCGGGAATGATCGGACAGGTACTCTATCTTGAGGCAGAGGCGCATGCCATGCGTGGTACAGGCATCGGGTGCTACTATGATGACCTTGTACATGAGCTGCTTGGCCTTACGGACAATACCTATCAGGATATCTACCATTTTACTGTGGGCAAGGCACTGGAGGACACAAGGATTACGACGCTTTCTCCGTATGGTCATTTAAAGAGGTAGAATGAATATTATTGACATCCATACGCACGGCATAGGAGGCTACGACACCCGGACATCCAATCCGCAAGACATACTCAGGATGGCTGAGATACAGGCATCACTTGGCGTTAGTGCGATTGTCCCGGCTATTTATCCTGATGCCATAGATGTAATGCGTAATAACATAATTGCTGTGAAGTCTGCTATGGAGATGCAAAGGTCAAAGGCGAGGGGGAGCGACAACCTTCATGTCCGGCCTCCGGAAGCTGCCATCCTCGGTGTCCATCTCGAAGGACCTTTTCTTAATTCAAAAAAATGCGGCGCACTCAAATCTTCATCGTTCATTGAGCCAAATGAATCCAATCTTAGAAAAATTATTGATGGCTTCGAAGACATTGTGAAGATAATAACAATAGCCCCTGAGCTGAATGGTTCCCTTAAACTCATAAAAAAGATGTCTGACATCGGCATAATTGCCAGCATGGGACATTCAGATGCAACGTATGCAGAGGCAGAGGCTGGCTTCAAAGCAGGTGCCAGGGGCATCACTCACATATTCAATGCTATGCGGGGTATTCACCACAGAGAGCCTGGAATTGCCGGATTTGGACTTCTTAATAAACATATATATGTAGAGGTCATCGCAGATCCATACCATCTCAATGAGAAAACCCTGGAACTGATCTTCAGGACAAAGAATCCTGACAGGATAATCCTCGTGTCAGATTCAGTAAAAGAGACAAAAACATCGGGCGCGAATCACGGACATGGCGTGATGGACGATGCCGGCAGGCTCCATGGAGGCTCTCTAACCCTTGCAGAATCGGCACAAAGATTGGCAGAACTGGGATACTATAGAGACATTATTGAGGGGTGCACAGACAGAAACCCCCGTAAGTATATTTCCTGATTCTTCAGATTAATTCATCAGATGTATCTTCAGCAGGTTCTTCATGTTGCGCATTGGAAAGAAGCTGTTCCAGCTTTTTATTCCTGCTTATTTTCTTTGCCAGCTCCATGGTCTTTTCCTTTTCTTCTTCGGTCATCAGTTGTATGAGAGTGACCAGGTCACCTGCATCCTTGTATCCTGTAGATCTTAACTTCAGTGCTGCAAGGTAAGGCTTTGTTACAACCGGTATTGGGATACCTTCCATGGGGAGGGCAGAGCGAATGGCATCTAATTCCCACTTATATTTAGCAATCAGGAAATCTATTCTAATAAATTCACCAATAGTATCTTCTATAAATATAACGTCATGTTTAAAAGGATCATCATGGATTCTACTTCCCTGAATCAATTCGACATGAAATCGCTCCGGAAGGTATTTTATCAAGAGGGTTACTAACTTTGAAGAATCTCTTGTGGAATGGATAATATTAGAATAGACACAGAAGTCAATATCAAGGGTTGTCCTCTCAACACCATGTAAGACAGCGGCATATCCCCCGATTAATGCAATATCTATATCAGCCGGAAAATTTTTGATAATGTCTTGGATTATTTTTAAGGTATCTTCTATAGATTTCATGTTCTGTTATGCCTTCTGCCTTTGCCTTTATGGCAATTATTTCCATCAGGAGTTGATGCATAATCTCCATCCTCTCGAGAGGTGAAAACTTGAGAAATTTCCTCTGGCCATATTCTTTTCTTTTATCCATTGGCGATATCATATGTTGCATTATATCACTATGGGACACGACAGTCGAATTGCAGAAGAAGGAACAACGTGAGTTATTATGCCCCGTTCTTACTGCAAATGGCCAGATAAGCATCAATATGTTTAGCGAACTGCCTGAAGTCATCTAACTGATTCTGCAATACATGATAGACCTTTGTGAGGTCTACTGCAGCGTACTCATGAACCAGTATATTTCTAAAACCTGCCATCCCACGGATAGATTGTGAAAATGCTTTGGGGATAACGCCCTGTTCTCCAAGTTTGTCAATAACGTCTACATAATCTTCGATCTCGTGTTCACCGAGTGCTGCGAGTATATTGTTTCCTGTATCAATCACGGTTTGCACAGCGATTTGGAGGCCATGCTCAACAGACCATGCCTTTGCCCTGTCCTCCTGCAACTCCTTCAGTGAATAGCCTCGAAGGCGTTCCAGTGTATGTATGCAAGTTTCCAGTTCTCCAAGTTTTCTTCTGATAAGCGTTGTGTCTATCACCGTTTGCCGTATGTCCCGTTTTTCAGTCGTTCAGATATGTATCTTTGTTGAGTACCGATGAGTCTCTTTACGTCGTTATACCTTGATATAGTCTTTACCTGGAAATCTATTCTTGCAGTCTCGGACCTTGAGAGGATGATTTTGCCATATCGAATGACCTGAAATCTAAGGAAGGGAGGTGCCTCATTGAGGATCACAAGGTCAATGCTGTTTGTTCGGAGACCTTTCATTAGATGTGATAGAAGTTCTGAGCGGTAGCCGTAAGGATATCCTTCTTCTGATATATTCCCGTTAATGAGAACAGCGATATCTATATCGCTGTGAGAGGTGGGGGTACCCTTTGAAAAAGATCCGAAGAGATAAGCCAGGGCAATCTCTTCCCTCGGGGAAAGGAGGGTTTTAATCTCTTCAATTAATGTTTGACGACTCTCCATGATATGGCCTGCTCCATTACTGTATTCGGAAGTTTATCGGATTGAGGAAACAGAGTCAAGCAATCCATATCTATAGGTGAACCGTCATGAGCCTCTGGCTCACCAAGGTTTATGAAAACGTCATTCCCGCTTACGCGGGATTCCAGACCGAGGCCTGGTTCTGGATTCCCACTTCCGTGGGAATGACAGGTATACAGGAGCATTTTTGAATGATGTATCTAAAATATAATTCTTTGTGTCCTTTGTGTCTTTGTGGTAAATAATGGGGTTTTTCGGATGAATAAGATTGACACTGTCGTGACAGGTGGCGGATAATAATAATGGGAGACGAAGTTTTGTTATGATAAAGAACAGAAGGATCAGGAAGGTGTTCAAAAGCAAGCCCACGCTGGAAGGGGCCGGGGTCCATCTCAGGCGGGTCTTTGGATTCAGCGAAGTGCCGTTGTTCGACCCGTTTCTGTTGATGGACGATTTTCGAAATTCGGACCCGGAACGATACATCAAAGGGTTTCCATGGCACCCCCATCGTGGTATCGAGACGATCACGTATGTTCTCAGGGGTGATGTGGAGCACGGGGACAGTATGGGTAATAAGGGTGTCATATCGTCCGGTGATATGCAGTGGATGACGGCCGGGAGCGGCATTATCCACCAGGAGATGCCGCTCGGGGACGACGACGGTGTGATGGAAGGTTTTCAACTATGGGCCAACCTCCCTAAATCTCATAAGATGATGGCCCCCAGGTATCGCGACATCAAAAGTCCGCAGGTGCCTGAGGTGACGACTACGGGCGGCGCTAAGGTCAAGATCATTTGCGGGGCAGTGGAGGGTAGAGAGGGACCGGTAAGGGACATAGTCATTGCCCCGGAATACCTCGATGTCACGCTCCCGGCACATTCCGGGTTTACCCACAGCACAAGCCGGGGCCATACGGTCTTTGCCTATGTCATCGGTGGCAAGGGTGTCTTTTGCAGTGAAAAGGACCCTTTTGCTTATGATGCCGAGGGAGAAAACTATTTCGACATGGAACGGGATTCATTTATCCACAACGGTACAGCGGTGTTATTCGGAGATGGTGACCAGGTGACTGTTGCAACACAAGGCGAACCGGTCCGTTTTCTTCTCATATCAGGCAAACCTATCGGTGAGCCGGTTGCCTGGTATGGTCCGATCGTGATGAATACAGAGGAAGAGCTGAAGACCGCGTTTGAAGAATATCGAAACGGCACGTTTATCAGGTAGAAAGAGCGATAGGTTTCAGTTCGTGCAATAACGTGAAGGCAATGTTGCCTTGCCCAGTATTACCCCGTGTCGCGCTCCGGTTACTGATGGTACATTCCCCTGTTTGCGGTTCATCGAGAGGTAGCCGAGTATGGCAAAGCTTACAGCCTCTTTTGCCTGTGGCGGGATGCCGTAACAGGAGATTTCACTTAACCTGATGGCGCTGTCATTAAAGTGGCCATGTATAAGTTCTGTAAGGAATCTGTTTTTTACACCTCCGCCGGTTAATATGATTTCCTCCGGTCTGGATTTGATTATAGAGTCATAAATAGTCCTGGCAGTAAGGTGGGTGAGTGTCGAGACGATATCCTGATATTCAAACTTCTTATACCTTTTTAATATATCTTTTGCCATCCCGGCGCCGAAGGTTTCCCTTCCTGTTGATTTGGGCGGCCTTTTCTTAAAGTAGGGGTGAGAGAGTAATTCGTTAAGCATTTTGGGGACAGGCCTTCCTGACCTTGCAAAAGCCCCGTTCCTGTCGAATGATTTCTCTCCTTTGAAAATAAGCAGCATGGCTTCATCAATCAGAGAGTTACCTGGACCTGTGTCAAATGCAACCGTCTCATCTATCTTGTCCCTGATGGTCGTAACATTTGCAATGCCTCCGATATTCAATATAGCCGTTACTTTTCCTGATCTTCTGAAGAGGAGATAGTCTGCCATGGGGACGAGCGGGGCGCCCTGTCCGCCGGCGGCCATGTCTGCAGTCCTGAAATCAGAGATGGTCAGTATACCTGTACGTTCTGCAATGACCGATGCCTCGCCAATCTGGAGTGTTGAACCATGTCGTCCGCCTGATGGCGGGATGTGATAGATGGTCTGGCCATGGGAGGCAATGGCGTCTATGTCTGAAGGACTATGACCGCTTTCTTTCAGCAGGGACAGTACGGCATTTGCAAAAACCGCACCGAGTTCGAAGTTGAGGCGGCAGATTAGCTCAGTGTTACCATTAAATGCCTTCCTGATTTCATTCCTTAAGGGTTTGCGGTAGGGGAGATGGATATGCCTTATTAGTCTTGCAGTAATTTCACCTGAAAGTCCCGCTTCATTGTCATTCCGCACCTGTTTCGGGATCTCCTTTTCCGGCTTCGTTTGAGATCCTGAAACAAGTTCAGGATGACACATAGCACGTTTAGGGTGACACACCTCAATTTCTACGAGCGCTGCATCCACCCCGTCATGCGATGTCCCGGACATAAGTCCGATGATACGAATTTGTTTTGCTGCCTGCATCACCCCTCAAGGGCCTTTCGCAGGGAATCTTCGCTACTTTTCAACACTTCCTTTGCATCATTTAAATTAAGCCCCTTCATATACATCAGTATGGCGGTCTTTGCGTTTTCACCGGATTTTTCAAGAAATACCTCCGCCTCCTCGCTGCTGCAGCCGGTGATTCCCTGTATAATGTTGAGAGCCCTTTTTCTCAATTTCCTGTTTGAAGGGATGACATCCACCATGTAGCCTTTATATACCTTGCCCAGTTTGATCATTGCGGCAGTAGATATCATGTTAAGAACGATCTTGGTAGCGGTTCCAGCCTTTAGCCTTGTTGACCCGCCTATCATTTCCGGTCCAACAGAAAGATTGATTATACCGTCAGGGAAATCCAGTGTAACCTCATTGCAGACAAGAAGCCAGCATTTGGATCCTCTGCGCTTTGCCTCCTTCAGTGCGGCTATCGTATATGGCGTTGAGCCGCTTGCAGTAATGCCAAGCAGCATATCTCTGTTGCCAATGCCTGATACATCCTTCCTTCCGGCATCCTCATCATCCTCAGCGCCTTCAACCGCTAAGGTTATAGCCCTGTCGCCGCCTGCTATGATTGCCCTTACCACTTCCGGAGACACTCCGAATGTCGGGGGTATTTCTGATGCATCAAGGACTCCAAGCCTCCCGCTTGTGCCTGCGCCTACATAGATAAGACTCCCGCCTGATTGTATTGCCGAAACAGCATCATTAATAGCTGCTGTTATGGGCCCTTTTGCACTGTTGATTGCATTCATTACCCGCAGATTATCATAATTCATACGTGTGATTATTTCATCTGCAGACAGGGAGTCCAAATGTTCTGAATGTGGGTTAATGTCGTCGTTATACATTACAATATAATATTATCAATCAGTCGTGAATTGCCGATACGGGCTGCTATTGCTATGACTGTGCCTTTTCTGGCATCTGTTTCTTCTTGAAGCGTCTCCGGATGGATGACGGCAACATACTCAGTCTTAATGGAAGGTTCTTCATTAATAATGCCTGTGACCGCATCCCGGAGTCTTCCAGAGTTTCTTTCACCCTGTTCAAACAGGGATATTCCCGCTTTTAAAGAGCGATAGATAACCGCCGCAGACTGCCTCTCAGTTTTACTCAGATACCTGTTCCTTGAACTCATGGCAAGGCCGTCTGCTTCACGCACTGTTGGCAGTACTACTACCTCAGTATCCACGTTCAGGTCTTCTGACATCCTCTTTATGATGACTGTCTGTTGATAATCTTTCTGTCCGAAGAATGACTTGTGTGGCTTAATTATGTTAAACAGTTTCAGTACCACAGTTGCCACACCACGGAAATGACCCGGCCTTGTTATACCGCATAACACTTTAGAGAGATTCTCAACTGATACATATGTCGTGAATCCCTGCGGGTAGATATCAGAAGCTGATGGAGTGAAGAGAATATCTGCCCCTGCAGATCCACAGATTTCTGTATCGCCCTGTATGTTCCTGGGGTATTGATTGAAATCTTCTTTTGGACCAAATTGAACGGGGTTTACAAATATGGAAACAACAACAACATCCGATTCCTTCTTTGCATGTTCAATGAGGCTTAAATGTCCCTGGTGAAGAGCGCCCATGGTCGGCACAAAGCCTATCGTCTTTCCAGCCTCACGGAGTTCAGCGGCATGATGCTGCATTTCCGTTGTGCTATGAAAAATTATCACCTTTTTTCAGCATTCCCTGTAAACGTCTACCTTATGCGCATCATTGAGATTCTTCAGGATGTCGGTTACTGTCTTGTTAATTCCAGGATGTATAACGTCTGGCGCTATCTCAACAAGCGGGATAAGCACGAACCGCCTCTTGTCCATGTTTGGATGAGGGATCGTAAGTTCCTCGTCTTCGATTACGGCATCGTTATAGAGGAGTATGTCGAGGTCAATAATCCTCGGCCCCCATTGCATAGTCCTTGTTCGTCCCATCTGTTCTTCTATTGCCTGACAGTGTTTGAGGAGTTCGTAGGGTGGCATTGTGGTCATCACTTCAACAACGCAGTTTAAAAACCAGTCCTGGCCGACGTAACCTATCGGCTCAGTGACATACAGGGAAGATGACTTTATTATCTTTATGTCAGTCCTTTTGCCCAGACATTCCAATGCCTCTGATATGTGTTTCTTGCGGTCACCAAGGTTGGTGCCGATGCCGATAAATGCATCTATCAAGACAGCCGCCACCGCTCAAAAAATGGTTAGTAGAAAAGCAACAGGCCGTCAGAATTCGAATCTTGTATCTGACAGCCTTCTCCTGACCTCATTCAAAATCCTTGTTTCATCAGACAGATCCTTTGCAATAAAGGTCGCAGAGAACCTGACATAACTGCCGGCATCATCCCAGGGTACTGACGAAATGAGTTTATCCTTTATCAGAAACTCTGAAAAGTCTTCAGCAGAATTGAAAATGGTGCCGGATTTTGTGCGTTTTGGAATTTTCACATAGAGATAGAATGACCCCTTCGGCATTCTTGCAGAGAATCCTGCAGAATTGAGTGTTTCAACGAGTGCATTCAACCGCCTTTCATATTTTCTGCTGATATCTGTTGTAAGCGATGCATTATCAAGCGCATATGCTCCAGCCTTCTGAATTGCCTTGAACTGGCCCGAATCATAGTTGTCTTTTACAAATCCATAGGCATTTACGACCTTTTCATTGCCGGCAACAAAGGCTATACGCCATCCTGTCATATTGAACGCCTTGGACAGGGAGTGTATCTCTATACCTACCTCTTTGGCGCCGGGGATGGACAGGAAGCTTAATGGTTTCCCTTCAAAATTGAGTGCAGCATATGCCGCATCATGAACAACGATAATATTGTTGTCTGATGCAAACCTGACGACCTTCTCAAAGAACTCCTGCGTGGCTGCCCCTCCGGTAGGATTGTTCGGATAATTGAGATAGAGTAGTTTCGCCCTATCAAGTATGGACCTGCCGATTGAGTCAAGATCAGGCAGAAAATCATTTTCTTCCTGAAGCGGCAGATTTACAACCTCTCCGCCATACCACTTTGTGTGGGTGCCCATAACAGGATAACCAGGGACTGTCATAAGTGTAATGTCGCCATGATTGACAAAAGCAGATGGAAGCATGGCAAGCGCCGGTTTTGAGCCTATTCCGTGAATTATCTCCCTGCCCGGATCAAGTCCCTTGACAGCGTAAACGCTTTCCATATACCTGGCCGCAGCCTCCTTGAATTCTGCAATGCCATTGTCAGCATATCCCCTGTTTTCCCATTTTGCGCACTCCTTCTGCATGGTATCCACAATCCCTGGCGGGGCCATGTCATCGGGTTCTCCTACTCCGAGGTCAATCAATTCTGTTCCGGGATTTGCTTTAAGTGCAGCAGTCTTGGCCCTCTTTATCTTCTCGAATTTGTATATCTTGTCTTCCCTGCCGAATCTGCTCCCGCCTATTCGCCCGGCAAACAAATTCTGAATCGTATCTTCCATCAGTAAAAAACCTCCGTTACTTTTTTAATCCCAGCACGTCCATCATGTCATACATGCCAGGCTTTTGTTTTACAACCCACACGGCAGCCCGAACAGCCCCATTGGCAAAATTATCACGGTTTTGCGCCTTGTGTGTGATCTCTATCCTTTCGCCTGTTCCGCAAAACATTACTGTATGGTCGCCTACTATGTCGCCTGCCCTTATGGACTGTACACCTATTTCTTTTTTGTCCCTCTCTCCGGTGATGCCGTGGCGGCTGAACTTTCCAACGGCTGACAGATCCCTCCCGAGAGAAGACGCAATGATATTGGCCATTTTCATCGCTGTTCCGCTCGGCGCGTCTTTCTTATGCCTGTGATGCGCCTCAACAATCTCAACGTCGTATTCATCACCAAGCACCTTTGCAACGTCCTGTATGAGCCTGAATACGATATTGACACCTACACTCATGTTGGGGGAAAAGACGCACGGTGTTTTCCCTGAGGCCAGTTTCCGGAGATTTTCTTCCTCGTCCTTTGTAAATCCTGTGGAGCCTATTACCCATGCCTTGCCTGTTGCAGCCACCTTTGCCATGTTGGCCAGTGCAGCCGCAGGATTAGTAAAATCAATGACAACATCACCCCTGTCCACGATATTCTCGAGGTCATAGACAATCCTGACTTTCATTGGACCTATTCCGGCCACTTCTCCAGCATCTTTTCCAAAAAGCGGATGACCTTCCTGTTCAACGGCACCAACGACATCAATCCCGTCAGTTTGATGTATCGCACGTATTATGCTGCAGCCCATGCGGCCTGCAGCCCCTGTAACAATTGCCCTGATCATCTGATTAATCCGTGTAATGACAAAGCCAGCCTGAGTTTATCCTTGTTTGCCTCTGCCATGCCGCAGAGCGGGAGCCTCATCTCCTCTGTGCATCTGCCCATCATTGCGAGTGATGTCTTGACAGGGATAGGGTTTGTCTCTATAAACATAATCTGGTGCAGGTCAAAGATGCTGTAATGAATCTGACGGGCCCTTGCAATATCTCCCGATTCAAAGGCATCCCACATATCTCCCATCTCTTTAGGGACTATATTGGCTGTAACAGATATCATTCCCTTTCCACCGGCAGCAAGAATCGGGAAGTTTATTGCATCTTCGCCTGACAGTATTGAGAGCCTTTCTCCGCAAAGCCTGTATATCTCGCAAATCTGAGTCATGGAGCCGCTCGCCTCCTTGATTCCGACTATGTTGTCTATCTCTGCAAGTCTTGCGACTGTTGAAGGGAGCATGTTAACCCCGGTCCTGCCAGGCACATTGTATGGGATTATCGGGATATCCACCTCTTTGGCAATTGCACTGAAGTGCCTGTACAACCCCTCCTGGGTAGGTTTGTTATAGTACGGTGTAATTAACAGGGCTGCATCAGCCCCGCACTCTCTGGCGAATTTTGTAAAGTAGACTGCCTCGTCAGTGCTGTTTGAGCCGGTGCCGGCAATCACCGGAATTCGGCCTGAGGCTGCCTCTACAGCCAGTCTTACAACCCTGTTATGCTCCTCGTTTGACAGTGTCGCAGACTCGCCGGTAGTGCCGCAGGGGACTATTCCGTCAGTGCCATTTGCTATATGAAATTCAATAAGCTCAACGAAGGCCTTCTCGTCCACCTTGCCATCTTTAAATGGCGTTATTATTGCCACCATAGAGCCGTGAAATAATTTCTTCATTCCATTTCTCCGCTGAATACCGTCACAGCAGGGCCGGTCATGTAGACATGATTGCCCTTTGCATCCCAGTTAATCCGGAGATTTCCACCCGGAAGACGGACAGTAACGTCTCTTCCTGTATAGCCGTTAAGATAAGAAGCCACTGCTGAGGCGCAGGCGCCGGTACCACAAGCCAGTGTCTCTCCAGCCCCCCGTTCCCATACGCGGACAGTAATCTCTTCCCTGTTTTCAATCATAACAAATTCGACGTTAATACGCTTTGGAAAAAGGGGATGATTTTCGATCTTTGGTCCATACTTGTCTATCTGAAGGGATTGAACATCCTGCATGAATACGACTGCATGGGGATTGCCCATTGAGACGCAGGTAATCTTGAAATCCATGTCTTCTATATGCAGTGGGTGTCCCATTATCCTGCCGTCCAGGTTAACAGGTATGGCAGGACCGTCGAATATGGGTTCACCCATATCTACCTGTATCATCGCCCCTTTTTTTACAGGTTTTATTATGCCGGCCAGCGTCTCAACCGTGAGTTCATCTTTTGAGGAGATATCGTTATCCCAGATGAATTTTGCAAAACACCTGATACCGTTGCCGCACATCTCAACCTGAGAGCCATCCGCATTATAGATATCCATGCGGAAATCCGCTGACCCTGAAGGGTAGAGTATCAGAGCCTGATCAAAACCGATTCCAGACCTGCGGTCTGAATATTCCCTGCAAAATGTGCTTAACTGAGGCAATTCCTGATTCCTGGCATCAATCACAATGAAATCATTGCCAAGACCATGCATCTTTGTGAATTTCAGCTTCATCTAAAAATTCCCATTCAAATCCCCCCTATCCCCCCTTTAGTAAAGGGGGGAACTTTACTAAAGGGGAACTAAGGGGGATTTTTTTATCTGCCTTTGTGAGTGTGGGGTTTTGTTTATTCTCCCCGGATCAGATCTTCGTAACTTTCTCTTTTCCTTATAACTCTGTAATTGTCTCCGTCAACCATTACCTCTGCAACTCTCGGCCTTGAATTGTAATTTGAGGACATGGTAAATCCATAGGCCCCTGCGCTCATTACAGCGAGCAGGTCACCTGGTTCGGGTTTCATGATCTCACGGTCTTTTGCAAGGAAGTCTCCTGATTCGCAGATAGGGCCTACAACATCAGCCTTAAATGCCTCAACGGCATGTTTGTTTACAGGCAGAATTTCATGATGTGCCTCATAGAGGCTCGGTCTTATAAGATCGTTCATCCCGGCATCCACGATAACGAAGTTTTTTGTCTCGCCTGTCTTCAGATAAAGCACCTTTGTCACAAGCGTTCCTGCATTTCCGGCGAGAACGCGTCCCGGCTCAAGTATCAAAGTGCACCCGGTGTCTTTTATCAGAGGCAGAATTACACTGCCGAGTTCTTTTGGGTGCGGAGGTTGTTCTTCTCCATATCTTATGCCAAGCCCTCCGCCGGCATCAATATATTTTATATTTATGCCTGACTTCTTCAATTCCCGTACTATTTCCAATATCCGTTTCATTGCATCTGCAAATGGCGTAACTTCCGTTATCTGAGAGCCTATGTGTTTGTGAATACCGACTACCTCTATATTTGGCAGGGAAGAGGCAAGCTGATATTCTTCTATTGCGTTTTTTATTGCAATCCCGAACTTGCTTTTCTTAAGGCCTGTAGAAATATACGGGTGAGTCTTGGGGTCTATGTCCGGGTTGACCCGAAGAGCGACACGTGCCTTCTTCCCAAGACTTCCTGCCACCTCATTGATCTTTCTCAGCTCAAGCGGGGATTCGACATTGAACATAAGGATATTTGATTTAAGTGCAAACTCAATCTCTTCTCCTGTCTTGCCGATGCCGGCAAAGACAATCTTCTGGGGGTCAACGCCGGCCCTGAGTGCCCGGAATAGTTCGCCTCCTGATACGATATCAGCACCCCCGCCATGAGAGGCAAACAGCTTCAATACTGACAGATTAGAGTTTGCCTTTACAGCGAAACAGACAATGTGAGGTATCCCGGCAAATGCAGAATCAAAGGCAAGATAGTGATTCCGCAGGGTAGAGGAGCTGTAAATGTATACTGGCGTGCCAACCTCTTCCGCTATTTTCCTTACAGGTACCTTTTCACAATAAAGTTCATTGCCTGAATATATAAAGTCATGCATTTAATAGACCTCTTCTGCCGGTATTTCGAGTGACAGAGGATTAATAAGCCCCAACTGGTTCATCTTTTCAAGCGCCTCGCTGAATGATGACTTGAGGTTTGTACACTTTATCTTGTATGGAGCCACCTTGTCCCTGAGCGTGCTGACATCAAACAGTGTGCTCAGCGCGGCCGGCGTAGTCTCCTTAAGATTTGCAAAATTGATGACTATGTCCATCTTTGACTTCTCTACTGCAGCTATTATCCTCTGTTTGAGTTCTACGGCGTTTATCTTATCCATAGTGCCGTCAAGTTCAATAAGTAATGCCTGTACTTTGGCGCTCTTCCTTACCCTGATGTAGAGGTTATTCCCTGCACTGCTGACCTGCTCGGATACACTGCCGATAGTTTCACGAATGGTGCTGAGGGCATTGGGAATAAGTCCTTCAGTCTCAATGGAGGGCAGCATTCCAGGGATGTTTCTCAGTGTCTTTGCAAGAGGGGACAAGCTCCCTGCCGGTACACGTTTCACTATCTTCCTGAATGCATAATTAACTGCGAGACGCTCCAGGATGAGTCTCTTTCTGGGTACCTTCCAGAAGCTTGGTACAACCCGTCTGAGGACTGATGGAATTGAGAAGAACCTGTGATAGGCCCAGTAGAATCCTTCCTGCAATGTCTCAGGGCTCATCAGTTTGGGCTGGAATACAACATGCCTTCCGTCATAGTTTTCCCAGTTCCGGTCAATTATCCTGCCTTCGGTATCCATCTGTTTGTATAAATTTGTCCCTGGCAATGGTGTTAGAATATTAAACATCGTGAGTTCTATCCTGTTTTCTTCAAGGAATTCCACCGTACGTTCAAAGACAGTCTCATCATCGTTATCAAATCCGAATATCATACCTGTCATGATCTGTATCCCATAGTCATGAAACCTGCTGAATTCCTCTTTGAACTTCTCTACTTTGTTGAATCTCTTGTTGGCAGCAGCGAGGTTTTCCGCAGAGATGCTCTCAACACCGATAAAGAGGGCAGTACAACCACTCTTTGCGGCAAGCTCGAGAAGTTCAGGGTCCCTTGCCATTGTCAGGCTTGCCTGACTGCCCCAGTTTATCTTAAGAGGGGCAAGCGCTTTAAAGAGCTGCTTGGCATAAGCCTTGTGTCCGGCAATGTTGTCATCCACGAATACGACGAAGCCCTTGTTCAGGCGCCGCACCTCTTCAACCACCTCTTCAACCGGCCTCAGTCTGAACTGATTGCCGCCGAATATGGTGACTGTGCAGAAGTCGCAGTCAAATGGGCAGCCCCTGCTGGTCTGTACACAGTTCGTTGTCCAGTAGGCGCCTGGTTTCAGCAGTTCCCGTCTCGGTGTCTGAAGAGCGTCGAGGTTTGAAAGCTCCTTTTCAACATACATGGGTTTCATTTCACCGCGCTTGAAATCTGCAATAAGTTGCGGCCATGTCTTCTCCGCTTCTCCGACTACTACACTGTCTGCATGCTGCTTTGCCTCGTCCGGGCACATGCTGACATGTATTCCTCCGAGGACGACCTTAACGCCCCTTGCCCTGAACTCAGCAGCTATTTCGTATGCCCTTGCTGACAGGAATGTCATGACAGATATGCCTACGAGATCAACCTTTGCATTGAAATCAATATCCTGCACGCATTCATCAATTATTTCGACGTTAACATCCGGCGGTGTATATGCCGCAATAGTGGGCATACTAAGCTTGGGAAACCAGAATGCCTTTACATCCTCGGGTCTGTAGGCAAAGATGGACTTCTTATTTTCCGGATTTATCAATAATACTTTCATTCAACGTACCCCTTTCATTAACTATTCTCTCCGGCGGGCGTGGATCACCTTTCCTGCCGCAGCCGGATATTACCATGAGCGATATAATAAACAGGACCTGCAAAATGGCAAGGCACCTCATAGTTTATTTTTTTCTATCTCCCTTAGCCTCTTTAGTACCGTTTCTGCAGCCGTGCCTCCTTTTACACGCCTCATATTGACACTTGCTGCAGGGGATATAATATCATAAATATCCTTGTCAAACATATCAGAAAATTTTGACAATTCTTCAGGGAGAAGGTCCTGTATCTCTTTTCCTGTTTTTATACAATGACTTACGAGTTTGCCGGTAATCTCGTGCGCAGTCCTGAAAGGCACCCCTTTCCCGACAAGATAATCAGCGACGTCCGTGGCCCACATACACCCCCTGGATGCTGCTGTCAGAGTCACATCGTTCCGGATTATTGTTCCGGCTACAAGTTCAGGGATTATCTTAAGAGACGAAAGGATGGTATCAGCAGTATCAAACAGCGGTTCCTTGTCTTCCTGTAAATCCCTGTTATATGTCAGGGGAAGACCTTTCATGGTCGTCAGAAGGGATATGAGGTTTCCGTACAGTCTTCCTGTCTTGCCCCTCACAAGCTCCAGGATGTCAGGGTTCTTCTTCTGAGGCATCATACTGGACCCTGTGCAGTAGGCATCCGGAAGATCCAGGAACCGGAATTCCTGTGTTGACCAGATAATCATATCTTCGCTGAGCCTTGACAGGTGCATTCCAAGCAGTGCAGACGCGGACAGAAATTCAATAATGAAATCCCTGTCGCTTACTGCGTCCATGCTGTTTTGGGAAATCCTGTCAAAACCGAGCAGCCTGGCCACATATTCCCTGTCAATAGGGAAGGAAGTGCCTGCAATAGCACCTGAACCGAGCGGCATGGTGCAGACCCTCTTAAGACAATCGGAGAAACGCTCCCTGTCGCGTTCCAACATCTCCCAGCAGGCGAGGAGGTAATGAGAGAAGAGGACTGGCTGGGCCGGCTGCAAATGGGTATAACCGGGCATGACCACACTGATGTTGGCGCGGGCCTTTTCAACCAGTATTTTCTTGAACTCAGATATTGCGGCGATTGTCTCATTGATGACATCACGCAGGTAGAGCCTGAGGTCCAATGCCACCTGGTCATTCCTGCTCCTTGCCGTATGAAGCTTTGCGCCGGCAGGACCGATCCTGGTGGTCAGCCTCTTCTCTATGTTCATGTGAATATCTTCCAGTTCTGCAGAGAATTGGAACGTGCCGTCTTCAATCTCCTGACGTATTTCTCCGAGGCCCTTTACTATGTCAGTCACCTCCTGTTTTTTTAGCAGGCCGATCCTGCCAAGCATCTTTGCGTGAGCGATGCTTCCTGCTATGTCGTACTTGTAGAGGCGCTTATCGAATGATATGGACTCGGTAAAATTTTCGACTGATTTTTCTGTAGGTTTGCTGAACCTGCCGCCCCAGAGTTTCTTTTTGTTCATTTTACTGGTTCTTTAACCTGAGGGCGTTTATCCTGATGAACCCCTCAGCATCCTTCTGGTTGTATCCGGCCCCCTTTTCAAATGTGACTATCGCGGGCCTGTATAATGAGACAGGGGATTTCCTGCCAACCACTGCACAATTACCCTTGTAAAGTTTCAACCTGACGGTACCTGTTACATTTTCCTGTGAGGAATTGATGGCAGCCTCAAGCATTATCCTCTCAGGGGAGAACCAGTAACCATTGTAAATCAGTTCCGCAAACCTCGGTATAAGGGAATCCCGCAGGTGCATGACCTCCCGGTCCATGGTAATTGATTCCATCGCACGATGGGCAATATGCAGTATTGTTCCGCCAGGTGTTTCGTACACCCCCCGTGATTTGATGCCTACATATCTGTTTTCCACAACATCAATGCGGCCAATGCCGTTTTCTCCTCCTGTCTTGTTTAACCTGGACAGCAGCTCAAAGGGTGATAACCCTTTTCCGTCTATGGAAACGGGTATCCCCTTCTCAAAGCCTATTTCAATGAACTGAGTTTTGTCAGGCGCAGATTCAGGAGACACTGTCAGGGTAAACATATCTTCAGGATACGCTGCCCATGGGTCCTCAAGTATTCCGCCTTCATAGCTTATATGAAAGAGGTTTGCGTCACAGCTATAAGGTTTTGCCTTCGTCACTGGCACAGGAATGTCATGTTTTTTTGCATATTCAATCAGGTCGCTCCTTGATTCAAACTCCCATTCTCTCCATGGCGCTATTATCTTCAGAGAAGGGGAGAGCGCAGAGTAGGCAAGTTCAAACCGCACCTGATCGTTACCTTTACCTGTAGCGCCGTGAGCCACAGCCCAGGCGCCTTCACGAAGCGCCGCCTCTGCCTGTTTCTTTGCAATGAGAGGACGGGCAAGAGAAGTCCCCATCAGATATGTGCCTTCATATACTGCATTTGCCTTTAGTGCAGGGAAGATATAGTCCCTGACAAATTCTTCTCTTACATCTTCAACAATGGCCTTTATTGCGCCAGTCTTTATGGCCTTTTGCTCTATGGCCTTTAAGTCTTCCGCCTGTCCAAGGTCAGCAATAAATGCAATAACCTCGCACTTATATTTTTCAATAAGCCATCTGATAATTACCGATGTATCAAGTCCGCCTGAGTATGCGAGAACAACCTTTGTTGAGTTCATTTGAAAATTCTCCTTCTTTCTCTCATTGCTCATTGCTGAGCACTCATTGCTATTGCTTCCGGTTTCCCATCAGCATTTCGAGCAGGGCCTTTTGCATATGAAGCCGGTTTTCCGCCTGGTCAAATACCACGGACTGAGGTGATTCCATCATGTCATCCGTAATCTCTTCGCCTCTGTGCGCAGGCAGACAGTGCAATATTATCGCATCGGTCCCGGCCATCTTCATCAGCTCCCTGTTAATCTGATAGTTCTTAAAAATATTCCTGCGTTTCTCCTCTTCTTCTTCCTGTCCCATACTTGTCCAGACGTCAGTATAAACGACATCAGCGCCTGCAGCAGCTTCAAAGGGATCTCTGAGGATTTCTATGCTTGCACCTGTTTCTTTTGCCTTCTGAACGGCAGCCCCGATAATCATCTTATCAGGTTCATAACCCTCTGGAGTGGCAATCCTTACATGTATCCCCATGAATGAGGCGCATTCAATTAAAGAGTTGGCAACATTATTGCCATCACCTATGTAGGCAAGCCTGATTCCGGTCAGGCATCCTTTTTTCTCCAGTATAGTAAGCATGTCGGATAAAATCTGACAGGGATGATGGAGATCTGTAAGGCCGTTTATTACAGGTATGGCAGAATTTCTGGAAAACTCCTCAATCATAGTGTGCTCGTATGTCCTGATTACGACTCCATCGAGATACCTTGAAAAAATCCTTGCCGTATCCCGAAGTTCCTCTCCGCGCCCCATCTGGATCTGATGCGGTGAGAGATATATGGAGTGAGCGCCTGATTGTAAAGCGGCCACTTCAAAAGAGAGCCTTGTCCTTGTTGACTGTTTCTCAAACAGAAGACCCAGTGTCTTGCCTCTAAGCGGGAGGAATTCAATTCCCTCCTTTTGCATGGCCTTGAGTTCTCCTGCCCTGATGAGGAGGGATTCAATATCCTTTTGAGAAAGGTCAAATATGGTCAATAAGTGTCGGGTCATATCCTGATGCTGTTAAAGACTTCTGCCAGTGTATCAGCGAGCTTGTCAATATCTGCCTGACTTACATCCAGCGGGGGTAAAAACCTGAGAACCTTTTCCATGGTGCAGTTTATAATAACTCCCTTTTTAATGCATTCTGTGACAACGGTGTCGCCGCTCATATTTAACTCCATGCCGGTTAGAAGCCCCTTGCCCCGGACATCCTTAATCAGATGAGGATATTTCAACCTGAGTTCATTGAGCGCTGCGATCATGTAACTCCCCATCCTCCTGCAGTTGTCGAGTATAAACTCGTCTTCAGTAAGTATCCTTAAAACCTCTAAAGCTGCAGAACATACGAGTGGTGTGCCGCCGAAGGTGGATGCATGGGTTCCGGGTGTAAAGGCGGAAGCTACATGGTCTTTGGCAAGCATAGCTCCTATAGGGAGCCCGCCCCCCAGTGCCTTGGCGAGGGTAATGATGTCCGGTTCAATCCCGTAGTGCTGGTATGCGAATAGTTTTCCTGTTCTCCCTATGCCTGTCTGAACCTCATCAAGGACGAGCAGGATGCCGTTTGAGTCACATATTTCCCTTAGCCGTTTCAGGTAGTCCCGGTCAGGCACATTAACCCCGCCTTCGCCCTGTATCGGTTCGATCATTACAGCAGCTGTCCTGTCAGATATTGCCATTTCCATTGAAGCTATATCATTGAAGGGAACATATGAGAATCCAGGCACGAGAGGGTCAAAGCCCTTGTGAAATTTATCCTGTCCTGTTGCCGTAAGGGTTGCCATTGTCCTGCCATGGAACGAGTTAAAGGTTGTAATTATTTCAAATCGTCCTGTTCCCTTTACACTCGAGAATTTCCTGACTAATTTTATGGCAGCTTCATTTGCCTCTGCGCCGCTGTTGCAGAAGAAGACTTTGTCCGCAAAGGAGTTTTCCACAAGCAATTTAGCCAGTTTTACCTGCGGCTCTGTATAGAAAATATTTGACGTATGAACAAGCCGCTGCGCCTGTTTCTGAAAGGCTACAGTTACACGGGGGTTGCAATGCCCAAGGTTATTGACTGCAAGACCACTGACGAAGTCGAGATATTCCCTGCCCTCAGCATCATATACACGGTTTCCCCGCCCTTTCATTATAAAAAGGGGAAGCCGCTTATATGTGTTCATTATGTATTTGCCGGCGTCATCAAAAATTTCATTACTTGTCATTGTTATGGATCCCCGGGATAAATACCCCAAATTAGACCATTATTCATAACACAAATGTCCTAAAAAATCAATGGAAAAGATAACATTCATCAGAATATATTGACATAAAATGATGATTATAATATAGCTATTATGTATGAAAATGCCTGAAGAAAAAGACATACTTGTTGTGGACGATGAACCGATTATAAGGGACATCCTTATCCGGAAACTTACGAGCTCCGGATACAAACCAGTGGCTGTAGAAAATGCCTTTGAGGCCCTGGACAGGATGCGTGACAGGCCGTTTCCTGTAATCCTCAGCGACATAATGATGCCCGGAATTGACGGGATTGAGCTTATTAAAAAAGTAAGGGTCCTTTATCCTGATACCGTTGTTGTTATGATAACTGCAGTATCAAATGCCAATGCAGCTATTGAAGCACTCAAACATGGGGCATCAGATTATCTGATCAAACCGTTTAATCTTGAAGAGATTGTCATAAGCATACAGAATGCCCTTGAGAAAAGGAGGCTTATACTTGAGAACAGGGGATATCAGGAACACCTTGAAGAGATAGTAAAGGTTCAGACCGCAGAGATAAGGGGACTTCTTTATGTTGAACAGCAGAAAACAGCACAGCTTAACAAGGCACTGGCTGAGATTCAGGTTACATATAACACTACTCTGGAGGCCCTTTCAACAGCCCTTGATTACCGGGATAATGCTACTGAAGGGCATTCACAGCGGGTGGTTCAGTACAGTCTTGAGATTGGCAGGGCATTGGGACTCAGTAATGATGAGCTCAAAAACCTTGCATGCGGAACTCTTCTGCATGACATTGGCAAGATTGGAGTGCCGGACTCCATCCTGAGAAAGCCTTCCGGCCTTACAATGGAAGAGTGGGTGGAGATGAGGAGGCATGTCGAATATGGTTACAGTATGTTAAAGGACATCCCCTTCCTCAGGGATGCATCTTTTCTTGTACTGCATCACCAGGAGAAGTATGACGGTACAGGATACCCTCAGGGTCTGAAAAGGGAGCAGATAGTAATGAATGCAAGGATATTTGCCCTTGCTGATACCTATGATTCCATGACTACAGACAGGCCTTACAGAAGGGCGCTGCCGGATGGAGCAGCGAGAGAGGAAATATTGCGTTGCCGGAGCAGTCAGTTTGACCCTGTTGTCGTGGATACTTTCTTTAATATCCCTGAAGTCAGGTGGTCCATGATTAAGGAAGATGTGGCCGGCGCGAAAGTTGATAATTCAATTTACCGGCACTTTGACAAGCCTGCCGCAAGCGAAAAAGACCCGATACCCCTGATGCTTTTATAAGGTCACTATATCATATTCTTCGATGTGCAGGCCCTTGTCTCCCTTTATTACTATCCTTTTCTGATACTCTTTTTCAAGTTCCTCGACTATCTGCCTTTCTTCATCAAATATGTGGGTTGCAACACTCTGGCTTGCAGTAACTATAATCTTCTTGTCTTTTGTAGACCGCGCCGTCTTTCTTATATCCCTGAAAAGCTCATGGCATATCGAGGTTGCAGATTTTGTGTAACCCCGTCCGCTGCAGTAACTGCACGGCTCGCACAGCGTCCTCATGAGATTTTCCCTTGTACGTTTCCTCGACATTTCAATAAGGCCAAGTTCAGACATCCTTATGATATTCGTTCTCGCCCGGTCCTCTGAAAATGCCTCTACCATGGCGTTGAAGACACGTTCCCTGTTTTTCTCTTTTTCCATGTCAATGAAGTCTATGATGATAATGCCGCCAATGTTTCGAAGCCTTAGCTGGTATGCTGCTTCTTTTACAGCTTCCATGTTTGTCTGGGTAATTGTCTCTTCAGGGTCCCTCTTGCCTACATATTTGCCTGTATTAACGTCAATTACAGTAAGCGCCTCTGCATGGTCAATGACTATATATCCGCCTGACTTAAGCCAGACCTTCTTGTTCAGCGCCCTGTTTATCTCAACCTCGATCCCATATGTCTCAAATACAGGCTCCTCACGCTCGTAGAGCTCAATGCGCGGCAGCATGTCAGACAGATAAAGTCTTATAAACTCCTTTATCCTTTCATATTCGGTTTTTGAATCAATAACCAGCTTGTCCACCTTCATGGTGAAGATGTCCCGGATTGTACGAAAGATAAGGTCGAGCTCGGAATAGAGCAGTGCAGGGGCAGTAACCGTTTCCCTTTTCTGCTGTATGTTCTGCCATAGAAGCTCCAGGAATTCGGCATCTGCCTTAAGAGATTCAATATCAACATCCTCGCTTGCAGTCCTTATAATGTAACCCATGCCCGGCTTTCTGATGGACTGCACAAGCTCTCTGAGCCTTGTACGCTCCCGTCCCTCTTTGATGCGCCTTGATATGCCTATATGTTCAACTGTGGGCATAAGCACAAGGCACCGTCCGGGGAGTGAGATGTATGAGGTAATGCGGGCGCCCTTTGTGCCGAGTGGTTCCTTTGATACCTGAACCATTATTTCCTGACCTTCCTGCAGTATGTCCTCTATGCTGTAATGTGTTGACTTGAACTCGAGTTTTCCCTCCACCCCTTCCTCTTCGATCATCCTTGCATACTCTTCAGCATCAGCGCCTGCATCGCTCACATAGAGAAATGCCGCACGATCAAGTCCTATATCAACGAATGCCGCCTGCATCCCCGGCAGAATCTTTATTACCCGTCCTTTATAGACATTGCCTACGATACTTCCCTCGTTCCGCCTGTCTATGTATAATTCCACTACTTCTTTGTTCTCAAGCAGGGCAACCCGCACCTCTTCCGGAAGTGCATTTATTATTATTTCTGTAGGCATAGATTCTCCGTTTCATATGAAAGTCCGTCCGGTGATACAGTTATACCGCATGTCCTGTTATAAAGGCCGACGCGCATTATCCTGATGTCGGGCTGCAGATGGGAGATGTTGAATAATGCCTTTATTACATCAGACGGACGGCAGCATTCCCTGTCAACTGATTTGAGCATCATGAACAGTGTGTTATCAGTCAACCAGCGAATTTCATCTATAAATCGTCTTGTGTTTATTATCTTTGTTGTCTTTTTCCCATCCTTTTCCGTGACTCTTTCTACTGGAAGCTCTGTTATATCAGTCAGGCTTATTTTGCTTTGCCAGAGTCCGTTACAATCTGAGCCAGCCATGAAGGCCGTCCCTGCATTGAACATGATTTCGTACGCAAAATGCGTAATAAAAGAATTAAGTGACTGCGAATTGACCGGAATCTCCTTTACGCTGATAATCTTCAGACCGTCAGGCAGGCGCTCATTGGTCCGTTCTCTGATCTCAGCCGGTGCAACAGGCAACTGCAATTCAACATCCATATATTCGCAGATACTTTCAACACCGACTGGCAGGGCAGGCCCGAATGACATTTTAGGGTGAGGGTGAAATCCTTCTGAAAACAGAACAGGGATACATGCCCTTCTGAATGCCCTTTCAAATGTGGTTATAATCTCGAGCTGAGAGAGCATCCTGAGGCCGCCGGTCTTGTTATATCTGATTCGCATCTTTATCCTGACATCCGGAAGTTTATTTCTGACATCGGGCTTGTATGGCCGGTCATAAAGTACGTCATCACCTTCATGCCTGTGCGCTACCGGTCTTATCCCCGAATCCTTTTTACCTCTGACAGCATCCATATCACATACTCCGCAGTTTGGACAAAGGCCGTACCTGCAGTCAGGAATGGTGCGGCCTGATTCTGAACGCTGGTATTCTTTGATAAGGAAGTCTTTATCAATTCCTGTATGAAGATGTTCCCATGGCAGGATATCATTAACGGACATCATTCTCGAGGCATACCATGCAGAATCAATTCCGCATGCCTCAAAGGCATCCTTCCATTTGTCAAAGTCGAGTTTTTCGGTCCAGCTGTCAAACCGGCAGCCTGACCTCCATGCCTTTTCTATGACACTCCCAAGTCTTCTGTCCCCCCTTGAAAACACTGACTCAAGATAACTCATCTGGGGCTTATGCCATTTGAAATTTATCCTGACCTTCTTCAAACCGTCACGAAGGTAATTAAGCCTTCTCACCAGTTCCTCCGGAGGTATCTGTCCATACCACTGAAATGGTGTATGAGCCTTTGGGACAAATGCGGATATGCTCACAGTTATGTCCTTTGCACCTTTCCCATAGCGTTTTCCTATATCTTTTACCCTTTGTGCAAGGGTTATAATGCCATCAAGATCTTCATGAGTTTCAGTAGGCAGACCGGCCATAAAATACAACTTTAGTGATTTAACCCCCCTGCTAAAGATATCTCTGACAGTTGCGTCCAGGGTGCCTTCATCCATTTCCTTGTTAATGACCCTGCGGAGACGTTCTGTTCCTGCCTCAGGCGCGATGGTAAAACCTGTATTTTTTGTCTCTGTTATCTGCTCAATTACAGGAGGGGTCAGGGTCCCTATACGAAGGGAAGGTAGAGAGAAAGAGACCCTTTTATCCCTGTAATTGTTGACCAGAGAAGCAAGGGTGCTGTCCAGGCATGCATAGTCGCCTGTGCTGAGGGATGATAATGAAACCTCCTCATAACCCGTGTTTCTGAGGGTTTCGTCAATGAGCTCCAGGACCTTTTCAGGGCTTCTTTCACGAACCGGCCTGTAGGTTATGCCGGCCTGACAGAATCTGCATCCGTGTGTACACCCCCTGGCAATTTCCATAGTAAGACGGTCGTGCACTGCCTGCATATAGGGTAGGACAGGGGATGTTGGAAACGGCGCATGTTCAAGATCCACGAGGATTCTCCGCCTGACTTTGGAAGGGGCCCCGTCACGTGGAACAATGGAGCGGATAGTGCCGTCATTATTGTATTCAACGCAGTAGAGGGAAGGGACATATACACCTTCAATTTTAGCGAGCTCTTTCAGCAGGGAGTTTTTTGAATCTCCGGCCTGTTTCCATTTCATGAAGACATTGATTATTTCCACTGCTCCTTCCTCTCCGTCGCCAAGGAAAAAGATGTCAAAGAAATCCGCCACCGGCTCCGGGTTAAACGCAGTGCTTCCGCCTCCTATTACGAGAGGGAAGGAAACATCCCGTTCCGATGCGTACAGGGGAATACCTGAGAGCGAAAGAGTGGTAAGGATATTTGTGTAACAAAGTTCATAAGGGAGTGTGAATCCAAGTATGTCAAAACCGGTGAGTGGTGTTGATGATTCAGCAGACAACAGGGGCAGTCCCTTTGATGTCAGCGCTCCCTCCATGTCTGTCCACGGTACAAACGCCCTTTCTGCGCTGACGCCATCCATATTGTTCAGTATCTGATAGAGTATCTTGAGTCCGAGGTGGGACATGCCTACCTCGTA
This sequence comes from Nitrospirota bacterium, assembly GCA_020851375.1. NCBI lineage: Bacteria > Pseudomonadati > Nitrospirota > Nitrospirota bacterium. The sequence goes on along the minus strand of JADZCV010000045.1, from coordinate 282,453 downwards.
TGTATCAGGAAAAATTAATGCCACCTTCGTTTGGACAAGGGCAGGATCCTTCCTTAGAGAATTGATCTCCTGGCCAATGTATCTGGAAGGCCTGGAGACGGATAACAGGATGTCATTGTACATAGTTTAATAAAGGGTTCAATGGTCAGTAGAACAAAAACCGTTTCTTCCTTATATTAAACAATATACCAAGAGAAAACAAGGTGGTAATCATGGATGTGCCTCCGTAGCTCATAAGGGGAAGTGGGATGCCGACCACCGGAAACACCCCGAGTGTCATCCCAATATTAATTACGCAGTAGAAAGTGAAATAACTTATAATGCTGCATGCCATCAGCATACCGAGGCGGTCCTTTGCCTTGATTGCAACGTCCAGTCCCCATGTAATCAGAAGAAGGTATAATATAAGCAATACAAAAATGCCTAAAAACCCCCACTCTTCAGCAAACACGGAAAATATAAAGTCAGTATGTCTGGCAGGGAGAAAGTTTAACTGACTTTGTGTGCTCTGTAAAATGCCTTTGCCAAAAAAACCTCCTGACCCTATGGCTATCTTTGACTGGATAATGTGATACCCTGTTCCTGTGGGATCGGCTGAGGGATTTATAAATGTCAGGAGCCTTGTCTTCTGGTATTGTTTCAGGTTTTCCCAGAATATATGCCACAGGAAGGGGAATGTCATTAATATCAGGAGGGTTAAAATTCCAAGGAGCCTTGAGCGGATTCTAACAAGGAAGATTAGAACGACAGAGACAAATGTTATAACCATTCCGGTTCCAAGATCAGGTTGTTTCAAGACGAGGACGACGGGTATTGCGATAAGTATGCCCGGAATAACTAATTCCCTGACATTGTAGCCATGGCGTGCAGGGTAATCCGAGAAATATCTTGTTATTGCAAAGGCAGTCGCAATTTTTGCAAGTTCCGACGGCTGGAATGAGAAACCTCCTATAGCAATCCATCTCTGAGCACCAAAGCCGCTTCTTCCTGCCACCAGGACAACCAGCAATAAAATGAAAGAAAAGGCATAAATATGATAGGCATATCTTGCAATGGTCTGATAGTCAATGGACATCCCTGTCAGCAGAAAGAAGATGCCGATGATAATCCATCCTATCTGTTTGATGTAAAGTGGGGTCGCATTCACAGGGGTGTTCGTATAAGTTGCACTGAATATGGTGGAGAGGCCAAGTATCATTATTAATACTATTAATATGAATGCCTTCCAGTCAAACAGTGCTATAGTGCCTTTATTTAGCATTTTTTACATATTCCTCAATGACCTGTTTTGCCACAGGGGCTGCTGCTGCCCCTCCATGACCTCCATGCTCAACCAGTACGGCTACTGTTATCTCAGGTTTGTCAACAGGCGCGAATGCAGCAAACCACGCGTGGTCATTAAACCTGCCGGCCCCCTGTAATTTCCGTCCTACGACCTGGGCAGTGCCTGTCTTGCCAGCGATCTCTGTAAGACTGCTCCGTGCTGCACCGCCGGTTCCTCCAGGATTGTATACAACCCCACGCAATGCTTCCTTAATCAGCCGCAGGCTCTCAGCGTTAATGCCGGTCCTTCTTACTTCAACAGGCGGGAACTCATAGGTGCGTTTATATATTTCGGAAATAACCCCCTTGAGAATTCTTGGTCTTACCAATATGCCTGAATTAGCCACAGTATTTACCATCAGGGCCTGCTGAAGAGGTGTAACCGACATGTATCCCTGGCCTATGGCTACAGAAAGAGTTTCACCCGGATACCACGGTTCCTTTCTTGCTGCAAGCTTCCATTGTGTTGATGGAACCAGCCCCTTTTTTTCTGACGGGAGGTCAATTCCTGTAAGAGTACCAAGCCCGAACATAGAGGAATACTTTTGTATCATGTCAACTCCCATGCGGTTGCCGAGTTGATAATAGTATACGTCACAAGACTCAACAATGGCCTTATAAAGGTCAACAGACCCGTGTCCCTCTGCCTTCCAGTCCCTGAAGACCCTGTTGCCGAAGGGCATCCCGCCGCTGCACTGTATCCTGTCCCGCCTGTCAATAAACCCCTCTTCCAGGCCTGCGGCAGACATTACAATCTTAAATACAGAGCCTGGGGGATATGTTCCCTGGGTAGCCCTGTTATTAAGCGGATGTGCAGGGTTACTGACAATTCCCTGCCAAACCTTGTGTGAAAGCCTCCTTGACAGGAGGTTTGGATCAAATGCAGGGTTGCTTGCAAGCGCCAGTATTTCTCCTGTCTCTGTCTTCATTACAACGACAGCCCCGTTTTTTTCGCCGAGGGCGGATTCGGCCGTTTTCTGCAGTCTCATGTCTACAGATAAGATAATATTGTCACCGGACACCGGTTCATGAGTGCTGAGCACCCTGCGCTCGCTTCCGGTTGCATCTACTTCAACATTCTTCCTGCCAACACTGCCGCGCAAAAGTTCATCGTAAACCTTTTCTATACCATACTGTCCAATGATCCTGCCGGGCGGTTCTGATGCGTATTCAGGTTCCTGCAATTGTGATTTGCTGATCTCACCGACATAACCGAGCAGGTGCGCTGCACTCTTCTGGTTTGGGTATTCCCGCTTTCCTTCCACTACCACCTGAACCCCGGGCAGGAACCACCTCCACGATTCGATAAGTGCGACCTCTTTCATGGATATGCCATCTTTTATAATTAAGGGAGAAAACGGGTCAGAGTTTCTGTTTTCTTCAATAAATTCTTTCATGTCATCTGTGGAAATTCCTGTTATTGGAGCAATTCTCTTCAGTGTCAGTTCAAGGTCTTTGATATCAGCAGGCACAAGACCAAGGTTAAAAGATGCAACATTCTTTGCCATAACCTCTCCGTTACGGTCGTAGATGTTTCCGCGTAACGGTGAGATTATGACACTCCTGACCCTGTTATTTTCAGCAAGCGCCCTGTAATATTTGCCCTTGATTATTTGCATATGCCATGCCTTGAAAAGGATGACCGCAATAAGAAAAATAAACAGGGCCCTTAGATAACCTATGCGCTGCTGAAGACCCCTGTTATTATCCTGCTGTTCCATTATTATGACCTGACAACCTGAAATGACTGCTTTGATAAAAATGATATAAGCAAATACAGGACTCCACCAAGGACTCCGTCAAATACGGCCTGAGGCAGGGCGATATAAAGGATATCCGATGGAAACTGTGCGGTGCCCAGGAACAGGAAGATGATGAATACAGTAAGGCCCTGGATGAGCGATATTAAAAAGATTATTACTGTATGAAGGAAATATCCAGGGTTATGAACCCAGCGTCCAATAACGCCCGCAACATAGCCGATAAATGATTTTAAAAATACATTGCTGTAGACAGGAGCTGCTGAGGTTATGTCAAGAAATATGCCGAGCAGTGTGCCTGTAAGTCCGCCTCTTACTTCTCCGCGGAACATTCCTGTAAAATATACAGTTATCAGTATGAGGTCAGGCCGTATTCCGCCTGCCTCGATTGGATTGGCAATGCTTCCCTGAAAGGCTGCAACTACTATCAGAAACAGAGGCCATAGAATAATCCTCATTCCCCTTTTTCCCCCTGAAGAAGCCGGTAAACTTCGGATGACACAGGCGGTTTTATTACCATTACCTCTTTTACAAGGGATAGATTTACTTCAGGTATCAGTTCTACTGACTGGAACAGCCTGTTTTGTGGTTTCTCGACCCTGGTTATCCTGCCGATAATAATCCCCTGAGGGAAGACGCCATCCATCCCGGATGTAATAATTATGTCGCCGTTCTGGACATCAGCATCTGTCATAATGTAATTGAGGCGAAGGACTTTTCCCTGTTGTCCTTCCACTATACCCTCGTAGCCGGTACGTTGTATCTGACCGGCAACGGCGCTATTTCTATCTGACAGCAGAAGGACCCTTGAATAGCCTGGTGCTGTTTTGGTTACCCTGCCTATAACCCCTTCTGCAGTGATAACACCCATGCCTGGTTTGATTCCGTCCCTGTCACCCTTGTCAATTACCAGGGCCTCATACCAGTTAGCCGGGTCTTTTGCTATGATGCCGGCAACTGCCTGTTTTACCACATATCTGTTTTCGATTTCGAGCAGCGCCGTCAACCTGTCGCCAGTGGCTGCCTTTTCCCTGAGAAATATGGCTTCAGAGCGCAGCCTTGTCAACTCTTTGGAAAGTATCTCATTATCCTTTTGAACATTTATCAGATTTATATATCCTCTCCAGGTTGATGATATGCCTCCGGAAATATTGGCGAGGCCTGACTGGATGATGCCTGCGATAGTTAAAAAGGGTCTTTCAATGAGGCTGTACGCAGGTCTCTGTTTTATCTCAGGGGAGAGTAAGACAAATATTCCGATGATCAGGATAAAAGCAATTAATATCTTCTTGTTTAACGTTAAATACCTGAACATGCCTACCCTTCCTGCTGTCTTACTGGGTAAGCACAGAGACCTTCTTCAGAAGATCAAGTTCATCCAGTACCTTTCCAGTTCCCATGACAACAGTCGTTAAAGGGTTCTCTACAGTGATAATAGGAAGGCTTACCTCTTCCCTCAGCCGCAGGTCAAGCCCCCTGAGGAGAGAACCTCCTCCTGCAAGGACAATCCCCCTGTCTATAATATCAGAGGCTAATTCGGGCGGTGTATTTTCAAGAGCTATCTTTACTGCATCAACTATAGCGCTGACAGGCTCTTCAAGCGCCTCCCGTATCTCGTCACTATTGACCTCGAGGGTCTTTGGTATTCCTGATATCAGGTCCCGCCCTTTCATTAGCATGGAGCGTTTTTCTTCCATGGGGTAGGCGGAGCCGAGTTCCATCTTTATCATTTCTGCCATGTGGTCTCCCATTAGGAGGTTGTATTTTCGTTTTATGTAGGAAAGTATAGCCTCATCCATCTTGTCACCGGCTACCCTGACCGAGTCGCTGTAGACTATACCTGCAAGGGATATTACGGCAATATCGGTTGTCCCGCCGCCAATGTCCACGACCATGTTGCCCGATGGCTCAGTGATAGGAAGGCCGGCGCCAATGGCCGCTGCTATCGGCTGTTCTATAAGATAAACCTCACGGGCGCCTGCCAGTTCTGCAGAATCACGGACCGCCCTTTGCTCCACCTGTGTTATTTTTGCAGGGATGCCAATGATTACGCGGGGGCTTACAAATGCCTTTCTGTTGTGTGCCTTTGTAATAAAGTGGCTCAGCATCTTTTCAGTAATGTCAAAATCGGCGATTACTCCATCCTTTATAGGTCTGATTGCAACAATGTTTCCAGGAGTCCTGCCGAGCATTCTTTTTGCTTCTGCTCCTACTGCCAGCACCTTGCCTGATTTCTTCTCAATAGCGACTACTGATGGTTCGTTGCAGACAATACCCTTGCCGTTGATATACACGAGTGTGCTTGCCGTACCAAGGTCTATAGCCAAATCCGTTGAAAACCACCCTAATATGCTACTTAACAATTTTCACCCCTCCATTCTCTATTACTGTTGTTTTTGCCAATTCGTCTCCGATCCTGAGACCCTTTTCATTGCCTATAATTACAAGCGCCTCAACAACATAAATCGCAAGCGCAAACACCCACCCCACGTAGGGTATAAAAAAAAAGAGATAACCGGCTGCTATGGTCATATTCCGCAGGACAGATTCTTTATATGAGCAAAGTTCCCCGTCACTCTTTATAGTCCTGAGGTTTATTAGTTTCTTCCCGAGGCTTCTGCCGTCAAAGAACCCATCTGCTATCAGGAGGTATGTGAGCCCCGCGAAAAAACCGACAGGATATAACAGTTTTGAGAAAGCAGCAGCAATGATCAGGTCAATTATCCGGGCGACAAAGCGGTTAAAAATGCCTGCCTTATGATACTCCGGAGCATCTGACGTCCGTGTCTCCGAGAAATTAACTTCTTCTGTCACAGTAGGCATATGATAGAAAACCGGTAAAACCAAATTATTATAGCAGAGTATTATTTTATTTCAACTTTTCGGCGACTTGCGAAGAAATTCTTTAGGATACGGCCGCATATTTCTTCCCGCACCCCTGTGATAAGCTCAACCCTGTGGTTTAGCGCCGGCTCCTGCAGTATCTGAAACAATGAACCGCCTGCGCCTGTTTTGGGATCCTTTGCTCCAAATACAACGCGGGGAATCCTTGCCAGGACAATCGCTCCTGCGCACATTGCGCAAGGCTCTATAGTTACGTAAAGCGTAGCGTCTGTCAGACGCCACCTGGCCAGTTTGGCTGACGCCTCCCTGATTACTATAATCTCGGCATGGGCAGTCGGGTCACGCAATGACTCACGCAGGTTGTATCCACGAGCAATAAGTCTGCCGCCTGCAGCTAAAACAGCTCCTACAGGCACTTCACCAAGAGATGCGGCTGTCATGGCCTCTTTAATAGCCATATCCATGAACCTGTCATCCGTTTGACTGTCAGTGTTATTATACCCTTCTGCAGGTATTATGTCTGTTTCCATGAGATTGAGATTAGTGTAAAACCCTGATAGTGTCAAGAAAAACACAAATAATTTCACATGAAAATGCTCCTGTGTACCCGTCATTCCCACGGAACCTGTCCCCGCATGATTTAAGCGGGGAGTGGGAATCCAGAATCAGGCCTCGGTCTGGATTTCCGCTTACGCTGGAATGACGTTTCCATGATCATTTGTGAGTCAGGGATTCATGACAGTTCATCTAAAAATACCTTGACAATTCATACGGCTTATTGCTCAATTAATCAGGTTTGGGAGGATATCAATGCGGCATGGCAGGACAGATGACGATGGCTTTATGCCTGACCCGGGGGACCTGACTGATGAAGAGATACTGGAGAGGCTTAGAGAGGGCGGTCTTGATATAACCATTGATGATTTCAGGGCTGAGGCAATTAAGGCAGGGTCTCCTGAGATGCTTGCGGGAAACTGGGCATACTTGTACGGGATTGGCGGTGCTGATGAAGATTCTTTTTTGTACGGCGCTGTGTTTGAATTATGGAGGAGGCATCTGGGATATGAGAAGAAGACCCCTGAGATGCTGGCTGAATTCATTGATGACATTGTCAACACATATGAGGAAAGTCCAGAGTCGCACGAACAATATTTCCTGTCAAATATTTATGAACGGGTGAGGGAATTCTATCATAAACTTATCAGGGAAGACGGTAGTCCTGATGTGGATCTCTACAATGATCTTACGTGGTATGCACGCAACGACTTTGAGGGATTTCTGCTCAGCATTCCACATGAATTATTGCAGCATGGCATGACAGATGAGGCTGTAAACATAGGAAGATGGTTTGCCGCGTTTTCCAGCCAGCCGCAGGACTTTCTGAGAGATACCGCCTGCATACTGGCGGATGCAGGCAGGCGGGAAGACGCCATAATGCAGGTTGAAGAGAATATTATGCGTTTTCCCCGGGACATGTGGGTCATAATCAATGCCGGTGATGCAATGTACAGTCTTGGCGACACGGAGTCTGCAGAACGGTACTTTCTCAGGGCAAAGAATATGGCTGACAGAAAGTCTGACAGTATGGTCATACTTGAGAGGCTGCTTGATCTGTACAGAGAGCTTGGGAGAAAAGACATGGCAGTTGTAATAGAAAATGAGATCCTGTCGCTCGACCTTCCGCTCAGGAAAAATAACAGGAACAACAGGGAGTAACGGAACAGCCACAGGTTTATGGAAAATATAATATACATAATTATCGGTGTAATAACAGGCGGCGGAATTGCATGGTTCCTGGCAAGGTCAAAATTGCAGGACATTCACTCAAAAGAGACCGCTGAACTCCGGACAGAACACTCCGCAAGACTTTTGGAGCTTGAGGGAAAGGCAAGGAGTGCAGAGGCCATAGTAAATGAGCTCCGGCAACAGATTCAGAATAAGGACGCTGACCTGAGCAGGCTCAGGAATGACATCCAAACTGAGAAACAGTCCAAAGTCGAAGCTCTTACAAGACTTGAGGCATCAAATGAGAACCTTGAGGCACAGCGACGGCTTATAGAAGGGATGAAAGGGGAGATGACCAATACATTTAATGCCCTTTCATCTGCAGCTCTGAAGAGCAGCAGCGAGGAATTTCTGAAACTTGCATCTGAAAATCTAAGCAGGATTGTTTCTGAGACCAGGGGAAGGCTTGGAGAGCATCAGGTGGCGATGGACGGAATGATAAAGCCTTTGAATGATGCGCTGAAAAGGTTTGATGAGCAGATCAGGTCTATCGAGGAAAACCGGAATAAGGCTTACGGAGGGCTTGAATCGCAGTTAAAGACACTGGCGTCAACCCAGGAACTGCTCCATAAAGAGACAAGTAATCTTGTTTCTGCCCTTAGAAAACCGGAGGTGCGGGGTAGATGGGGTGAGGTGACATTGAGAAGGGTTGCTGAACTCTCAGGCATGTCGGAGCACTGTGATTTTACAGAGCAGTTGTCTGTAGATACAGACAAGGGAAGGATCAGGCCGGACATGATTGTTCATCTTCCTTTGGATAGGGAGATAGTAGTTGATTCAAAGGTGCCTCTTGAGGCTTACCTCGATGCCATATCTGTCAATACCGAGGACCAGAGACGGGACAAAATGGAGAGGCACAGACAGCACATAAGGACGCATATGAACAAGCTTGCATCAAAGGAATACTGGAGCCAGTTCGACAGGTCGCCTGAGTTCGTCGTCCTGTTTATCCCTGGCGAGTCATTTTTAGGCCCTGCGCTTGAAATGGACAGCACCCTTATAGAGGATGGAATTCAGAAAGGTGTGATTATAGCCACACCTACGACATTTATTGCATTATTAAGGGCAATTGCATACGGCTGGCGTCAGGAGTACCTGACAAACAATGCGAAGCAGATAAGCATCCTTGGTAAAGAATTGTATGAAAGGATAAGTGTCATAGCAGGTCACCTGGATGACCTTGGCAGTACGATAGGCAGGAGCGTTGACACGTATAACAAGGTAATCGGTTCCCTTGAATTGCGCATTTTGCCCACTGTAAGAAAATTTAAGGAACTTGGCGTTACCGGAGGTGAAGATATCCCAACGCTTGAGCAGGTAGACAGGAAGCCAAGGAACACAGGAATTTTGCGGGAATTAAATGGGTCACAGGATATTCCGGAGGACCCCTCTTAAATTATTTGACATTTACAAGTGGTAAATGATATTAATATATGTTCTGAACTCATCTATGGGCCGCTAGCTCAGTTGGTAGAGCACCGCCCTTTTAAGGCGGCTGTCGATGGTTCGAATCCATCGCGGCTCATCATCAGCGTCCCCATCGTCTAGCTCGGCTTAGGACGTCGCCCTTTCACGGCGCAAACGGGGGTTCAAATCCCCCTGGGGACGCCAATAAAATCAACAGGTTACAAAGTAAACATAAAACAATATCCTGATTTACTTAACATTTACTTAAAACATGGGTAGGGAGTTAAAGAGGCAGGAGCGGATCACTGAGGGACACAGGTTATTTCAGTTATCATCAGCACCTTGAGATTGAAGCAGCATGAATATATAATAAGACATGCTTTTTTACGTATGGATCATAAGTGCATTCATCATTACGCCTCCACTTGCCAAACTAAAAAGGCGCTTTACCTTCGCTTGGTTGGTAGCAGCCCTAATCTTTGGCCCACTTGCCCCCCTGATCCTGATTCAGCTTCCGTCATTAAAAGATGGCAAACCCGAAACAACTCTTTATTCGTGATCTGAACCCGTCTCAGCACCCATGTCAACAATAAAAATGCCCCTCAGAAAGCGTACACGGTTATTCCTGCTCTTTTCCGTCCTGCGGTCTGGGGATACCATCAAGTTTTGCTGATTCAAAGGGATAAGTGACCTTCCCGCAGTTTAAGCACCTGACAATATTCAGCACATAATAACCATCAAGCGTTCTCTCAGGAATCATCAAGCCGCTACATTTAGGGCAAGTCATTTATACTTCCATGAGTTGACCCATCCCGGCTGAGTGGCCCTCCGCTGCTTCATGTTTTGCTGCTGTGCCGGCTGCTTTTCCTTCACTTTTGAGAATGAATCCACCAGCTGGTTAAGGTTGAAATTTGAGAACGTCTTGAGTATTTCAAGGCCGGCCAACGCATAGACTCTTGCGTCAAGTGCTTCCCCTCGCTTACCCGGTTTTCTCTCCCATACCCGTTTCCCCTTGCGAAGGACCAGACGCTCTGATGTCAGTTGCTCAAAATACTCAGGTGGATAGTGATCAGGGTAGTGCATGAACCCGGGACCGGGTTCAACAAGATTAAGCCGTCCGAATATCGCTGCTTTTGCCGTGTCTGTCCCGATCAGGAAGAGATGGACCTTACTGGTCTTGTGCTTCTTTGGCGGCCTATCGGAGATGATAGGCGCTGCTGTCTGGTTAGACCCCTTAATTGCATAAATTCCCCTGACCTGCCGGTCCCTTATGAAGTCATAGACCGCTTTCGTTGCATAGCCTGAATCAATACAAGCACTCATGATCCGAAGGGTGCGACCGGAGGCATGAGGCCAGGTCTTCTGCAGATAGCCTTCAAGCTCTGTCCATACTTCAGGCTTTGAAGGATCGCCGATGAGGACCTTATACTCAATGGACCAGGACTCTTCCCCTTTTCCCCAGGCAACGACCTCAAGCTCGAGGCGATCCTTCTGAACATCACAACCGGCAGTCAGTACCGCGGCCCCCAGGGGAATCTCAGGCCCATAGGATTCCACTCTCTGCAGGATACCCTCATAGTCGGCCTGCTCAGTTACGAGTTCCCATGTCTCACCTAAAACCTGATTTGAGAACACCTGCATCGAGGTTATATCTCCCTGCTTTTGCAGCCGGCGGGCCTCGAGAAACTCCCTGACTATCTCTTCCCAGGACTTCCAGCCAAGCGGCGAATATAAAGAGGATAGGTGAAAGCCTGCAATCTTGCTCATGCCAGGGGTCTCAGACCGCCATTCGCCGGCCTCAAGCATCGAGGTCTTATGATATTCTTCAATCCGCTCCCCGCATCGCTCACAAACGTAATGCACCGTTTCCGGAAGGTGTTTTTCTCCGTCCTTATCCCACATGATACCTGACCATTTTAACGGTTGCATCCATTCACAATGAGGACATGGGACGTAATATCTGCGTTTGTCTGATGCCTCATATTCTCTTTCTATCCGGGAGATGTTTTTAAAAGTTGGGGTTGAGACAAGGTAAATCTTCCGCATGGAAAAAGTGGATGTTCTTTTTTCTGCCAGTGAGACTGCATCGCCTTGACCGCCTACATCTGCGGCGTACTCGTCCACCTCATCCATGAAGAGATAACGAATCGGCATTGAGCGAAGCCTTGCGGTAGACTTTGCGGAGGCGATAATTAAAATACCGCCCGGATATTCCTTTGAAAGTGTTGTGTTTCCGGAATCCCGCTCCCTGGAATCCCTGATGAGGCCATGCAGTGCAGGGGACGCCTCAATCATGCTTCCTAACCGCTGTTTACTCCAATTCCTTGCCGTATCTCCAGTGGGTTGAACCACAAGTGCAGGTCCAGGGGCCTGATGAATAATATACCCAATCCAGTTAATACCGCATTCAGTCCCTCCAACCTGAGCACCTTTCATAAAGACAATTCGCTCATTAGGACTGGATGGAGAAAGACACTCAAGTATCTCCCGGAGATACGGCGTTCTATTAGTCTTCCACCGACCCGGCTCAGATGCGCCCTTCCGGGGTAGCATCCGGTATGTGTCGGACCATTGCCAGACAGTCAGATCAGGGTCAGGCATAAGACCTGAGTTAAATCCATTGTAGTAGACCTGGTTAGGGTTTAACATTTGATTGCTCCTCCAGGGCTGCCCTTAACTCTTTATGAAGGATTGCATTAACCTTCTTGACATCACTTTCTGCAGCAAGTAGAGGGGCCAGTCTGTCCGGCAGGTTAAAGATAGCATCCCTTAAGATACGCCCACGATTAAAGGCAGACAGTCTGACCTCCTCGGCGTCCACCAACTGCCCGATTGCCTTTTCATATTCCAGGCGCTCGCGTTTTGCCCTGATTTGTTCACGCTCCGTCCGGGCTTTCCAGTAGGAGGACTCGCCCTTCTTAACCTTACTATCAGACTTTCTGAGACCGTCCCGGGCTGGATCCTTTGCGGCTGCAAGCTGCTTGTCCGCCTGAACCGGGTCTATCTTTCCATCATCTAAAGAGATAATTCCTTTCTGAGTCAGGCGGGAGATATGTTGCTTTGAGACCCCTTTTCGCCTTGCGTATTCTGACTGTGAAACCAGATTATTTCTTGTCATTGTCAACCTTGTTTTCCTTTTCTGAATTTAATCAAACCGTACGCCTCGGAGCCCCGAACCGGGTTCGGCCTAAAGGACCCAAAGAAGCATTGTGGGGACAGGGTATGCCGGCCCCGCCCCGCAATGCCAAAGGAGGAACAGCCTGGCGGCAGAAAGGGGTAAACAGTCCCCTTGACGATCCCAGGCCGTAAACGCCATCGTCACCGGCGTCATCACGATTACCCTGATATGATGATGAAAGCGTGTTAACCCGCCTCTGGCAAATTATCAAGGTAAGCTCCATTTGCCCAGGAGCTTTGGTCATTCGACAATCTCGCATTTACCCACCGACGCAAGCGACTCTGCAAGGTGTCTCTCGATCTCGACTACCTGACCGGGTTCAACGCGCTCGCCCCTGACAAAGAAGGCTCGCAACACCCGGACCTTTGTTGGTCTGAAGAGTGCCGGATCATTCTTGGGAATTTTGGAGTTATCGTTGAGAAAAGCTACCCTCTGTCTTTCCTCCTGTCTTTCCTCTTCAAGAATGGATCGCCGTACAACGTATGACTGGAAGTTAGTTAAGAAACTCATTTATTCCCTTTCTATGTAATTGAAGTTGCCACACAAAAGGCCGCCGGATGCAGAACAGAAACATCCATACTGAGAAGCAATCTTGCCTGTATCATTCCCGTTTTGAACCCAGTGTTATCGTACGGGTTAATCTCGACGACAAAACCGTTGCCCCAGATGCCCAAGTAAATATAAGGCCATGCCCCGCATATCATTGTGGCAGTAGGGACATCCGTTGAAGCGTAAGCCGGACGGGAGGCAACCATATCACGATCCCACATGAAGCCGGAACCAGTTGACCGCTCCCGCTTTTCCAAAAGTTCCCGAATGGATGGTGTACTGATAAACGATATATCCTCATCCATCGCGTTTGAATCTGAAACTTTGCGCTTCATTGAGACGACACCGGCCTGAGCAAGAGAGGTTCCGGTTTCCGTGTTGATCCCGGTTGTGTTGAGTAGGCCCAAAGGCTGCCCCGATGCACCGCTGCCGTTTAAGACCCCCTGGTCAACGGCTGTGCCGATCGTCCGCATAAGTTCTCTACGAATAAAACCCTCTGCATTGGTTTGCAATGTTAGCTGCCGTGAGACGTTTACCAGTGCCCCGCATGTCTTCGGTGTCATAGCTACCTGCGTCAGGGAAGGGTTTGAGGCCGTGACCTGTCCCGTTTCGTTGACCCAGTAAGGTGTTGCCTTCGTTGTGGTCTTCGGGATAGCCTGGTCCCCGATAAGACCGGTCTCGACCGTGATTCCCGCCCTCGCCGTGACGGACCACGGCCGCAAAATATCCACGGCTTCCGGCGTCTCTGTTGCGACAAGGTAGCCACCGGCCGATGCAGTGCCTTTACTTAAGTCTCTAAATTCGGAGAACGGGATAAAGACCCGGTTTTTATCGAATGACCGGTTTTCCCTACTTGACCACTCTTCGAGAACTTCCAATTCATAGCCGTTTAAGCGGTTGTGCTGCATGTCCCGGATTGCGGTTGCCAGACTGAATTTTGAGAATTCGTTGCTTCCCTGTGAAGCTGAAAGACAGAGTTCCCCGATCCGTTTTAACTGTGCTCGCGTGAGTATATCCATATGATAATTTCCTCCAAAATTGTTTGATGCGTTCATTCTACCGCAAACGTGCGTATTTGCCTGATTGCCTCAGGGAGGGGATCATCCTTATCAATTTCCCGATGATACATATTTTTAAATAATCTGTTAAAGGCCAACAACAACGCGATGGCCGTCTGACGCTCTGTAATCTCGGCCCGCAAATGGACTTCATCACGCTTGAGTGAGTCAAGGAGTGCCGTTGCAAACGTTTCCAGTAGTTCAGTGCTGCCGATACCGTCTACACCGGCCCGCCATCTCTTTATATCGTCCAGGCAAACAAGCGATCCTTCCCGGCCCGTCTCGCCCATGCGGACAGTGGGACAGCCTTTTTTAATCCATCGTCTCAATGTGCTGGTGTCACGGTTTAAGACTCTCGCCGCCTGTGAAAGTGTGACGGCATCCGTTTCTGTCCTCATTACTTGAACAACCCTTTATCTGGTTCCTCTAACGGCTTCCGGTCTTCCTGCAGCGGCTTGCGGTCCAGTTCCAACGGCTGCAAGGTCTGAAAGTGCAAGACCCCGCAAGCCGGACATTCGTAACGTTTGACCTACTTCTTTTCGCGAAAGAGCCACTTGATATATTCATTAATTCTGCAATGACAATAACGACATATCAGCATGATTTTTCCTTTCTCTCCAGGACGGAAATTAAGGTTCCGCTCAACTCTTTTTTGACCCGATGAACCGCCTGTATCTCTTCAGGTGACGCCCCTTTTAGCAGCTTTAGTTCAGCAATCGTGAATGTGATAGCATTCTCAGGAATATAAGTTGCAGCTTCCGGATCCCTTAAAATCCATACCTCCTCATTTAACGTTTTTGAAAATATACGCGCAGCTTGAACATCTTTTACCTCATCCGGCAATATTGGCCGGACATACCCGGCGGAAATTAATGCCTGCGCTTTCTCCGGTTTTAATATTTCCACGATACCCCCAGGGGACACGTCAAAGACCTTTCCGGCCTTCATTAGTTTGATAGGTTTTAGGACATATAGACGCATCTTTAGTCTCCTTCCAAAATTGGTGCCTGTGTTTCAGCGGATAAATTACTGAAGAAGGTATCAATATGGGGTGTTTCGGGTGTTTTAGGGTGTTTTATTTTATGCTGTAAGTGAAATGAATTTATATCCTGTATAGGAGACAAGCGATATGTCTGATTTTTCGTGTATCCGTCCTGACCGGCCCTGCAGATTTTAACACCCGAAACACCCGAAACACCGATTACACGAAAAACCTGATCCCTTTTCGCTGATAAAGCATGACCCATTCTCTGCTGCGCTGCTAAGGCGCTTCGTCCACCCCAAATATCGAGTAGAATTTCAGACTCATGCGCCAATTTATATATGTCCCCGGAACTTACCGCCCGCTCGCCGTGTTTTTCGTGCCATATAGAACAAAGAGCGACCCATTCGGTGGATGTGGTGTCACTCTGAGAGTGTAATCTATCTCTATCCTGTAAGAAGCCCTCTATTTCTGCTATTTTGAGGATACCACCTATCACCTGAGCCCACGACTCAAAGCGGCCAAGAGTAGTCGTGCCCCTTGGCTGACCTGCATCAACCCAAGCCTTTATGACTGAGAGGCACGCACTGACAAGAAAGGCCCGGTTTTCCCTAACCCATCCGATTAGGTCAGGATGTTTAAACCCCCGTCGTTCCTCTGGCCGGTCTACGTTTGCGTCAAGACGAATAGATATAGTTCGCCTGACAACCTCATCAGACAGCTCGACATTATTTCCTGTTGTTAGCCATGTGGTAAAGTTAGGAATAGTCCGTGTTTCAGACTTGCCTAACACGCGCCCACGCCAAGATGTGGTAGTCAACGCGGCGCATAAATTTGCAGATTTAATGCAACTTATATTATCAAACAAGACGAGAGGCTGCCCCTCCAGTAACAAACTGGTTATTCTTTTTTCCATTTCACCCTCATCTCGCGAGTATCCCATGACAGGAGCAGGCCCGCCAGTTGCAATTTCGGAAATGACATCCATTAAAAGGCCTTTACCTGTACCGCGACAAGACGCCTCGGCCAGGTGATTCGGTGTGGGCCCCGCAATCATATAGCGCACAAATGGAAGCAACAGGGCAGCTATGCTGTGGGCTCGGCTGGCCGAATCGGAATATGGGAAGTCTGAAAGTAAGTCATCTAAAAGTAGACTGACAGCATCATTCAATGCTATGTCAGAATTTAATTTCTTCATACCTTCGAGACTTAGATATATACCGCTCTCTACATCATACCCGGATGTCGAAAGCAGGCGGCCCCCTGGTAGAAATACCGGGACACGGCTAATTCCTTGGAGTTCAGGCAAAGGCAAATCGAATTCAGGCAAAGACAGAATATCCTTAACAACCGTCAGGGGTGGTTCAACTGGTTTGAACTCACCCCGGCTTTTCGTCAAAAAATCAGCGACACGATCTAACACTCCTCGCAAGCCCGCTGGCGTTAATAGTTCAACACGACCACCATGTAGACGTACAAGTGCCGCACCTCGCTTGAAAATATAAGGGTTTGGCCTGTTGCTGCGCTCTATCGCATCAAGGGAAGCCGCCGTCAAATGGCGCATGAACGCATCCGTAATGACAATTTGTGGCCGCTGCTGCGCCTGATTAATGGCCTCATTCACCCGCTTATCGAGTTTATGTGACCATGCCTCATAATTTTTTTCGAATTCCGGATAGCTTTCGCCTGCCCCGGTCATCGGCCGGCCCCTGATTCAGCCTCAAGCTTCCTCCTCCACTCTGCGGCTGCTTCCTTTGTGACAAGCCGTTTGCTGCCAAGTCTAATTATCAACGGCCCCTTGCCAGCCTTGACCAACTGATAAAAAAAGGCTCTACTAATCTTGTGACTTTCGCAAAAGTCAGATATGGTGAAAGCGTTTTGTTGATTCATTTTGACCCCCCATGTTTATGTGTACACACAGAACATACCAGACGGGTTCACTGAAATAGCGGTATCTTGGGTAAATGGGAGGAAAAAATTACTTCTTCAAAATTTCATTGAGGGTATCGTTAATTCTTCTAAACTTTAATGGTTCTTTTTTCTTTGGGTTAGTTCTGAGGTGATATTCAAAATAATTCTTTAAATCGTAATCTTTATCTTCGCTATGGATCGAATCCCCATTTGACCTGTAGACACCACGAATTGAAAGCGGGATAGGGTTTTTTAACGTCTCATACAGGTCTGCCATGAAATCAGGGTCAATCATTTTATCTATCACGTTTTTAAAAGTCGGTTTCAGCTTATCTTTTTCAATTTCCTTTAAAATGCGCCGGACGGTTTGCTTTACTGGCCCCTCTGCGCCCCTTTTTCCTTTGCCACCCATGCTGGACGCTTCCCTTTTAAAAAACTTCCTTGCCTCGGGGATATTCAGCCCTACGTTTGCCAATATAAAAAACTTCCCCAGGTTGATAGAGTAGACCATGCGCCGGAGTTCCTCCTCATCCTTACAGTTATTTATCATCTCCCTCGTAAGTATTACAAATCCCAGTAAGCTGTAAGCATAATGAGCAGCTTCATTGAAGTCAGAGAGTTTCGAGTTGATATAGCCGATGTCCACGAAGTGTATCTTTGTTTCAGGCCATCCGCCGAAAAAATGGCGGCCTATTTTATCAGGATCAATTCCCTCATTCTTTAGAATATCCCTGGCCTCTTTCTCTGTCGCGTCAAGTTCAAGATTTAATTCAATAAGACCTATCATCTTTCAATCCCTTTTTTCAATTTCAGAGTTGTGACATTGCTTTTCTCGATACCAAAACTCGGCAGGTTTGCCTTTAATGTATCTGCAACATAATCTGACTTTAAATGCGCATAGTGTTTCGTCGTTATTCGCATGTCACTATGTCCTATCAGGGTTGCTATTACCTGCAGGGGAACACCCTGGACTGCCAAGAAACTCGCATAACTGTGTCGTAGTATATGGAAACTCACCGGCGGATTAATATTAGCGGCCTTGCAAGCTGCTACCATGCGCCTTATCTGCAAGGAATCAGTCCAGCGCCGTCCCCTTATAAGGAAAATATAGTCCTGTTTTTCTCGTCCTGCTGTTAATTGCTCAAAGAGTTGTTTCCCCTCATCTGTCAATGGGGTATATCTCGGTTTACCGTTTTTCGTTTCCCGGAAATGTATAGTTCCTGCTTCATGGTTATAGTCGTAGCATCTCAATGCTATCAGTTCTCCATATCTGCCACCTGTTAATAGTGCCGCATGTACCAGTGGTTTAAAATCACCAGAACAGGCGTTAATGAGTCGTATACATTCATCTTGAGATAAAAATCTTATTTTGGCCTGATCTACCTTATCAAACGGCTTAACCCGTCTCCAGGCAATATCAGAGTCAACGTAGCCATCCCGGAAAGCCTTGTTTAACGCAGCCTTGAAATAATTTAGTATCCTGTTTATAGAGGCTTTCTTCCTTCGTACTATCTCATCTTCAGACATATCACTTGCAATATTACTTTTTACACTGTCTAATAGTCCGTGCTGCCATGTTGAAATCTCCCTGGTAGTTATCTCGGACAAGAGCTTCTTTGCAAAGACGGGTAATATGTGCATGTCAAATCTTCTCACTGCATCATCATAAGAACGCCTGTGTAGCTTGAACCAGTTCAGATAATCATTTACAGCATCCTGTACAGTATAGGGTTTGCTGATCTCCAGTGTTGTACCTACTTCTTTTTTTACGCAATCATCTGCATATTTCCGGGCCTTATCCTGTGCTTCAAAGTAGTTTAGTATGTCTATACCGTTTGAATCCCTGAAATCATCAGCTTCGGCCAATACGTGAAATATGTAAGTCTTGCCGTTATAAAGACGTGCAATCCACTTGCTCGACTGCTTGCCTTTACGATAACCCAGGTGCAGGCCTTCGCTTATCAATTTAAAGTAGGGTTGATGTCTTATTACCAACTTTGCCCGTGCTGTCCTGTTCTCTAACCTGGTATCTCTGGTAGCTTTCGCCATTGAATTCTACCCATCCTTTCTGTATACTGACTTTTGTATTAAGTAAATATTAAGTAAAAAGATACAATGTACAATACAGCGCAAACATAGCTTACTTAACATTTACTTAATATATGGGAATAAACACATAAAGTCAAGGGTGAACAGTGATAGACAAGAAACTCAGTAATTGCAAGGGGTATCGGGATAATCGGCTTGTTTATGGTTGTCTATGGATGCCTAAAATATGGGCAGTTTGACGACTTTCACGGCGCAAACGGGGGTTCAAATCCCCCTGGGGACGCCATTTATTTACGCCATTGACCTGTCTGAAAGTACATCATCCACCACCCTGCCAAGCTCTGCAATTGTGAATGGCTTGACTATGCCCCCCTTGAATCCATACTTCCTGTAATCTGACATTACCGGGTCATTGGAATAACCGCTTGACACAATAGCCTTTGCGTCTGGATTTATATCAAGGAGTCTTTGTATGGCATCCAACCCACCCATGCCGTCGCGGATGGTCAGGTCCATGATTACAACGTCAAATGGTCTGTCATCTTTCATTGACTTTTTGTACAGTTCAATCGCTGTCGCGCCGCTTTCTGCAAAGTCTGCTTTATATCCAAGCGAAGACAGCATTGCGCCGGCAATCTCCCTGACTATCGCCTCATCATCCATGATGAGTATCCTTCCACTCTTTTGACTGCATATTTCATCAGTGTCTTTCCTGTGAACAGGCTGGTTCTCAGAGGCTGGCAGTAATATACAGAAAGTAGCGCCTCTGCCCAACTCTGATTCAACAGTTATATGCCCATTATGATTTTTGATTATGGAATAGGTAGTAGCGAGCCCAAGCCCGCTCCCTTTTTGTTTTGTCGTGAAGTACGGATCAAATATCTTTTGAAGATTC
Source organism: Nitrospirota bacterium (assembly GCA_020851375.1). Classification (NCBI taxonomy): domain Bacteria; kingdom Pseudomonadati; phylum Nitrospirota; species Nitrospirota bacterium. Next base: position 262,712 of record JADZCV010000045.1, on the reverse strand, counting down.
TCATCAGGGATCCCTATTCCATGGTCTCTTACTGTAATTTTTATATATTTACCCTTTGGAAGATAGATGTGATCGTCATTAATTATGGCATTTTCGCATATTATCTCAATAATGCCACCCTGAGGCATTGCCTGATCCGCATTTAAAACAAGGTTGTTAATAACCTGGCTTATCTGTCCCTCATCTGCTTCAGCCGCCCAAAGGTCGTCAGATATATTGAACTCTGGTCTTGTCCTGGAGCCGCTCAATGTGAAGCTGGCTGAGTCCCTGATGATGTCAGTGAGCGAGACAGTTTTTTTAACAGGTGCGCCTCCCTTTGCGAATGTGATGAGCTGTTGGGTCAATTCCCGTGCCCGGATACCCCCCTTTTCAGCCTCAATAAGTGATCTTAAAACATCATCATTCAGGATGTCATACATTCTTGCGAGGGAGATGTTGCCCAGAATTCCTGTTAAAACGTTGTTGAAGTCATGTGCAATACCGCCAGCTAGGATGGAGAGGGATTCAAGTTTTTGTGCCCTCAGTAAATCATTCTCCAATTTTACCCGGTCAGTGATATCTCTTGCAATTCCTTCCATGGCAATCAGATGACCCTCATCATTACATACGGGGGTATTATGCTGCTCTGTCCATATGACAGACCCATTCTTATGCAGCCAGCGCAGGACAATTGGTTTCCCTGCCTCTGCCTTACCCTGGAAATACTTGTCCAGCAAGGGACGATCTTCGGGGTGTATTATCTTTATCCCCAAATCTGCGTCAGCGTAGTGTTCTTCCGGAGTGTAACCGGTTATGCTGGTGACCGCCGGGCTTACGTAGGCAAAACGGCGCTGAGGGAAAAACTCGTAGCGGAATATTATGTCCCGTGCATGTTCAGCGATAAGTCTGAACCTTTCCTCACTAATACGGAGCGCCTCTTCTGCGCGTTTACGGGCTGTAATGTCTGTAATCACGGTAAGACGGCTCGTAATCCCCGCCTTTACCTGCGGTAGAGTCACGCATAATAATACGTGAATAAGCTCTCCATTGAGGGTCTTGTTTATATCTTCTGCTATAAAATGTTCTTTTCCATCGGCAATAGCTGCTAATTCGCTCTTTAATTGCCGGTATGAGCCTGGCGTAAAGATCTTATCTGCAGAGTTGAGCAGTTCTGTCCTGTCTCTGGCGCAGTAAAGTCTTACAGCCGCATCATTTACATCTACTATCTTCAGCATCCGGGCTGCCCTGCGTACGAAGTCCGGGTTTTCATCAAGATATCCCGGGAAATCCGCTACCCCCTGCGCCTTGAGTGTCTTGATTGCCTCAACAATCTCTGAGCAGTCTTCTTCCAGGATTGCAACAGATGCTTTATTGAATATATCTTTATATTTATCGTTGGCTGACAGATTGGTCATGTTATTTATCGTGATGGTTGCCTTCATGGGAAGTTTAGCAATCTTTTATTTTAAATTCAATTAATTCTGTAATTTATTAACCTTGTTAAATTACGGACTGGTATAAAATCCGGTTTTGTGATATTTTCCTGTTACTATGAGCAATGGGCCTGATAAAGTTATTTACTCGATGATTGGAGTGAGCAAGTTCTACGACAAGAAGGCTGTACTAAAAGATATCTATCTCTCATATTTCTATGGGGCCAAGATAGGGGTGCTTGGTCTGAACGGCTCAGGAAAGAGCTCCCTTTTGCGTATACTCGCCGGGATAGATAAGGATTTTAACGGACAGACCGTGCTTGCCCCCGGCTACACGGTTGGTCTCCTTGCACAGGAGCCTGAACTGGATGAAACCAGGACCGTTCGACAGGTTGTGGAAGAAGGCGTGCAGGAAGTGGTTGATGCACTTAATGAATACAATAAGATTAATGAAAAATTTGCAGAACCAATGTCAGATGATGAGATGGCCAGTCTTATAGACCAGCAGGGGAAAATTCAGGAGAGGCTTGACTCCCTGGATGCCTGGGAGCTGGACTCCCGCCTTGATATGGCTATGGACGCCCTTAGATGCCCCCCCGCAGATACCCCTGTTAAAATTATTTCAGGAGGGGAGAAGCGACGTGTGGCCCTCTGCAGGCTGCTGCTCAAGAAACCCGACATACTTCTCCTTGACGAGCCTACGAATCATTTAGACGCCGAGAGTGTCGCATGGCTTGAGCATCATCTCCAGAACTATCCGGGTACTGTTATCGCTGTGACACATGACCGCTATTTCCTTGATAATGTGGCCGGGTGGATCCTTGAACTCGACCGGGGACAGGGGATCCCATGGAAAGGGAATTATTCATCCTGGCTGGAGCAGAAGAAGAACCGCCTTCAGCAGGAGGAGGCTGCAGAGAGTGAACGCCAGAAGACATTACAGCGTGAGCTTGAGTGGATACGGATGTCCCCTAAGGGACGCCATGCGAAATCAAAGGCACGTATAACGTCTTATGAGGAACTGCTGCGTCAGGATACAGAAAAGGGTCTCAAAGAGATGGAGATATACATCCCTCCTGGGCCGAGACTTGGCAATGTTGTCGTTGAGGCGAATAATGTAAGTAAGGCCTTCGGTGACAATATCCTTATGGATGGAGTTACATTCTCCCTTCCACCTGGAGGCATTGTAGGGATCATCGGGCCTAATGGTGCAGGAAAGACGACTCTTTTCAGGATGATTACCGGCCAGGAAAAGCCTGACTCCGGGACATTCAGGATCGGAGAGACGGTGAAGCTGGCATATGTGGACCAGAGCAGGAATGACCTTGATCCTAATAAGTCCCTGTGGGAGGTTATCTCGGACGGCCTGGATGTCGTTCCGCTTGGTAAGAGACAGGTCAACTCCCGTGCCTATGTGGCACGTTTTAATTTCTCAGGGAGCGATCAGCAGAAGAAGGTCTCGGCACTCTCAGGCGGCGAGAGAAACCGTGTGCATCTGGCCCGTATGCTGAAGGAAGAGGCCAATGTCCTTCTCCTTGATGAGCCGACCAATGACCTTGATGTGAACACCATGCGCGCACTTGAAGAGGCGCTGGAGAATTTTGCCGGATGTGCAGTGGTCATCAGCCACGACCGCTGGTTCCTTGACCGTATCGCAACCCATATACTTGCGTTTGAGGGCGACAGCAAGGTTGTCTGGTTCGAGGGGAATTACTCTGAATATGAGACGGACAGAAAGGCCCGCCTCGGCGCTGCAGCAGACCAGCCCCACAGGATCAAGTACAGGCATCTGACCAGAGGGTGATAGGCTGTCTCACAAGTTTTTATACAGAAGCAAACCAAGGTGCTTGTTTAATGCGTGGGTCCTTGTCAGAAATGGAACGATAGGCCTGCGCCTGATGCCCATCTTTTTGAGTTCATTTATAATTTCATCATAACTTCCATCTATCTGTAATCCTTTATTAAATGCTTCAATAGCCTTAAGTTTGTATCCGCCAGCAGCATAGACCTTGCCAAGATTCAGGTAGAAAAGGGGATTATAGAATTCTTTTTTTATGGCGTTTTCACAAATAAGTGCACCGGCCCTGTACTTCTTTTCAGCGAGGGCAGTAGCAAGGCCGAGATAAGACAGATATGTGGCAGGGATTTTGTCTGCATCTTCATATCCACTTGTTTTAATGGCAGTTTTTATGGAATCCAGGGCATCTATGTATCTCCGATCCTTAAGCAATTTGATTCCGTCATAAAAGAATTCATTTGTATATAACTTTTTCATGGTTGTATGGATACCTCCAAACTTGAATTATCGGCAGTATTAAATCATAAATTAATCCTTGTAACTGATATTTTATGGCAAGTTAATTGCACTTATGCTAAAGTTGACAATAAAAAATCGCAAATAGTATAACTGTCAGGACATCTCATCCGGGGAGGATTATAAATGAGCAATAATGATACTCAGGTGACGGAAATGGAAGGTCTTAAAGAGCAGCTTCGCAAGGAGTCAAAGAAGGCAAAGCTTGACTTCAATGAGTTAAAAAGCGGGGGGTTCATTAAACAGACGCAGAAGGACCTCTTCACTGTGCGTCTTCGCTGTCCTGGTGGCAAGGTTAATGCCGAACAGATGAGAAAGGCAGGGGAGATTGCAGATAAGTTTGGAAGGGGCGAAATCCACATATCTGTCCGCCAGTCAATTGAGGTTCCATATGTAAGTTATAAAGATTTTGATGCTGTGGCAGAGTCCCTGAGAGAAATTGGCTGGGCAGTTTCATCATGCGGACCAAGATTGCGTGTTCCCACGGCCTGTGCAGGTTGTACCTACAATCCTAACGGCCTCACAGACACACAGGGCATCTGTGCAGAGGTAGACAAACGTTACTTTGGCATTGAGACGAGGCATCACAAATTCAAGACATCCTTTTCAGGCTGTCCTATTGACTGCTTCCGTACACGTGAAATGGACCTTGGATTTCAGGGGGTTCTTGAGCCTAAGCTTATAGAGGATGAGTGTAATGGCTGTGAGCTGTGTGTCAAGGCGTGTGATGAGGGCGCTTTAAAGATGGATGGTGAGTTACCTGTCAGGGACTGGGATAAGTGCATCCACTGCGGTGACTGTGTAAAGGTCTGTCCGGTTGACGCAATGGTCAGCAACAGGATAGGCTGGCTTGCAAGGGTTGGCGGAAAACATGGCAAACACCCGTACTTCTCATATGAAATTGCCAATTTCCTTACTGATGATCAGGTCTATGTACTGATCGAAAAGACAATGAGCTGGTATCAGGAGAATGCAGTAGGGCGCGAACGTATTGGAGCGGCTATAGAAAGACTTGGTCTTGAGCGCTATATGAACGATGTTGTAGATCCTCTCGGCCTTGAAGCAATAAGAGATCAGAAAGACAGAAGAAAATACTACGCGAAGGGAAATTTTTATGACAAATAAAGGTGAGACTGTAAGTCCGGATGATAAACTTGATCTTTCGGGCGTACTCTGCCCAATAAACTTTGTAAAGACCAAGTTAAAACTTGAAGAGATGGAAGTAGGCCAGGTGCTTGAGGTCATCCTCGATGATGGAGAACCCATGAAGAATGTCCCCAGGAGCGTAAAGGCAGAGGGTCATAAGATCATAGGCGTTGAGAAATTAACTGATGAGACCTACAAGATCCTGATCCGTAAAGAAACTGATTGATTACCAAACTCCTCCACACCCGAATGCGGGTAAGCGATATGAAAGAGACATTGCAGTTTTATTGCGATGTCCTCGGGCTGGAGGTGTCCCGCAGGTCTGAGTCGCCGCGCGGGTCAGAGCTTGCCTTTCTGAAGATCCCCAACAGTGATGAAGAGATAGAGCTATGCTCTTTTCCGGCCAGCGGCAGGGTAGTCGTCCAGGAAGACCTTGTGCACCTTGCCTTTGAGGTGGATGACCTTGATAAGATGATCGCATCCCTTAAGCAGAAGGGTGTGGCTGTTACGGATGGGCCGACCCGTACGTCATCAGGCAGCCGGTTCTGCTTCATTGATGCGCCTGACAGATACGAGATTGAGTTGATCGAGAAAAGGAAGCAATGAGTCGAAAGCAATGAGCAATCTCACAAATGGTCATCAAAAACGTCATTTCCGCGAATGCGGGAATCCAGACCGTGAGCCTGGTTCTGGATTCCCACTCCCCGCTTAAATCCTGCGGGGACAGGTTCCGTGGGAATGACGGGTACTTAGGAGTATTTTCGAGTGAAAATCATGATCGTTGGTGCAGGCGGGGTAGGCGGCTATTACGGTGCCGTTCTTATGAAGGCAGGAGTAAACGTCTCATTTCTTGTTACCGAACGGAACCTTCCTGTACTTAAAAGTAAAGGACTGACTGTAAAGAGCAAAGGCGAGGTCTGGAATTCCATGCCTTCTGTATCAACTAAGCCTGAAGACCTTGGCCCGTGTGACCTGATCATAATAGCTGTTAAACGATACGATACCGGCAAGGTTCTTGATACAATCCGCACTGTAGTTACCAAAGATACTGTAATACTCACAATACAAAACGGTATTGACGGCGAAGAGGAAATACTGCGCCGCTTTCCTGAAGCCAATGTCCTTGGAGGTGTTGCCTTCCTGGCATCCAAATTAGAAGAACCAGGAGTTGTTAACCACATTGGAGCAGGCTCCCTTGGCATAGGGGAGCTTGACGGCAGCGAGAGCGCTCGTGTACAGTCTATTGTTAATCTTTTTAAGAATGCGGGGATTCCCACCAGACTATCGAAGGATATTCTTAAGACCAAATGGGAGAAACTTTGCTGGAACGCTGTATTCAATCCTGTGTCCGTTATCCTGAATGGTCCGCTTGAGCATATACTTGATTCAAGGGATGCACTGGATGTGGCGTATGCGATATTTCAGGAAATCAGGGCAGTGGCAGGGAAGAAGGGCGTTATTATTGATGCCAGTCTAATGGACGAGCAGATAAACGTTACACAGAAATTGCGGGGTTATCACACTTCCATGTATGAGGACTTCATGAAGGGAAAGCCGACTGAGATAGATTATTTCAATGGTTTTGTGTGCCGGGAGGGTTTAAGGCATAATATACCAACTCCTGTTAATTGTATGATAACGTCTATGGTCAAGGCTGTAATCTCGCGGCATAAAAACGCAGGTTGACACTTCTTGCTGTTTTCTGATAAAACTAACACGGCAGGAAAACATTGAGCATTACCCTTACTCTATGGCATTATTTAACTATACGTCACGGGAAATAAATGCAAAGATAGTCTATTACGGGCCAGGGTTGTCCGGCAAGACGACTAATATCAAGTGCATTTATGAGAAGATAATCCCGGAAAAGAAGGGTAAGCTTATAACCCTCCCCACTTATTCAGACAGGACACTTTTTTTTGATTTCTTTCCCCTCGAGGCCGGAGAGATCAAGGGATACAAGATGAGATTTCATCTGTATACTGTTCCGGGTCAGGTATTCTACAATGCGACGAGAAAGCTGGTGTTGAAGGGCGCTGACGGTGTGGTGTTTGTTGCTGACTCACAGGATGGAATGATGGATTCCAATCTCGAAAGTCTCTACAATCTTAAGAAGAATCTTGCAGACCATGGGATCAATATCAATGACTTTCCCCTGGTCCTTCAGTACAATAAGAGAGACCTTCCAAATGTGCTCCCGGTAGAGGTTATTGACAAGACGCTGAATACGCGGGGAGTTCCCTATTTCTCAGCAGCTGCATCTACAGGTGAGGGTGTGCTCGAGACACTGACAGCCATCAGCAAACTGGTTCTTGGCGACCTCCGGGAGATGATAGAGACCGGCCGTCCCCGGAAGAGGATGCCTGTTCCGAAGGAGTCAGAGGCTGAAGCTCCGGGAACACAGTTGTCTGCTTCAGAGGAGCAAATACCGGAGAGAAAAGAGGACCTGAGGAGTTGGATGGAGTCTGATACATCCGGAGCGGCATCATCTGACAGAGGCGCTGGACAGTCTGTATCTGATGCGCATATTACAATGGAAAGCATAGAACTTGGCAAGCCGGTTCCTGAGGTGACGAGGATCACGAATGCTGTTATGGAAGGGATACTTGATGTAGCGTTGAATATCAAGCTCAGGGTCGTTACGTCTAAAGAGGGTGATAAGATACGGGTGAGAGAAATAGAGGTCTCGGATTATGAGCCAAAGGAGATAGGGGTAAAAGGAGGAGAGTAAGATGTCCGGTCATTCAAAATGGGCCACCACAAAACATAAGAAGGCCGCAATAGATTCAAAAAGGGGAAAGATTTTCACAAAAATAATTAAAGAAATCACCGTAGCTGCGAAGATTGGCGGCGGTGACCCTGATGGTAACGCAAGACTTCGGACAGTCATCCAGAAGGCCAAAGAGGCCAATATGCCTGCGGATAACATTAAGAAGGCTATCCAGAAGGGGACAGGAGAACTGCCTGGTGTAACATATGAAGAGGCTGTGTTTGAGGGATACGGCCCAGGCGGCGTTGCGGTCATTGCAACCATTATGACAGACAACCGGAACCGGACGGTTCCTGAGATCAGGCATATATTCACCAAGCATAATGGCAATATGGGTGAGGCCGGCTGTGTCTCATGGATGTTTGATAAAAAGGGATATATCGTCGTTGAAGGCGGCAGGGTGGATGAAGAAAAGCTGATGACTATTATAGTAGAGGCCGGTGCTGAGGATATGAGGCGCGACGGGGACAACTTCGAGGTGATTACAGTTCCCGGAGATATGGAAACTGTCAGGAAAAAGATAGAGGAAGGTGGAATAAAAGTAGCCCTTGCAGAGGTAACCATGCTCCCGCAAAACTATATGGAACTGGATGACAAGAGTGCTGTTCAGGCTTTAAAACTGATAGAGGCGCTGGAAGACAATGATGATGTGCAGAATGTCTATTCCAATTTTAATGTAAGGGATGAGGTGTTGGAGAAGATTTAAGGACACATAGAAGAAAATATACCCTACCAAAAAGAAAAAGTTTCTGATAGGATTAGTCAAAAAACTACCAGACATTAACGTTCAGAAAGGCCTATTTTGTGAGAGTAAAAATAACCTTATCAGCCGACGATAATGGAAGGATTGATTTTAACTATCAGCACCAGATACAGGCTGTTATCTATAAATTTCTTGCAAACTCAGATCCGGATTATGCAGGCTGGCTCCATGAAGAGGGATACAGATACAAGCGTGAACAGAGATTCAAATTCTTTGTCTATTCCGGTCTGACATTTTACGGGCCGATAAGTACCAAATTAAATAATTCAGACAGCTTGCCAGGTTTTCACTTCAGGGCATCTCCTGCCATCCCCTTCACCTTTTCCTTCCAGATTGCATCCCCGGTGAATAGATTCCTGCAACACTTGATAGATGGAATCTTCAAAGAGGGGCAGGAGATTACAATCGGCAGTCAAAGGGTCATTGTATATCGTGTAGAAACCCTCGCAGACCCATTAGAGGGAATTGATATAAATTATTCAAACAGCCCAAATGGTTTTATTCGATTGAACCTGATACCCCTGGAATCTCCCATATTTGTCAAAAAACCTGATCCACAGGGAATCCGGGATGTATATTTATTCCCTGGTGATAAAGATTATGAAAAACTCCTCAATCAAAACCTGATTCACAAGTATGAAACCCTCTATGGAAAGCCTTATGAGGGAGACCAGCCTGGATTCGAACATCATCCGGCAAAAGGGAAATTAATAAAATCATTTAAGGTCTATAAAGATGGAAAGATCGCAGGTGAAATAAAAGGGACACTCCAGCCCTTCTCTGTCAGCGGGTCAAAAGAATTGATAAGGATTGGTCTTGAATGCGGATTTGGCCAGAACAACAGCATGGGGTGCGGGTATGTGGAAAGGATGGAATAAATGCAGGCAATGGTAGCGGATGAAATCCTTGAGCAAAAGATTTTTATGATCAGGGGTAAAAGGGTAATGCTGGACAAGGACCTGGCAGCGCTTTATGGAGTTGAAACCAAAGTTCTGAATCAGGCGGTCAAAAGGAATATTAACCGTTTTCCCGATGATTTTATGTTTCAGTTGAGTTGGGACGAAGCCTCAGAACTTTCAAGGTCACAATTTGTGACCTTGAAGAAAGGAAAGAATGTTAAATACCTGCCGTATGCATTTACTGAAAATGGTGTTGCAATGTTATCAAGTGTTCTTAGTAGTGAAAGAGCAATAACTGTTAATATCCAGATAATGAGGACATTTACAAGGCTCAGAGAGATGATTGCTACGCATAAGGATTTGCAGAAGAAAATAGAAGAGATGGAAAAGAAGTATGACCATCAGTTCAAAATAGTGTTTGATGCGATAAAGCAGTTGCTATCACCGCCGGAGCCGAAGAAAAAAAGGATCGGGTTTGTTGTCAAAGAGCGTGGCGCAAAATACAGGGCTGCCCGTCATAGCTCCTGATAATTTTATGTTTCAGTTGAATCATGATGAATATGAAAACTTGAGGTCGCATTTTGCGACTTCAAGTTTGTGGGGCGGTCGCCGTTATCTGCCATATGCGCTCACATAACAGTGAGAGAAGGCAGCGCAAGATATAAAACAGCGAGACGCAAGGAGGCATGAGCAGAAAGGTAATGCAGGACAAGGACCTATCAGTGCTTTATGGAGTTGAAAACAAGATGTTTAATCGTGCTGTTAAAAGAAATATTGAACGATTCCCCCATGACTTCATGTTTCAATTAACTAAAGAAGAATACCATGAACTTTTAAGGTGCCAGATTGTCACCTTAAAAAGGGGACAACACAGCAAGTATCTTCCCTACGCCTTTAATTGGACAGGGAAGGCATGGAGTTGCGTAGATTACAATGTATGAATGTAGAGACCAGAAGACGAAAGAGTAGGTTTCTGAGAGGATGTGTAGTAGTATGGAAGCAGTTGTCCATACCTGAAAAACTGGTATCACAAAATGTGATACCACACTGGAAATATTTTGGCGGTTCTTTGCCATACGGAGCCGAAGAAAAGGAAGATTGGATTCGTTGCCAAAGAGCGTAGTGCAAAATACAGGACTGCCAACCGTAAGGAAGCACTTTAGATTTTATAACTTTTTTTATGGAGGGCTTATGCAGTTATTCGCATGGACAGGGAATCTGTGGGTGGATGCTGGGCTGGCTGCAATAATAGAGTGGCGATATAAAACCAGTCCTGAAGAAATAAGCAATGACGACATTGCAGAAATGTCTAAAACTATACAGGATATTTACCTCTCAGAAGGCTGGAAAAGGAATCTTTTTTCAGTTTTTCCTAATAATCCAATAACAAACCCTGCGGTTAAGGATAAGAAGCATAGATTAGCCGAGCATTATAAAAATTTTACGGAAGGCATTTTACCAATGGGTGATAAAGGGAATTGCATCGCTTGCGGAAGAAGAAAGGTGGTTAATGGGAAAAACAGAATGGATGTTCCTTTGACCGGTTATGAAGGCTCGCATTTCTTCTCCTTTAAAACTGAAGGAGCGGACTACTGCGATGCCTGTACCTTTGCAGTTCAATGTTCGCCTCTTGTTTACTACGCTTGCGGAAAACTTCTGCTCCTTCATTCCAGTTCGCCAAAGATAATGAGATTCTGGGCAAAGCGTTGTATTGCAGATGTCCAAAAGCAGATTGCTACAAGGAATTATTCAGGTTGTTTTAATGAGCAATACTCAAATGCGACCAATGCCCTATTTCACATAATACAAGACCTTATACTTTCATATGATGAAAGGTGGATTGATGAGAACGCCTCCATTCGTCTGTATCATTTTACAAACTATAATCAAGGAGCGGACTTGGATATTTATGATCTGCCTGCTCAGGTTTTCCGGTTCCTTGCTTATATTCGCCCTCATCCAAGGTACAGGGACTGGCAGAAGGTCGTCCGTAAAGGTTATAACAAGGACTTGACTGGAAAGAAGGAGGATGAATACAGGAATTATAAAAATTCCGTGTACCTGTCGTTACTTGAAGGCAGGTCAATTGTGAAATACTTCTTGAACAACAAGGCAAAAGAGGCAATAGGGGATTGGAATCTTCTGAAATATTACTTGAAGGAGGTGAGAAGGATGGATGAAAAAAGGATTGAGGCCATTCGGAAGTTGGGTGACGAGATAGCTGAGATAGTCAAGACTTCATCCAATGGCAAGAAGCGGCTTGGACAGCTTGAAAGAGCGGAAAGTTACGCCTCGCTGCGAAACGTGTTGCTTCGCCTGATGAGGGACCGTGTAGCACTGAAGGGGGATGTTCCGCTCTTTACATATGAGGATTATGTCGAATCCTTTTTCCCGGAAGGAGTCATGAACTGGAGGGAGACTCAGGATTTGCTCCTTTTTAGGCTTTATGAAGTGCTCCATCAGTGGCTTATTTCCGAGGGGGTTGTCGAGATTGAAGAAGAGTCTGAAGAGGTTTCTGTTTCCTAAATTTACTTATTAAGGAGGATTGCTTATGTCAAAAAATGTCCTTGGCTTTGTTTTGATTGATGCCCCTCATTCCGCTTTAAACAATGCTGGAAAGGATGATGAGGCACGTACAGAAAATACAGTTGATGTAAAAGTCATTCGTAAAGGAAGAAGTGTTTATCCTTATGTTTCTGCACAGGCATGGCGTTACTGGTGGCGAAATGCCTTGAAGGAAAAGTATAGTTGGAACATGTCAGAAATAACACATATCAAGAAGTCTGGTGGAAAAGGAAATCAGGCATTTACTGCGGCTAATCCATTTACTTGCGAAGACGATGATATCTTTGGTTATATGCGTGCATCCAAAAAGGATGAAAAGGGAACACTTACACGACTTTCTCCACTAAAGAACTCTCCTCTTATTTCTGTCATTAGCCATGCACCAACCGATGATTACGGTTCAATGTCCAGGCATGAGGGCGATCCCGTCCCCTTCACTCATCAATTTTACTCTACAATCCTTAAAGGAATATTTTCTTTAGATTTGAATAGCATGGGGATATTTTATGAAAGTGCAAGAACAGGTTTTAAAAACCTTGACGATGAACATCTGAAGATAGAAAGAATTAAATCTGCAAAAGATGAATCGGAAGCCGTGAAAGAAAATGGTTCATGGAAACTCCCAAAGCCAGAGCGTGTAAAGAGAGCGAGAGAAACAATCTCTGTTCTCCCTTATCTTTACAGCACCACGAAATCCGCAGGGCATCTGACCGATGTTACCCCTAAGTTTATCGTTCTTGCTGTTATAGATGGCGGCAATCACATATTCATGAACATTGCCAACGAAAGCTATGACAAACCGGTCAATGTAAAAGCGTTGCGGCAGGTATTGTCAGACTACAGCGGCAACATAGTTTCAGACATTTATATCGGGAGGCAGGAAGGTTTTATGGATGAACTCGATAATGACCTGAAAGGACTGAACTTTGCAGGTAAAACCGTTCACTGCCTGTCGCCTAAGCAAGCCGTGGAAGAGTTTGTAAAAACCATTGAAAATCATATCGAGTGAGGTGGCTATGAAGGCATATCGAGTTCATATAAGAGGCTGGACCGCGTCTTTTCGATATCCGGTTTTTATTGCAGGCTTTCAGCCGACACTCTCTGTTCCGCCTCTGTCAACTATTTACGGGCTTATTTCGGCTGCGAAAGGGAACCTTGTCACTCCTGCAGATGCGGCTGTCGGTTATGTCTTCAGCAGCAGCGGAAAGGCTGTTGACCTGGAGACCATTTACGAGCTTGCTGAGCCGTTGAAAGCTAAATCCAATGTGTGCCGGAGGGTGCTGCTTTTTGAGCCGAGCCTTCATCTCTACTTCGATAACCATGCTATTGCGAAAGCCTTCGACAAGCCACATTATCCTTTGCTAATTGGGCGCTCAACAGAGTTGGCTATGGTCGAGGAAATAAAGGAGATCGAATTGGAGCAAAGGACAGGAGTACCCTTGGGCGGGACAATCATCCCTTTCCCATTAGACGGCATATTTGGTCCTCTTCAGGCGCTTCCCACCCACTTCACCGATGAGATACCGAGGAGGGCCGAGGGAACGCGTCCCTACTACATGGTAGAGTCGTTCATAGGTTACGATAAGCAGCCGATGCCTTATGACGGCGAAAAGGGCTGGGGAGTATGGTTTCATAAATGACTGAACTTCTCGCAAAGTCCTCACCACCGGAGACGCTTGTAGAACACACTGGAAACTGCCTTATGGTATTTAACAGCGTGCGGGAAAACTATCCGTTTCTGCCGGACTTGTGCGGCGCTCCCAGGTTCTTTGACCATCTGTTTGCCGCGGTTGCTCTGCATGACGTTGGGAAGAGCGCTTCGGGTTTCCAAAGGGAATTAAGCGGCGGTACTCAGTGGGGATATAGGCACGAACTTCTTTCCGCAGCGTTGGTAAATGGCTTGACGCCATACGATGATATAACTACAAAGGCTATAGCGCTTGCTATCGCAACACACCACAAGGGAGTTTCAGAACTGCGTGAGAGATTCAATACTACATCACCGATTGGCAAAGAAGTTTATGAAGCCAGGATCAGGGAATTGGTTGAAAACCTTGACGGGATAAATCAGTTTATAGAATACCTGCAAGATGCAGCAGTCCGCTATCTTGGCACAGACAGTGTCAGTTTTAAACTGCCTGTTCGACAGGATGCCATGATAGACCCTTATCAAAGGTTTATCAGGTGGTATGCAAACGCGTTAGAAGATGGAGAAAGACCGATTGCGAACCCATTATATCCGACTTTTCTCCGGGGCTTTCTTATAGCCTGCGACCATCTGGCGTCCGGCGGGAAAAACGAGATAGTGGCAGGCATCAAGGACACTGCATCAAAACTTGGGATTAGCCAGTTCAGACCATACCAGTCAAGGACAGGCATGATCTCCGGCAGTGCCTTTCTATCCGCGCCGACAGGTTCCGGCAAGACTGAGGCAAGCCTCCTTTGGGCCGGGAATAATCAGGACAGCGGACGCCGGATATATTATGTTCTTCCATATACTGCAAGTATAAACGCCATGTTCTCAAGATTGTCGGGACGCTTCGGCGAGGAAAATGTTGGAGTGCTCCATGGCAAAGCCACTTATTTTGCATACAAAACTCTTTTGGACAGAGATTATTCACCTGAAAATGCAGCAGCCTTTGCAAGGGAAACGCAGAATTTATCAAAAAAGCTCTACCGCCCTATTAAGGTGCTCACACCTTTTCAGATAGTCAAGGCTTTTTTCGGGGTAAAAGGCTGGGAAAGTCAAATATCGGAAATGGCTGGAGGACTTTTTATCTTTGATGAGATTCATGCTTACGACCCTCACGTCACCGCACTCATCATTGGAGTTATAGAGGAACTTGCAAGGATTGATGCGAGGTTTCTGTTTCTTTCAGCGACGTTTCCAAAATTCTTAAAGGAAAAGATTCAAAAGATTTTGCCCCGAATGAATGTAGTCGGGCCAGAGATTGGGGATATTGATGGAGAGAAGTTAATACGGACTCCAAGGCATCGAGTTAGGATGTTGGATGGCGACATAACCTCTCATGTTGAAATAATGAGATCGGAGCTGCAAAAAGGCAGTAGGGTGCTTGTTGTCTCTAATACAGTCAAACGAGCACAAGAACTATACTCGTCGTTAAGAGATTATTCGGATTCAGCAGAACTTTTACACGGAAGGTTTATTTTACGGGATAGGGAGAATAAAGAAAAGAATATCGATAAAGTTCAATTGCTTGTTGGTACCCAAGCCATCGAAGTGTCCCTGGACATTGATTTTGACACAATCCTCACCGAACCTGCCCCGATTGATGCCTTGCTTCAGCGTCTTGGAAGGGTTAACAGAAAGGGTAGCAAGGGGGTTGTGCCTGTTCATATATGTACGATGGGTTCTGAAAAGGACAGATACTTTTATGACATAGAGAGAGTTTTAAAAACTGTCGAATGTTTCCGTGACGGTGAGGAGTTAACTGAAGATGCTGTGTGTAGGAAGGTGGAACAGGTCTACGCTCAAGGATACAACAGTAAGGAGGAGGCTGAATTTCAGAGCGCCTTATATTCATTCAGGAGAGTTATTGCTTCATTAACTCCATTTTACGATTCTGATGATAAAGATGACTTTTACGACTTGATCCGATCCATGGAAGTAATCCCGATTAGATTTGAAGGCGAATATCTTGATTGTAAGGCAAGAAATCAACACTTTGAGGCCATGCGTTTCCTTGCATCAATTTCATTTGGCCAAGGGGCCAAGCTTCGGCAAACAAATCGTCTATCCAGAAGAAGTGAAGGATATTGGGTGGCTGATGTTCGATATGATGACAAAGTTGGTTTATTGATAGATGAGATGGAGAAAGGTTTAGGAATAATTGATTGATGTAGCAAGAGTGTTTTTAATATCTTAATCTTCATTTATAGGAGCTTTTCTATGAAATACCAAACCCTTTCTGACGATGACTTATTAAATCTTCTCTTTACCGAGGAGGATCGTCTGCCTCGTGCTGCGGTGGATGAGTTCATAAAGCGGTGGGAGAGGATGATAGATCCGCTTTCCGAGATTGTATCTGGTCAATACAAATGGACAAAGCCCCTGCCGGAATGGTGGGCAGTAGTTCATGCCATGTATATTCTCGGCGGTATCGGAGGAAAAGGAGTTGTTTTACCGCTTCTAAAAGGTATGAGATGGGCAGTGGTCTACGACTGTGATTGGATTTCTGATGTGTTACCTTCTATATTGGGGAAGATAGGTATGGTTGCAATGACTGGTCTTAAGTCTATTGCAAGTGATAAGACCTCTGATTGGTATATACGTTCAATAGGCATTGAGGGGCTTGCCGCTATCACAATTTCTAACCCTGATACAGATGCCTGTACATTTTCATTTATCCAAAGATGGGACGCAATGATCCTTGCCCGTGCGGCAGCGGGAAGAAATATAAGAAATCTGTATTGATAAGATGACGTGGATTTGATCATACTAAGAAGGTCATAAGTATAATGACAAACCGTCATTCCCGCGAAAGCGGGAATCCAGTAATGCCAGCCTTCTGGATGCCTGCTTTCGCAGGCATGACATTTTACTTACGTACTATTGCCGGCAGGACATACTGAATTTGTGGATATTAATGTTGCATTTGGCTACAGGAAGAAGTTAAGAAGCATTGCAGGGAGCAAGAAATGATTTTATATTAAATAGATGATACAATGTAGATACAATGTAGATTATATTCGGGGGTGAATAATGATAAAAAAGCTTATTACACATGGCAACAGCGCAGCATTAATAATTGACAAGCCGATATTGGACATTCTCAAAGTTGATATGGATACGCCTCTTGAAATTACTACGGATGGTGTAAACCTTATTATATCACCGGTCAAGGAAAAAAGCAGGGAAAAGCGGTTTCGTGAGTCATTGATAAATGTAAATAATCGGCATGGTAAGACTTTGAAAAAGCTGGCGGAATAGATGAAAGAGATTTTATTTCTCACACTTGCGGAGGTGATAGAGATCCACACTGACCAGATCAATCGGTATGGCGGTTCACAGGGTATCAGGGATGTAAATCTCCTTTCTTCTGCTTTAGCAATGCCTCAGGCTTCTTTTCATGGCGAATTCCTTCATAATGATATTTACAAGATGGCCGCTGCTTATGCATTCCATATTTGCCAGAACCACCCATTCATTGATGGTAATAAAAGAACTGCTTTGGCATCTGCACTGGTTTTTCTTGATATGAACGGCATAGGCATTTCTGATCCAAAGGGAAGGCTTTATGAAGATATGCTTGCCCTTGTAGAAGGCAAAGTCAAAAAGGAGGACTTTGCAGAAATATTGAAGAAGCTGCATAACAAACCTTAGCGTTCTTTAAAAAATAATGGACGATGCTATTACCCATATCCGTTTCACCGGCACGGAAATAAATTATTACTTTCTCTGCAGGAAGAAGCTGTGGTATTTCAGCCATTATATTCAAATGGAGCAGAATAGTGATGCAGTATATCTGGGCAAGCTGATTCATGAAAACTCATATGAGCGCGAGAAAAAGGAGATTGATATTGATGACACCATAAGGATAGATTTTATCAGCAAGGACAGGGTAATACATGAGGTTAAAAAGTCTGACAAGGTTGAGGAACCCCATATATGGCAGTTGAAATATTATATCTGGTATCTTAAACAAAAGGGTGTCGAGGGTATAACCGGAAAGATAAATTATCCCAAACTCAGGAAGACACAGGATGTATATCTGGAAACAGGAGATGATGAGAAGATAGAGGCTATCCTGAAAGAGATCAGGGATATTACCGGGGCTTCAACACCTCCATCAGCAGATAAGAGAAAGATCTGCAAGAACTGCGGTTATGGGGAGTTGTGCTGGATATGAAGCAAAACTTTTACATCTTCAATAGCGGACGCCTTAAAAGGCAGGAGAATACCATCTTTTTTGAAAAAGAAGATGGGTCGAGGTCTGTCATACCTATTGAGAACACTGAGTCTATCTATGCGTTTGGTGAGATTGACTTTAATACCAAGCTGTTTAATTATCTCGCTCAAAAGGGGATAGCAGTACATATATTCAACTATTATGGATTCTATTCCGGCAGTTACTATCCGCGTGAGACGCTGAACTCAGGCCAGCTCCTCGTAAAACAGGTTAATCATTATACGAATCGTAACAAAAGGATAACTCTCGCACGTGCATTCATAGAGTCAGCCTCTTTCAATATACTAAAGAACCTCAGGTACTATAACAACAGGGGTAAGGATTTAGGCGGAGTAATAAATACGATTGAAGGATACAGTTCTCAGATAGCCAGTTCTGATTCAGTTGACGGGCTGATGGGAATAGAAGGAAATATTCGCAACGCATACTACAAGGCATGGCCAACTATTATTGATCAGGAGATCGAATTTGAGAGGAGGGTCAAGCAGCCTCCGGACAACATGGTAAATGCTTTGATATCTTATCTGAATTCACTGGTCTATACGACATGTCTTGGTGAGATATACCATACACAATTAAATCCGCTTATATCGTTTCTTCACGAACCAGGAGAAAGGAGGTTCTCTTTAAGCCTCGACCTGGCTGAAGTATTCAAACCAATCTTTAGTGACAGGATAATATTTACAATCCTTAACAGACAGCAGATATCAGAGAAGGATTTTATGACTGAGGTGAATTTCTGTTATCTCAATGAAAAGGGGAGGAAGACAGTTATCAAAGAATATGATGAAAAACTCAAGACTATTATAACTCATAAAAAGCTTGATAGACAGGTATCTTACAGGCATTTAATAAGACTGGAGTGCTATAAATTAGTAAAACACCTTATTGGAGAACAGGAGTATGAAGGTTTTAAAATCTGGTGGTAATGCTGCAGCCCGAATAGTCTTGGTAGTTGAACTTAGTACCTGCAGAACTGAACTGACTGATATTAAGGG
The DNA here is from genome assembly GCA_020851375.1 of Nitrospirota bacterium. Lineage (NCBI taxonomy): Bacteria > Pseudomonadati > Nitrospirota > Nitrospirota bacterium. The sequence goes on along the minus strand of JADZCV010000045.1, from coordinate 243,915 downwards.
TATAAACGGATATTGATATGTATGTAATTGTTGTGTATGATGTAGACCAGAAAAGGTGCGGCAGGATGTTGAAATTATGCAGGACTTATTTGCATCACATACAGAACTCAGTATTCGAGGGGGAAATAACGGAAGCTAAACTGGAGGAACTGAAAGTCAGAGCGAAGAAAGTGATGAAAGAAGATGAGGAGGATTCACTCATAATATTCAAGTCGCGTAATGAGAAATGGCTGGAAAAGGAAATAGTTGGAGCGGACAAGAAACCGGTGGATAATATTCTGTAGTCTGTCAACCATTTGGAATAAGATCGCGCAGCTCAGGAAGAAAACCCCATATTTTGAGAGCCTGTATGAAAATTATATGTAACCTCTTGTGGAATATGAGATACAAAGGAATAGATCTGTCATGTCGAAGGGGTGGCCTTTTTACATAATTGGAGGTAGACGAATAGCAGTGGCTTTTTTGTTATTAAAACATTGCATAACCCCCTTATTTTATTGGGGTGGCAAAACGATTTCATTGCGCCTATAAGGAATTGAAACGATTAAGGCGGCAATGGCACTTACCATGTGGGGAGGCATTTCATTGCGCCTATAAGGAATTGAAACGGATCATCGAACGGGAAATCAGGTTTGCAGTGATGCGATTTCATTGCGCCTATAAGGAATTGAAACTGTCTTATTGCACACAATCAGATATTGAGGAAGAGATCATTTCATTGCGCCTATAAGGAATTGAAACTGGTATAACACGGCAGAGGTACTTGTTGTGCCGTATTTCATTGCGCCTATAAGGAATTGAAACGTGGATGCAGGCGGAAGTACATTCTCTGCTGATGATATTTCATTGCGCCTATAAGGAATTGAAACCCAGATCTCACCTGCTCAATCATCTTCTCACTCATAATTTCATTGCGCCTATAAGGAATTGAAACACAGAAAAGTTCTCATCAATACTATACCGCATACGAATTTCATTGCGCCTATAAGGAATTGAAACATTGGTGTCACAGACCTTACGTCGCTTGCGGAGAGTTATTTCATTGCGCCTATAAGGAATTGAAACTAAAGCCAGCGCCATTTTGTAATATGTCTTAGGATCATTTCATTGCGCCTATAAGGAATTGAAACGTGTGATGAATTTTGAGGTTAAAATCACGGACACTAATTTCATTGCGCCTATAAGGAATTGAAACTTTGGATGACAGGGAGATAAGAGGCAGGATTCTTATTTCATTGCGCCTATAAGGAATTGAAACCTCGTTAGAGATGGAAGAGGCATCCGTACAGATTGCTATTTCATTGCGCCTATAAGGAATTGAAACCTCATATAGGATAAAGTTCTCATCCGGCATGCGTATATTTCATTGCGCCTATAAGGAATTGAAACGTAGATATGGGGAACCTGATGCAGTACGCCTTTACAGATTTCATTGCGCCTATAAGGAATTGAAACGTATCTTATAAGTCGTAGCCGTGTTCAGGAGGTCCTCATTTCATTGCGCCTATAAGGAATTGAAACAAAGGACGCACATATTTTGGTGAGGATTTCGGCAGAATTTCATTGCGCCTATAAGGAATTGAAACTTGTAATCGAACTCAGAAATGTTCCGTTTAAGCAACATTTCATTGCGCCTATAAGGAATTGAAACGCAGAAGATCAGACGATCTTTAAATTAAAGGTGCTGTATTTCATTGCGCCTATAAGGAATTGAAACGCGGCAAAGGCACACTTTACTGCGGCTGCTCAATTTGATTTCATTGCGCCTATAAGGAATTGAAACGATTGTAGCAGCCGCAGCTCTGAACGATATATCAATATTTCATTGCGCCTATAAGGAATTGAAACGTATCTTCTGAGGCATAGGGTCAAAGGGGGCATCGGATTTCATTGCGCCTATAAGGAATTGAAACGATATATCCAAGCGTGGCCTTGGCATTAATGGTCCGCATTTCATTGCGCCTATAAGGAATTGAAACGAAGTATACATCATAGGAGAGGCATGAGCTTATCATTTCATTGCGCCTATAAGGAATTGAAACACATGCTGTTCGGTGACTGGAGCGAGTGCGTAGTTATTTCATTGCGCCTATAAGGAATTGAAACATGGGACTGGGGTTACAACATTAATTTTAAGCAGGAATTTCATTGCGCCTATAAGGAATTGAAACTTACTTGTCCAGAAGACGGTGCATTCGCCGTATCTGAATTTCATTGCGCCTATAAGGAATTGAAACCTCACTAAATAATCTGGGTTAGCCTTGGATATATACTCATTTCATTGCGCCTATAAGGAATTGAAACTGATTTCCCGCTGAAATTCAGCCCTTTCAGTATAGAAATTTCATTGCGCCTATAAGGAATTGAAACAAAAGAATGGAATAAGAAGGGATGCGTGATAATCCATTTCATTGCGCCTATAAGGAATTGAAACTCTGTTGGCTTCGGTACTTTATCCTCTTTTGCAAGATTTCATTGCGCCTATAAGGAATTGAAACAGGGCCGCAGGATTATCAGTAAGGGTTGGGTCAACGGAATTTCATTGCGCCTATAAGGAATTGAAACAATGAAAAACATAAATTTTTGTTAACCGCCGCCGCCATTTCATTGCGCCTATAAGGAATTGAAACATCTTCCAGCAGGGGAAAGCATCTGCCTTATTGATAATTTCATTGCGCCTATAAGGAATTGAAACTGATTACAAAAGGGGTTGTGTTTACCCTATGTCTATGATTTCATTGCGCCTATAAGGAATTGAAACCTGTAATTCATGCTCAAATATCTTCTGAACCTTCTCATTTCATTGCGCCTATAAGGAATTGAAACGTCTATTCTGTAAATACCAAGATATTACAGGATCAAAATTTCATTGCGCCTATAAGGAATTGAAACGTTATTAGCCTCGTATAACAGATAGCATAGATTCAATTTCATTGCGCCTATAAGGAATTGAAACGCACCATACAGCCGGGACGATACTACACGGTCCTGCATTTCATTGCGCCTATAAGGAATTGAAACGCATTACCTTCAGTCGTAATCATTTTCATTTTATCATTTCATTGCGCCTATAAGGAATTGAAACGGAGCAATATATATCTATCGTATCCCATATACGGGGATTTCATTGCGCCTATAAGGAATTGAAACTTTCGCAGGGACGAGACGCATTGTTGCAAGAAATCATTTCATTGCGCCTATAAGGAATTGAAACTCATATAATTGCCCTCTTTGTCCTTTTTGCTATGAATTTCATTGCGCCTATAAGGAATTGAAACTACTATATACAATATCCGCTCCATCATTATTTCTAAATTTCATTGCGCCTATAAGGAATTGAAACATAGCATCATTAGCAAGACCAGCAGCGTCTATGGTATTTCATTGCGCCTATAAGGAATTGAAACATTTTACGAGCGAAAAGGATACCTGGCTTGCGTTTGCGATTTCATTGCGCCTATAAGGAATTGAAACAGTTAATCTTGACCTTGAGTGACCCCTCGTAAACCATTTCATTGCGCCTATAAGGAATTGAAACTCGGACATTTTGCCGCTTGTGTCCGATATGGCGCAATATTTCATTGCGCCTATAAGGAATTGAAACGAATATGGCAGTCAATCCATTTGCGTATGAATATGATTTCATTGCGCCTATAAGGAATTGAAACTCGTAATAGAAGTCTGGATGCGGGGCAGCACGGATGATTTCATTGCGCCTATAAGGAATTGAAACGGTCGTCAAGGGCGGCTTCATGCCAAGAAGTATAACATTTCATTGCGCCTATAAGGAATTGAAACGGTAATGTTCCCATCTGTGATTTCTCTTTCTGCTGATTTCATTGCGCCTATAAGGAATTGAAACGGATGATACTACACGGTCCTGCGTGGACTGATACGATTTCATTGCGCCTATAAGGAATTGAAACAGGGTTATCTTAAGCCTCCAGTACCTTTTTGTCTGATTTCATTGCGCCTATAAGGAATTGAAACGATATAACTTTGCAATAGGATTGCCGTCAATTCCCATTTCATTGCGCCTATAAGGAATTGAAACGGGAAAGGCAAGGACTTTTCTCTTAGGCAAAACTTGATTTCATTGCGCCTATAAGGAATTGAAACGTTCTACCGGAATGTGCTATGGTGGGCATTTCTGATTTCATTGCGCCTATAAGGAATTGAAACCTTTCATCCACTGTCAGGACATAAACTCCTGGCATAATTTCATTGCGCCTATAAGGAATTGAAACTACGGCCAGTCAATGCCATCTGATATTGGTTCCTCATTTCATTGCGCCTATAAGGAATTGAAACACAAACTTGCATTATCGGAATCCGTTACTGCAATAAAATTTCATTGCGCCTATAAGGAATTGAAACTAATATGTTTTATAGCCTGTGCCTTTTACAAGATAAAATTTCATTGCGCCTATAAGGAATTGAAACAGCTTATATGAGACAACATCTTTTTCCGTGTTTAATTTCATTGCGCCTATAAGGAATTGAAACTAAGAACAATGCCTGCGCTGAGACTTTAGTGGCTCCATTTCATTGCGCCTATAAGGAATTGAAACCGCAATCCGTACAGGTAACATTGGTGGCATCACTCATTTCATTGCGCCTATAAGGAATTGAAACGGACAAATTAACGGCTGATAGTACTTCACCAGGAATAATTTCATTGCGCCTATAAGGAATTGAAACAGCTGAGATACTAAAGGCTTGTTACGGAGTAGCTCAATTTCATTGCGCCTATAAGGAATTGAAACGCTATTACATCCATATCAGTTTGCCCACATCGAAACATTTCATTGCGCCTATAAGGAATTGAAACCTCTCATAGACTATGAGAGTCTGATTTGTATATAATTTCATTGCGCCTATAAGGAATTGAAACTGCCTCAGAGCATACAAAGCGAATCGAATTTTAGTCAATTTCATTGCGCCTATAAGGAATTGAAACTGCTTTCATCGTCTCGTCTACTATCTGATATATTATTTCATTGCGCCTATAAGGAATTGAAACCAGCATAGATCGGATTCATAAATAACGTCGCACTGATTTCATTGCGCCTATAAGTAATTGAAACGCCGATGTCCCGACAAGATGGTCAAGGTTGACGTCAGCAATTTCATTGCGCCTATAAGGAATTGAAACGTAATAAGGGAGTCCTTATTTACTGTTACTGCGCTTATTTCATTGCGCCTATAAGGAATTGAAACGTGCAACATATACCCTGTTCCCGCAGCACCAGCACCATTTCATTGCGCCTATAAGGAATTGAAACAGAAGAGTATTAAGGGGGTGCCGATATGGAAACAATATTTCATTGCGCCTATAAGGAATTGAAACGGATTATTGTCGAAAAAGACCGCTACGGTATCCCGATTTCATTGCGCCTATAAGGAATTGAAACATCTTAATAAGTTCAAGGTCTACTGTAACTTTCGGATTTCATTGCGCCTATAAGGAATTGAAACCGGTATCAAGTGGTAAAATATTCAATAAGTATGGGGATTTCATTGCGCCTATAAGGAATTGAAACGCCGAAATAAAACAGATGGCTCCTCGTGACCGTGTCAATTTCATTGCGCCTATAAGGAATTGAAACGAGGATAAGAAAATCTCAGAGTTTGTGCGTGAGGCCATTTCATTGCGCCTATAAGGAATTGAAACAAGTTAGATCAGTTATATACAGTTAAACCCTGTCAAATTTCATTGCGCCTATAAGGAATTGAAACCATTTTCTACAGGTATGTCCATCACGGGTGCGCACAAATTTCATTGCGCCTATAAGGAATTGAAACCAGGGTATTACAGAGTAGTCCGAAAAACACTCAACATTTCATTGCGCCTATAAGGAATTGAAACCTAAATTTAATAATGTATTTGTAGCCGTACGCATTTATTTCATTGCGCCTATAAGGAATTGAATCTATGCCTGTGCCTAAATCATTTAAAGTGTCGGGGTAGTTCCCCTTGACATTCGCCAGCTGTAACGTCTATTATTCAAATGGAAAGTGGGTAGGAGATTCTATGCGTGCACTGGGGGTTGATCCTGGTACAGTTGTTACTGGCTACGGCCTTGTAGACGAAGAAGACAATCAACTCTTCCACGTATCTTCCGGTACGATACAGTTTCCGCAGAAGTCTGACATCTCAAGACGCCTCCAGCAGATACATATTGAGATTGACAAGATCATTCAGGCATGCAGGCCTGATGCAGTAGTCATTGAAAAGGGCTTCTATTCAAAAAATGTGCAGACACTGGTCAGATTGTCTCAGGTAAGCGGGGTAATAATGCTGACATCTGTCAATTCCGGTATATCCCTTTTTGAATATACGCCGCTTGAGGTCAAACAGTCGGTAGTCGGTTATGGCGCGGCGAAGAAAGAGCAGGTTCAGCACATGGTCGGGAAAATACTCAGGATGGAGGCACCGCCCGGTTCGCACCATGCCTCGGACGCGCTCGCGATTGCAATTTGCCATCTCAATTCATATAAGTTCAGAGAGCTTCGATGATTGCTCATGTCCGCGGACATCTTGTTGTTAAAACGCCTCAGTTTGTTGTTGTTGATGTAAATGGCCTTGGTTATAAGGTCTTTATCCCCCTTTCCACATTTACGAGATTGCCGCACGATAACGGAGATGTAATGTTGCATACATATACGCATGTCCGTGAAGATACCCTGAGCCTGTATGGTTTCCTGAGCGCTGATGAGAGGGATTTCTTTACTACCCTACTTTCAATTTCAGGAGTGGGGCCAAAGATGGGATTAAATTTATTGTCAGGCTCATCATTATCTGACCTGATGAAAATAGTTGAAAGCGAGGATGCAAAGAGGCTTAGCATGATACCTGGAGTAGGAAAGAAGACAGCGGCCAGGATTATACTGGAATTGAAGGAGAAATTGCCTGCCCTGAGCACTCCTGAAGGTGAAATCCATATAGATCATTCTGCAGCGGTTGATGCGCTTTCAGCGCTTATGAACCTTGGTTACCAGAGGACACAGGCCTATGAGGCTATCAAAAGGGTTCGTGAAGGCAATAGTGAGATGTCGATTGAAGCTATTATACGGGAGTCATTAAAGATGCTGTCCAGGGGATAAAGGGGCATGAAAATCCCCCTTAGTCCCCCTTTTCCAAAGGGGAAAAATCAGTTCCCCACTTTAGTAAAGGGGGGGAGGGGGGATTTGAACGGAGATTTTCGAGTGATTATATGCAGGACCGCATAATTACAGCGCAATTGGATGAAGAGGAAAAAAGATATGAGGCTACACTTCGACCTCCGACACTGGATGAGTATATTGGCCAGGATAAGGTCAAGGAGAACCTTCACATCTTCATCGAGGCAGCGAAAAGGCGTGGAGATGCACTGGATCATGTCCTCTTCTACGGCCCGCCAGGTCTTGGCAAGACAACCCTTGCCTACATCATCTCAAGGGAGCTTGGCGTAGGTATAAAGGCCACATCAGGTCCGGCAATTGAACGGCAGGGAGATCTTGCGGCCATACTTACAAATCTGCAGAAACATGAGGTCCTGTTTATTGATGAGATCCACAGGCTCAATACTGCCATTGAAGAGATACTCTATCCGGCAATGGAGGATTATCAGATAGACATCATAATAGGTCAGGGACCTGCAGCCAGGACTATAAAACTCGATATCCCGAGATTTACATTGATAGGAGCTACAACGAGAAGCGGCCTTCTTACCTCGCCGTTACGAGACAGGTTTGGGATTATTACAAGGCTTGATTTCTACAAGCCGTCAGAGCTCAGGATGATACTGCTGCGATCAGCAAAGATACTTAATGTGCAGCTTGACGACAACGGTGCAGACGAGATTGCCTGCCGCTCCAGAGGAACCCCGAGAATAGCAAACCGTCTTTTAAGAAGGGTAAGGGACTATGCTGAGGTTAAGGCAGATAGTATCATTACAAGAGAGGTTGCCAGGGATGCCCTTGCCATGTTTGAGATTGACCAGAGGGGTTTTGACATCATGGACCGAAAACTCCTTCTGACCATTATAGATAAATTTGGCGGCGGACCTGTAGGACTTGAGACGATAGCCGCTGCAATCAGTGAAGACAAGGATACAATTGAAGACGTCTACGAACCATTCCTGATCCAGGAAGGGTTCCTCCACAGGACGCCAAGGGGACGTCTTGCAACTCCCAATGCATACAGGCACTTTGGGATCGTCAAATCTGATGGGACAGAGCAGGGAAGTTTGCTGTAATAACTGGTTTCTTTTTGAAGGCATCATTGCCTCACTTCTGTTGCAAACCCCAATAGAATACGGTATCATATCCCTCTATGAAAGAGCTGGAGAAATTGCGCAAAGAGATAGACAGGATTGATTCCGAGATCGTAAGATTACTGAATGAACGGGCTAAGGCGGCCATTGGGATCGGTAAGATCAAGAAGGAAGAGAAGATGGTGGCCCATGTCCCGCAGAGGGAGAGGGAGATATTTGAGCGGATTGAGAAGGAGAATCAGGGCCCCTTTCCCAATGAGGCTATCAGGGTTGTTTTCAGGGAGATCATGTCTGCCTCACTCTCTCTGGAACAGCCGTTGCGAATTGCCTATCTCGGACCTAAAGCCACATTTACATATCTTGCCTGCATGAAGCAGTTCGGTGTCTTTGCCAACTATATAGCTGTGAACAGCATTAAGGAGGTCTTTACAGAGGTTGAAAAGGGGTTAGCCGATTATGGCGTTGTTCCTATAGAGAATTCAACGGAAGGTGTTGTGAATCACACGCTCGATATGTTTATAGATTCCAACCTTAAGATAACCTCAGAGATATTACAGGAGGTAAGTCACCACCTGCTGTCCCTGACAGGGAATCTGGCGGATATCAGGTGTGTCTATTCCCATCCGCAGCCGATCGCCCAGTGTTCGGGGTGGATAGAGAAGAATCTTGTAAACATCCCTGTTGTTGAGGTGTCGAGTACTGCACGGGCTGCTGAGATGTGTGCAGAGGATCCATCCGCAGCAGCCATTGCAAGTGAGCTTGCAGCGCAGCTTTACGGTCTCAGGATAATCAGGAGCCACATCGAGGATTATTCGAGCAACTTTACCCGCTTTCTTGTTATAGCAAAAAATCATGTACAAAAAAGCGGAAAGGATAAGACCTCAGTGATGTTTTCGATCAAGGATAAGGTAGGGGCACTCTACAGTTGTCTTAAGACATTCACTGATAGCGGGATAAATCTTACAAAGATTGAGTCGAGGCCATCACGGAAGAAGATGTGGGAATACATATTCTTTGTTGATATAGAGGGTCATATAGAGGATGAGAAGATAAGGAAGGCCCTGGACGCACTGGAACAGCAGTGCACATTTCTTAAAGTTCTAGGGTCATATCCGGCAGGGGAATGATAATAAGCAATGAGTTAGAAGAAGCAATGAGCAATGAGTTGGGCAATGCTTAAATACGTAAGTGACAATATAAAGAATCTTGTGCCGTACCAGCCGGGCAAGCCAATTGAGGAGCTTGAGAGAGAACTCGGGATAAAGGGGGTCATCAAGCTTGCATCAAACGAGAATCCGCTTGGTGCGTCCCGAAAAGCAATCGAGGCTATAAAGGTATATATTGATAAAAAGGTTAACCGCTACCCGGACGGTGGAGGTTTCTACCTCAGGCGGGCGCTTGCAGAAAAATGGGGTATCTCTCAGGAGTCTGTAATCCTCGGCAATGGATCTAACGAGATCATAGAACTCCTGATCAGGACCCTTGTATCTCCGGGTGACAATGCCGTTACATCGGAGAATACCTTTTCTGTTTACAGGCTTATTATGACAGCGGCAAACGGAGCGATAATTACAGTGCCGATGAAGGATGAAAGGTTTGACCTGAAGTCAATGGCCGGAAAAATAAACTCACGGACACGCCTTGTCTTTATAGCCAATCCGAACAATCCTACCGGAACTATGTCAACGGCTCAGGAGGTCAGGGACTTCATGAAGGAAGTTCCGCAGGACGTTATGGTCGTCTTTGATGAGGCCTATGCGGAATATGTGACATCAGATCAATATCCTGATTCACTCGGCTACCTGAGAGACGGGCGTAATGTAACTATTCTGCGCACCTTTTCAAAGATCTACGGACTGGCCGGACTGCGCATAGGATATGGCCTGACTACTGTTGAAATGGCGGACATGATGAACAGGGTCAGACAGCCCTTCAATACCAATGCCCTTGCACAGGTTGCGGCGCTTGCTGCCCTTGAAGATGAGAGGCATGTGGAGGAGAGCCGCCGGATAAACGGGGAAGGAAAGGAATATCTGTACAAAGAGTTTGAATCAATGGGAATCAGGTATATACCCACTGAGGCAAACTTCATCTATTTCCGGGCCGATGATGGCAGGGCGATATTTGATGCTATGCTGAAAGAAGGGATTATTATCAGACATATGGGCGGGCGCGATTTAAGGGTTACCATAGGACTGCCGGAAGAGAACAGAAAATTTACAGCAGCGCTGAGGAAGGTGCTGGGGATCATTTGAACGGAGGAATATTATGATTATAGTATTGCGTCCTGATGCAACTGACGAGCAGATTGCTCATGTTAAGGAAAGACTTGAGGCCCTTGGCCTTGCGGTTCATGCCTCAAAGGGCAAGGAGCGCACAGTTCTCGGAGCTATAGGAGACGAGCGTTTGCTCATGGATCAGCCTATCGGAGCCATCCCTGGTGTGGAAAAGGTTGTCCCGATATTAAAGCCATACAAACTTGCGAGCAGGGAGTTCCATGCTGAGGACACGGTTATTGACATCAACGGAGCTGTGATTGGAGATAAGAAGATACAGCTTATTGCCGGTCCCTGTGCTGTAGAAAACAGGGAGATGCTGATCGGGATTGCCAAAGAGATCAAAGACCAGGGTGGAATGTTTATAAGAGGCGGCGCATTCAAGCCGCGTACATCCCCTTACACTTTCCAGGGACTTGGGCTCGAAGGCCTTAAATACCTTGCTGAGGCTCGTGAGAAAACCGGACTCCGGGTGGTGACAGAGCTTATGGATCCGCGTGATTTGGAGATGGTGAATGAATATACAGATGTTATTCAGATAGGCGCCAGAAACATGCAGAACTTCAGGCTGCTGCAGGAGGTCGGCAACTATGACAAGCCCGTGATACTGAAGCGAGGCCTGTCTGCAACAATAAAAGAGTTTCTGATGTCCGCAGAGTATATTATGTCGAGGGGTAATCACAAGGTTATACTATGTGAGCGCGGGATTCGTACCTTTGAGACTGCTACCAGAAACACCCTTGACCTGAGCGCAGTCCCTGTTCTTAAACAATTGACACACCTGCCGGTAATCGTTGACCCGAGCCATGGCGTCGGGAAATGGGACCTGGTAACCCCTATGGCGCGTGCTGCCGTAGCAGCAGGAGCTGACGGTATTCTGGTCGAGATACATCCTAATCCTGAGAATGCCCTTTCTGATGGTGAGCAGTCCCTTAAGATGTCGGTCTTTAAAGAGATGATGAGGCAAGTCAGGTTGATAGCCCAGGCGGTTGGCAGGGAGATATGATTCCCCTTCCCCATTTCCGGCGGATGGTCATTATTGGAGTGGGCCTGATAGGCGGTTCCCTCGCCCTTGCCTGCAGGGAAAAGGGGATAGTATCAGAGGTGATCGGGGTTGGCAGGAGTGAGCAGAACCTGAAGGATGCCGTAGCACTGAAGGCTATTGACAGTTATACCTTCAGGGTTGAGGATGCAGTAAAGGGAGCAGACATTGTTATACTTGCCACGCCTGTCAGGAGTCTGATCAGATTATCACGTGAGATTGCCCCGCACCTTTCCCCCGGCGCTATCGTAACAGATGCTGGCAGTGTTAAAGGTCCTCTTACAGAAATAGAAAATATTCTGCCGCTGGGCACACATTTTGTTGCAGGACACCCGATTGCCGGCAAGGAAAAATCGGGTGTTAAGGCCGCATTTCCACAGCTATTTCAGGATGCAAAGTGTATACTGACGCCCACGGCAAAGACCGATCCTGATGCCGTAAATACAGTCCAGGCTATGTGGGAGGCAGCCGGGGCCAGGGTACAGAGGATGGACCCATGGCAGCATGACCGGATTTTTGCTGCTGTCAGCCATCTCCCCCATGTTGTTGCATTTGCCCTTGTCAATACGCTCCTTGATCTTGAGAAGGAGTCGGCCGGGATAATCTCATATTCTGCCGGCGGTTTCAGGGATTTTACCCGCATTGCTGCAAGCCATCCCGAGATGTGGCGTGATATATGCCTCATGAACAGGGAAAATGTCCTTGAAATGCTCGACAGGTATGAAAAGAGTATAGCCAGGTTAAAATCTATGATTCGAAATGATGATGCGGATGGATTGCACAGCGAGTTCGAAAGGGCGAGGCAGGTGAGGGAAAAGCTTTAGGCAAAAGGAGCTTTGTCTCACAGAGGATGATGAAAATTCCCCTCAGTCCCCCTTTTCCAAAGGGGGAAAGCAGTTCCCCCCCTTTAGAAAAGGGGGGAGAGAGGGGATTTGAACGGGGATTTTTCCAGTGCACAAAATGATAGTCAGGCCGGTTAAGGGGCTCAGCGGCGATATTCAGATCCAGGGTGATAAGTCTGTTTCACACAGGTCCATCATACTTGGTTCAATAGCAAAGGGTGTTACAACCGTTACAAATTACCTTCCCTCTGATGACTGCAGGGCAACGATGAATGCCTTCAGGGCTATGGGGATTTCCATTGAGGACATTCATGAAAGTTCGTTGCGCATAGAGGGTAAAAACCTTTATGGACTGACTGAACCTGCTGATGTCATGGACATGGGAAACTCAGGTACAAGCGCAAGGCTTCTCTGCGGTCTCCTGTCCGGCCAGAATTTCTTTTCAGTCATGACAGGTGACAGCTCTCTCAGGAGTCGCCCCATGAAGAGGGTAGCAGTCCCATTGAGGAGTATGGGCGCAAACATCCTTGGAAGACGGGACGGAGACCTTATGCCCCTTGCCATTAAGGGGGGTGAGCTGCAGGGTATCCGTCATAAACTGCCTGTTGCAAGCGCCCAGGTGAAGTCTGCATTACTCCTTGCAGGATTGTATGCACGGGGAAAGACATCAGTGGAGGAGATTCGAGGGTCAAGGGATCACACTGAACGGATGCTTGGATGCTTCGGGGTAAATCTTGAGACACAGGGCAATGTGCTTGCAATAGACGGGGGGCAGAAACTTACGGGTTGTGATATACATGTGCCGGGTGACATTTCATCTGCAGCCTTTTTTATGGTTGGTGCATCCATTGTAAATAACTCCGGAGTAGTAATCAGGGAGGTCGGACTGAATCCTACAAGGACGGGGATAATTGACGTGCTGAGGAATATGGGTGCATTAATTGAGATAACAGACATCAGGGATTCCGGCGGAGAACCGGTAGGTGATGTGCGTGTCACATCAGCGCCATTGAAGGGTATTGAGATAAGCGGTGAGATTATACCGAGGCTTGTTGACGAGCTTCCTGTTATATGTATAGCGGCGGCCGTTGCCGATGGTGGAACCATAATAAGAGATGCAGCAGAGCTTCGGGTTAAGGAGAGTGACAGGATTTCAGTGATGGCTGAATGCCTTGCCTCAATGGGTGTTGAGGTGGAAACATTTGCTGACGGCATGAGGATTAATGGGAAGAGAAAGCTGAAAGGTGCGGTGTGCAACAGCCATGGCGACCATCGCATAGCTATGTCTATGGCAATAGCCGGACTTGTGGCAGAAGGCGAAGTGGTCATACAGGACACTGATTGCATTAAGACATCATTCCCCAGGTTTGAAGAAATGCTTCATCTGTTAAGTGTCAGGTAAGGACGCACATGCCAATATGAATATAATCACAATAGACGGCCCGGTTGGTGCAGGCAAGAGTACTGTTGCAAAGATGCTTGCCAAAAAGCTTGGCTATGCCTTCCTTGACACAGGTGCCATGTACAGGGCGATAGGCTGGAAGGCATACGTTAATGGTATAGAGCCGAATGATGCAAACCTTGAGACGCTCTGTACCCATACGAGACTCGAAGTAAAGCTTGTATCAAATATCCAGAGAATCATTGTTGATGGTGAGGACATCAGTGAAGAGCTAAGGACACCTGAGATGAGCAGAATGGCATCCGTAGTGTCGGCTTATGGACCTGTCCGCAGGTATCTTGTGAAAATACAGAGAGACACAGGATTAATATGGGCCGGGCAATATGGCGGGGTAGTTGTTGAGGGAAGGGACATGGGGACAGTCGTATTCCCGGATGCCGTTTTCAAATTCTACCTTGACGCAGATATATCAGAACGGGGAAGGCGGAGATGGAAGGAACTGAAGGATAAGGGTATGGAAGCAGACCTTGATGTGACCATCAGGGGGATCGAAGAGAGGGATTCCCATGACAGGGGCAGGAGCATAGACCCGCTGAAGAAGGCCGATGATGCCATATTTATAGATACCACATCCCTTGACCTGGAAAAGGTTGTAGAAAAAATATCGGCTCAGATTACAGGGGTAGCAAAATAATATTCAAGAGGTTATGGCCGCCCACATACTTAATTTTATTACCAGATTCATTATTTCTTTCTTTGCGCGATTTATCTTCAGGCTTCGGATATCAGGCGCTGAGAATATCCCGGTATCAGGTGGAGTCATCGTTGCCTCAAATCACCTGAGCTACCTCGATATACCGCTTATGGGATACAGCCTTAAGCGTCCTGCATATTTTATTGGCAAGAAGGAGCTGTTTACCCTTCCTTTTGTCGGTGCCTTTCTTCGGGCTTTAGGAGGCATACCTATAGACAGAGAAAGGCCTGGCAGGACTGCTATCCGGAATATCATGAAGAGGCTGAATTCCGGTGCTATAGTGGTGATATACCCCGAAGGTACAAGAAGTCCTGACGGCAGATTGCAGGCAGGAAAACCGGGTGTAGGTTTCATTGTCAGGATGAGCGGTAAGCAGGTTATTCCTGCTGCAATAACAGGCACTGACAAGGCCATGCATTCCGGAAGCTGGTTCATCAGACCGCATCCTGTGACGATCCGTTTCGGCAACCCCCTTGACTTCAGCAAAAAGCTGCTCTCCCGAAGCGATAGGGATCGGGTGAGGGCGGGGTTACTGACGGATCAAAAGCAGGGTACAGATGCCATTATAACCAATACGATCATGCACGATATCGCCGCCCTGCTTGAACAGAAATAGAGGGAGAGCCCGGCCCACTCGTGAGATGGCAGGAGCCGGTGAGTCTGAGATCGGCTGATTTATATAAGGGGAGAAATATGGAAAAGCGTGAGAATGACTTTCGGAATGTGTCGCATCATATTCTGCCGACATCATCAAACCTTCTGGGGCTCTGTTTTATTTTGTTAGGTTTTATTAAAACGTTGCAACTCAGGGCAACAACGCTGATAGATGATATGCTTGTATTTCCCATTTTGATGTTTATGGCAGCCAGTATTTGTTCATATATATCTATTCGCTCGGTACGCAAGGCGGAAAAGTATGAGCGCATTGCAGACTATTTATTTCTGTCCGGTTTGGGTTTTTTGACCGTTATTGCAGTGGTAGTAGCCCTCGAGTTCGTGGTATGAATGGTTTCAGGGAGGAGGCCGGGGAATGTTTGACAGGGTAAAAATTCAAGGTTTACTATTTATTCCAAATATGCTAATGTATCAGAAAAAATGAAAGGGGTTTCATCGAATAATGAATAATATTACGTCTGTAAACGATATGCAGAAGCTGTATGACCAGACATTTCAGGGGATAGAGGAGGGGAGCATCATAACCGGCGAGGTTATTGCCATCAGGCAGGAATGTGTACTGGTAGATGTAGGCTATAAATCGGAAGGGACACTGCCTGTCTCAGAGTTTACACCAAGGGAGCTGCAAAATTTAAAGATCGGAGACAGTATAGCTGTTTATATCCAGGAACGGGAGGACGCCGAGGGGAACATCAGCCTTTCCAAGGAGAAGGCAGACAGACGGAAGATTTGGGAAAAGATAGATCTGCTGTTCAAAGAGGGCAAGTCTATAGATGGCAAGATTGTCGGCAAGGTAAAGGGTGGGTTAAGCGTTGACATCGGCATAAAGGCCTTTCTGCCTGGTTCTCAGATAGATGTCCGCCCCATAAAAGACCTGGACAGGCTTGTGGGCCAGACGGGTCCGGTTAAGATCATTAAAGTAGATCAGAAGAGAGGGAATATTGTTGTATCAAGGCGCGCCCTTATTGAAGAGCAGGTTGAGAAGATCCGCGAGCGCACCCTCGAGGCCATGGAAGAGGGTAAGCTTATTGATGGATTTGTAAAGAACATCACCGATTATGGAGTTTTTGTTGATCTGGGCGGTGTAGACGGATTGCTCCATATTACAGACATTTCATGGGGCCGGATCGGACATCCTTCAGAGGTATTTAAAGTCGGGGACAAGGTCTCTGTAAAGGTATTAAAATATGATCCGGATACAGGCAGGATTTCGCTTGGCTACAAGCAGAAGACACTTGATCCATGGCTTACTGTTGAAGAGAGGTATCCTGTTGGGAGTAAGGTGCAGGGCAGGGTCGTAAGTCTTGCAGACTATGGCGCCTTTGTATTGGTTGAAGATGGGGTTGAGGGTCTGATACATGTATCAGACCTGTCATGGGCAGGAGACATCAAGCATCCGTCAAAGGTCGTTTCTCCCGGAGATACTGTCAATGCAGCAGTCCTCAGTATAGATAAACAGAACAGGAAGATCTCCCTGGGGCTTAAACAATTGGAGGCAAACCCGTGGAGCCTTGTTGAGAACAGGTATACCCCGGGGACTGTAATAGAAGGCAAGGTCAGGAACCTTACTGAATTCGGGGCCTTTGTAGGACTGGAAGACGGCATAGACGGACTTATCCACATATCAGACATGTCATGGTTGAAACATATAAAGCACCCCTCTGAGGTAGTTAAAAAAGGTCAAAAGATTCAGGCTGTAGTTGTCAAGGTTGATAAGGAGAAACAACGTATATCTCTGAGCCTCAAACAGATGACCGAGGACCCGTGGATAAAAGAGATTCCTGAAAAATATGCTGTTGGAAGTACTGTTGACTGCAGGATAGTAAAAATTGCTGACTTCGGCATTTTTGTTGAGCTGGCAGAGGGGGTAGAGGGGCTTATCCATGTAAGTGAATCAGGTGTTGAGCCTCCTGTAAGGGCCGAGGACGTGATGAAGACAGGAGATGAGGTCCGGGCCAGGGTTACGAAGATTGATACTGCCGAAAAAAAGATTGCACTTTCCATTAAGGAATACAAGAAAGACCTTGAGAGGGCAGAGATAGCTGAGTATATGGAGAATCAGGACAAAGGTGGAATTACATTAGGTGAAGCTGCCCGGAAGATTAACTCTGATTAACCAGAGAAGTCATCCAATGAGGAAAAAACACCCTATACTGTTAATTTTCCTGTCATTATCCGCCGTATCCCTTTTTATATTTGTAGCAGCATACACCATTACTGTAGGATTAGGAGATTTTCCTATTGCCGTAGGGGAGAAGATTGCTGTTGTAAAGATAGAGGGCGTGCTTCTTGATTCCAAAGATATTATTGAAGAGCTCCGGGAGCACAGGGAAAACAGCTCAGTGAAGGCTATTTTATTGAGGATAGACAGCCCTGGAGGGGCTGTAGCGCCATCGCAGGAGATATATGCAGAGGTTCTCAAGATAAGGGATGAAGGGAAGAAGAAGATTGTAACGTCTATGGGGAGCGTGGCGGCATCAGGCGGTTATTACATAGCAAGCGCATCGGATAAGATAGTGGCAAATCCTGGTTCTGTAACAGGGAGTATTGGTGTCATACTTGAACTTGCAAATGTCAGCGGACTCATGAAAAAGGTGGGCGTTGAGAGCGTAGTCATAAAGAGCGGAAAGTTTAAAGATGTAGGTTCATTATTCCGTACAATGACACCGGATGAGCGGGACCTGCTCCAGGGTGTTATTGACGACACATATGACCAGTTTATAGAGGCTGTGTCAGCCGGTCGCGGGATCAGTAAGGAAGACCTGATACCTATTGCAGATGGGAGGGTATTCACAGGCAGGCAGGCTAAAAAACTGGGCCTCGTTGATGAACTCGGAAGCATGCAGGATGCTATAAAGATAACGGCTGATTTGGCAGGAATTAAGGGAGAGCCTCACATAATTGAAAAGAAGAAGAAAATTAGTTTGTTTGAACGCTTTCTCAAAAACAGTACTCTTGCAGGATTTATTGACAATGGAAAGAAGATTGCAGCAGGCGACGGGACATTCAGCATGAAATACATGCTTGCATATTAGGAGGGGAACCATGACCAAGACAGACCTTATCGAGAAAGTATCGCTGCATACAGATGGACTAACAAAGAAGCAGACAGAGATTATAGTTAATATGCTCTTTGACAGCATCAAGGAGGCTTTGGCAGGCGGCGATAAGATAGAGATCAGGGGATTTGGCAGCTTCAGGATAAGGCAGCGGCGTACGCGTGAAGGGCGCAATCCTAAAACAGGACAGAACGTCTTTGTCCCTGAGAAGAGGGTCCCGTTCTTTAAAGCCGGCAAGGAATTGAAGGAGCTTGTAGACGGCAGGGCAGAGGCCTGATGCCAGTTTAAGTTTTTAATCTGCTGATAATTTCTGTGACCGGCACTTCCTCCTGTTTATTGTCCTGCATGTCCCTGAGGATGACTGAACCCTTGGACAGTTCATCTTCTCCAATAATAATGACCCTCGCTGATTTTAGTTTGTCAGCCCTTCGCATCTGACTCTTGAGACTCCCGCCGTTGTAGTCCATGACAGCGGATATCCCCTCTTTGTGAAGGAGGTTTATTATCGAGAATGCCTCCTTCTGTGCAGCATCACCCAGTGCCGCAATAAAGACTATAGGGAAATTCTTGGTGACAGAACTGTTGTCAAACAGAGAGAACAATCTCTCTACGCCAATAGAAAAACCTACGGCCGGTGTGGGCGGTCCGCCGAGTTCTTCCACGAGGTTGTCATATCTGCCTCCGGCGGCAACTGCGTTCTGAGCTCCAAGCGCCCCTCCCACGAACTCAAAGGCTGTTCTGGTATAGTAATCAAGTCCGCGGACAAGCCTCGGATTGTTGATGAAAGCGACACCGGCGGCTTTGAGCGACTCCTGAACACCGTTGAAATGAGACAGACAATCACTGCAAAGGTGATCAACTGTTTTAGGGGCTTTCTCAGCTAGTGCATGACAGTGCGAGGACTTACAGTCGAGAATCCTCAGGGGATTTACATCAAACCTCCGCTGACAGTTTTCACACAATTCAGATTTTTTATCAAGAAAAAATGTGCGAAGCGCTTCCCTGAATGCCGGCCTGCATTGCGGGCAGCCAATGCTATTAACCTGCAGCTCGACACCCGTTATATTAAGTGAGCCGAACAACAGGGTCTGCATATGAAGGACTTCCGCCTCTATCCTGTAATGTCCTATGCCGAAGACCTCTGCGCCTATCTGGTAGAACTGCCTGAAGCGGCCGGCCTGAGGCCTTTCCCGCCGGAACATTGGTCCTATGTAGTATAGTTTTGAAAATGGAGCCGAATCACGAAGATTATGTTCTATATATGATCGAACCACAGAAGCAGTACCCTCAGGTCTCAGGGTAATCTTTCTGCCATCCCTGTCGTCAAAGGTATACATCTCCTTTTCCACAATGTCAGTGGTTTCGCCGATGCTTCTTGCGAACAGTTCTGTAAATTCTATAATGGGAATAATGATTTCTGAATAGCCAAAAGTGTGAAATATGTCACGGGCCTTTTGTTGCAGGTACTGCCACGCCGCGGATTCATCAGGCAGTACGTCTTTGACACCTTTGATTCCCCTGATTTGAGACATCGCTATTGACCGCCAGTTGCAGTAATCATGTATAACCGGCCGCCCATGAAGTCACCGGTTATTTTATCCCCAACCCTGAGGTTTGCCTGCATGGCAAAACCGCCGTTTCTCATTACCATCAGACCGTCATATAGAATGATATTTATGCTTTTCATAAAACTCTCTTTTACAGTCATCAGCTTTAACTCATCATGGATAGCGGTAATCTCACCCTCTATTTTGCCTGTACCCTCGTCGTTGCCATGATATATTGCTGATATATCAATCTTCCTCACAGGATTATTATCCTGGGGAGGTTCTCCTGCTGTGACAAATACAATTTCACCACCGTAAGGCGGGCATTTCTCAGTTCCTGATGTGTAGGAATAGGTCCAGAGCTTGTATTGGGTCCCTGTTTCAAGCGGCGCTTCCGGTGCTATGGTCTCCCTGTCGCCATCCCAGGCGACTTTTCCTCCTGCCCCCCATTCTGTAGTAAGCAGTGCGCCCAGTTTGTACCTTCCTCCTGCAATGTTTATGGATTCGAGCATGGGTTTGTAGTCGAGGATGCCTGCAGGAAGTGTGTAAGTCGTCTTATCCCATACTATTATAATTGGAGCAGATGGATCTGCCCCCTTTGCCCTGTCAGCAGGTGTTGAGGAAATTATTTTGACCTGAGGCGGACATTCTGCAAACGAGTATGCCGGCAGCAGAAGAGCCGTAACAACCAGCCCGGCAAAAAATGTATTCACAAATTTAATAAGATATTTCATGTAATCTCCATTAAATTATAATAGATAAAATTATCACTCATTATTATTGAATATGTGGAAAAAGTAAAGGAAATATCAATGCTATTCCGATATAAAGCGTTACTGACATGAAAGTATGATAATGTTTGAATATCTGATTGTCATGTGGTATAAAACAATCAAACATTAAAGCAGGTTATAATGACCGTTAAATCAAAAACAGAAAATATGGCATTGTTTTGTGACCTTGAAAATATCGCAATCGGGGTGCGCGATGCCAAATATGAGGCGTTTGATATCCAGAAGGTGCTTGAGCGCCTCCTTCTCAAGGGGAGTATAGTAGTCAAGAAATCCTATTGTGACTGGGAACGCTATAAGGATTTCAAAAAGACAATGCATGAGGCGGCGTTTGAGTTGATAGAAATCCCTCATGTACGCCAGTCAGGGAAGAATTCCGCAGATATCCGGATGGTTGTGGATGCCCTTGATCTGTGCTATACGAAGGCTCACGTTGACACGTTCGTCATAATCAGCGGAGATTCCGATTTCTCGGCGCTGGTCAGCAAACTTCGTGAGAATAATAAGATCGTCATCGGCGTTGGTGTAAAAAAGGCAACGTCTGACCTGCTTATATCCAACTGTGATGAGTTTATTTTCTATGACGACCTGGTGCGGGGGACTGATAAACGGCGTCAGGCCAGGCTCCTGCGTTCAAAGCAAAAGACTGCACCCAGAACAGTTGCCAAGTCCAAGGAAGAGCGGAGACAGGAAGGCCTGGATCTGGTTATGGAGACCGTGGAAGCCCTGTTTGAGGAACGGGGAGAGGAAGAGAAGGTGTGGGGCTCTATGGTAAAACAGGCCATCAAGCGCCGCAACCCTGGTTTCAGCGAGGCATATCACGGATTTCAAACTTTCGGTAAAATGCTCGAAGCAGCTCAGAGCCTCAAGCTCCTTGAACTTGAGTTCGACGAAAAGTCCGGCGGGTATATAATTAAAAGTTTTGCACACGAAGAATAACGCCAATCTGGTATTTTTAACGCATTCCTAACTAAATTAGAATGTTGGCCGATAAAAGCTTTGCAAATCTATAAGCTTGATACGCATTAGAATGTCTGATATTGCCAAAGATAATAAGACACACCCCTCTCTCAGGAGGTTCTGGTACGGATTGATTCTTTTCATTATCATCATGCCCGTAGCTATAATTTCTCTGCTTTTAGGGATAAGGCTGAAGTCGCTGATGCTGGAAAACAGACTTCTCAGTGAAAAACAGGCTGTTTTGGCGACAGGTAATGATATTGAGAATAAAATCGCCCGTCTCATATCTGTTCTTGAGACTACCAGCGGTTCAATTATTCTGACGAACGACCCTGTGCAGATGAGGCAAGATCTTAAGGCTGTTTTAAGTAAAGAGCCTTTTATTGATTCAATCAGTATCTTAAACAGGGACGGAAGAGTACTGTTAACTAATGATAGTACCAGCCATGCTGACGCTACCCATTATATTCCATGCCCATCCTGTCCTGAGGTCTCAGTGCCGCTTGCCGGTAGAACATATGTGGGACCGGCCCCGTCAGGCAGTTTTCAGGAGATGCATAACTACATTGCTATCCCTATGGGGCCGTCAGATCATCCTGAAAGGATACTGCTTACAACAATTGATTCTGATATGTTCTGGGAGGATATAAAATTATCATTTACCCGTTCCGGTGTGTTCTCATATCTTGTAGACTCATCAGGCAGGTTGCTTAAGGCCCCGGACGGAATCAGTTATTCCCCGGGCATACTGTTTTCTGATATAAAACCTATTCAGTCAATGTTAGCCCGCCGGCAATGGTCTGGAACAGAGAAGTATGTGGGGCTTCAGGGTAAGGAGGTTTTTGGCGTCGTAACCATTGTCGAGCCTGTCGGATGGGGTGTCATTTCAGAGATACCGGCAGAAATTATTACTGGACCAATTACACACATAATGTCATCAATTATTATTATTGTTATTGCCGTGGCAGGATTCGCCATGGTTGTCGGGATGTTGCTGGTTGAGAGATTTCTCACTCCAATTACGGCATTGACTACGGCGATCCAGAGGGTCAGAGATGGGGATTATTCGAGTCATGTAAATCCACCTCCGTATAAAGAGCTGAACAGCCTTGCCTGTGGCTTTAATCAGATGACCATTGATATCAAGAGCCGTGAGGAGCAGATCGAGAGGGCATACCAGACTCAGGGCATATTGAACGAACTTCTTCGTATACCTCTTGAAGGTGGAGCACAGGATGAGCAACTGGATCAGGCCCTGAATGTGATTCTATCCGTTCCATGGATGAAGACAGTGCCCATGGGCGGAATTTTTCTGCTGAGTGAGGACGGAACCCGTGCCTTGAAGGCAAAGAGGTATCTCCAGGATTCAATATCAGTCATTTGCACGAGGACTTCATGCGGCGAGTGTCCTTGCGGCCGAGCGGCAATCACAGGCAATATAGAGTTTTCAGATAGTATATGCAGCTGCCAGCGAAATGAGAATAATGGAGCGGCCGCATACGGGCATTATCATGTCCCTGTTTTATCTGACGGGAGGGTTATTGCAGATATGATCCTTTACATGACGCAGGGTCATGAACCTGGCATTCATAAAGATATCTTTCTGGATATGGTAAGAAAGACCATGGCCAGCATTATCAATCATCAGGTGCTTATGGAAGAGCGCGACCGGTACGCGCAGGATCTGATAATTGCGAGAGACGCACTTGAGGATAACGGCTCAAACCTTTCCCATCTTGTCAACGAACTTGATATAGCAAGAACCACAGCACAACAGGCGGCTCAGGCAAAGAGCGATTTCCTGGCGAACATGAGTCATGAGATACGAACACCCATGAATGGCGTGGCAGGGATGTCGGAACTTCTGCTGAATACAGAACTTACTAATGAGCAGCGGAACTATGCGATGACTATATGCCGTTCTGTTGATGCCCTGTTGACAATTATCAATGACATACTTGATTTTTCGAAGATTGAGGCAGGGAGACTGGATTTAGAATCAGTACCACTGGATCTCAAGCAGATTGTTGATGATGTCTATTCCTTGCTGTCGGTGAATGCCGCTGATAAAGGATTAAGATTTGTTGTTCAATACCCTCCTGATGTCCCAAGGTATGTCAGCGGAGACCCGGTGCGGCTTCAGCAGTTAATTACCAATATGGCAGGAAATGCCATAAAATTTACCCAGAAGGGGTACGTCCTTGTGAAGGTGGAATGTAGTGATGGGAATGAAAATGTGAAGGGTTTCAGGATTAGCGTGGAAGATACGGGTATAGGTATAGCGGCGGATAAATTGGATTACATTTTTGACAAATTTACTCAGGCGGATACATCCATGTCACGACGCTATGGCGGGAGCGGACTTGGCCTGGCGATATGTAAACAACTGCTCACCCTGATGGGCGGGGAGATTGGTGTGGATAGCGACCCTGGAAAAGGTTCTATATTCTGGTTTAACGTCAGGCTGCCTGTCGAATCTCAGATGCCTGATGAAAACAACAGGAAAGGTCCGGCTGTATGGATGCAGGTCCCGGGTCAGCCCGTCATCCTTGTTGCAGAAGATAATGCCGTAAACCAGAAGGTAATTTATCATATGCTGAATAAGCTCGGGTGCAGGGTGGATATCGCATGCAATGGAAAGGAGACTTTAGACAAGATTCGTCGTGATCAATACGATATGGTTTTGATGGATTGTCACATGCCTGAGATTGATGGATACGAGGCATCCACAGAGATCAGGCGAAGCAATGAATCGTTTAACCGTATTCCTATCATAGCTGTGACAGCCAATGCAATGGAGGGAGAACGGGAGCGTTGTCTTGAGGCAGGCATGAATGATTGTATCATCAAACCGATAAAGATGGGGGACCTGGTCAGGATTCTTGACGTGTGGTATGTAAAACAGGGAGAGAGACAGGAGCAAAATCAGGATTACAGGGAAGAAAACCGGCAGGCAACGTTGTCAAATGAAGTATTTGACAAGACCGGTGCGTTGAATCGCCTGGGCGGTGATGAGGAGCTGTTAAAGGAACTGGTTCAACTGTTTTCTGAGAATGTTGCCGGCCAGATGGTTAAACTGGGAGAGGCCATTGAGTCCGCTGACATGGAGCTGGCAAGGCAGATAGCCCACTCGGTTAAAGGGGCGGCTGCTAATGTCGGGGCTGTTAATGTTCAGCACGGAGCCCTGCAGGCGGAGTCTGCTGCAAGAGAAGGAGAACTTGAGAAGGTGCAGTATCATTATGAAAACATCAAAGTTGAAGTTGAGAAGGTGCGCTCATTGTTACAATTGGATCAGGAGGCAGAATAAAATCCTGTTAGGAGATGCGGACATGAGAATATTGATTGTAGATGATGATATGATTTCCTCAACGCTGATATCCAGGATTCTCCGGAAAGGAGGGTATCAGACTCTCGTTGCGCCTTCAGCAAAAAAGGCTCTTGAGTTTATGGAAGCAGGTGAGGCCGTCATGCTGATGATACTGGATGTAATGTTGCCTGATATGAATGGCCTGGACCTACTCGAACTTATTCACAAGAGGCCGGGCCTTAACTGCATACCTGTCATAATATGCTCCGGAGACAGATTACGGGAATCCGTAGTTCGTTCAGGCAAAATGGGAATAAGTGATTATTTGCTAAAACCAATAGACGGCGTTGTTTTGCTGGAGAAGATCGGAAATGCCCTGCGCTTTGCCGGTCCTCCACTCGCTGACAGGGACAGGATAATGGTGCGGTTAAAGATCGAATTGGATGCATATGAAGAGATGCTGGATACACTGATTCAGAATACTTCAGCGGTCATTCAGGAAGCTCCGGTGCTTATAAAAGACAAAAAGAATGACGACCTGCTATTCCTCCTGCAGAGACTGCAGGGTGGGGCCGGCAGCCTGGGGGCCGAGCATTTTTCCCGTGTCCTTGCCAAAATTTCGAATGACATGCAGAGGAGCGATTTTGCCGAGACCGGTGATATTTTGATTGCCTTACAGAGAGAATACAATATATTATGTGAGGTGGTTAAAGGTTCAATTTCATCTAACGTCCCGCATACAGTAGATAATTCAGATCAGCCGCAAAAGGAGCAATCTGTTCTGTCATCTCTGGAACGGGATGCCCTGGAGAAAAAGGTTTGAAAAAAAGAACGTATAGTGTTAAGGAATCAGTTCTGAGGCATCTCCACTATACCCTCGGAAAGGACGTATATTCAGCTACAAAGAGGGACTGGTTTTCAGCGGTGGTCTATACTGTAAGGGATTATCTGATGGAGAAATGGCTTGCGACTCACAGGTCATACCACTTTGAAGATGCCAAGAGGGTATATTATCTTTCAATGGAATTCCTGATTGGGAAGACACTGGCAAACAGTCTCTTAAATACAGGGATGGAGGATGAGTTAAGGAATGTTTTAAAGGAGCTTGGCCTTGATCTCAATGAGATATTTGATGTTGAGAATGAGGCCGGCCTTGGCAACGGCGGTCTTGGCAGACTGGCAGCATGTTTCCTTGATTCCATGGCAACCATGGGCATACCCGGATACGGCTACGGGATACGGTTCGAGTACGGAATGTTTCATCAAAAGATAAAGGATTTTCAACAGATAGAGCATCCGGACAACTGGCTCAGGTACGGTAATCCGTGGGAATTTCCCAGGCCTGAATTTCTTTATACGGTAAAATTTTATGGCAGTGTACGTGAGTTTGCTGCCGGTAATGGTAAAACCAGACAGGAATGGGTTGATTGCGATGAGGTAATGGCCATGGCTTATGACATCCCTGTGCCTGGCTTCGGCTGCAGGTCTGTTAATAATCTCAGGCTCTGGACTGCCAAATCAAGCAGGGATTTCGACCTTGAGTATTTTAATAATGGCAATTATATTAAGGCGGTTGAAAAGAAAAATAATGCAGAGAATATATCAAAGATACTCTATCCCGATGACACATCTCCTGAGGGTAAGGAACTAAGGCTAAGGCAGGAATACTTCCTTGTATCAGCAACGCTTCAGGACATTTTCAGGAGGTACAGGAATCACCACAGTTCATTTGATGAGTTTCCGGATAAGATTGCCATACAGTTAAATGATACACATCCGTCGCTTGCTGTTGCCGAACTCATGAGGATACTGATTGACATTGAAGGACTTGACTGGGACAAGGCATGGGATATTACAGGGAGAACTATAAATTACACGAATCATACTGTGCTTCCCGAGGCGCTTGAGACATGGCCGGTCACCTTCATGGAAAAAGTCCTTCCCCGGCATATGGATATAATCTATGGGATAAATCATAATTTTCTAAAGAATGTCTACCACCGCTATCCTGGTGATACGGATCGTTTAAAAAGGATGTCTGTAATAGACGAGGCCGGAGAGAAGAGGGTCAGGATGGCCAATCTTGCTATCATAGGGAGCAACAAGGTAAATGGTGTTGCAGGGATACATACTGAGATTCTAAAGAATGATATATTCCGTGATTTTCATGAATTCTATCCTGGCAAATTTACAAATAAGACCAATGGCATAAGCCAGCGGGTCTGGCTCAGGAAGATTAACAAAGAGCTTTCCGGACTCATAAGCTCCGGGATTGGTGACAAGTGGATTACAGACCTGTATGCGCTCAGGAAACTTGGATTATTCGTGAATGATGCCGGTTTCAGGGAGGAGTGGTGGCGAATCAAGCGGAACAATAAAGAAGCGCTGACATCTGTTATACACGGTATGACGGGAGTGAGCGTCAATCCTGCTTCAGTATTTGATGTCCATGTCAAGAGGATTCATGAATACAAGAGACAGTTATTAAATATCCTTCATGTCATAACCTTATATAACAGACTTAA
The DNA here is from genome assembly GCA_020851375.1 of Nitrospirota bacterium. Classification (NCBI taxonomy): domain Bacteria; kingdom Pseudomonadati; phylum Nitrospirota; species Nitrospirota bacterium. Next base: position 216,477 of record JADZCV010000045.1, on the reverse strand, counting down.
GACATCGTATGCAGATGATTTTGTGCCCCGGACATTCATTTACAGCGGCAAGGCCGCCCCAGGCTATAAGACCGCAAAGGATATTATAGCGCTAATTAATTCAGTTGCAGATATCATTAATAATGATCCGTCCATAGATGACCGTATCAAAGTGGTCTTCCTGCCAAATTACAATGTTTCCCTTGCAGAGAGGATTATGCCTGCAGCCGATGTCTCTGAGCAGATATCCACAGCAGGGACGGAGGCTTCCGGCACAGGGTGCATGAAGCTGGCGCTCAATGGCGCGCTTACAATATGCACCCTTGATGGGGCAAATATAGAGATGAAGGAAGAGATTGGAGATGAAAATATATTCGTCTTTGGCCTTCAGGCCGGAGAGGTTGAAGAGTTAAGGCGAAACGGGTACAGCCCCCGTTCATATTATCAGTCAAACCAGGAGCTTGCCAGGATTATTGATATGATAGCCACTGGGTTTTTTACCCCATGGTGCGGCGACAGATTCCATGGGTTAGTACGGAATCTGCTTGAGGTTGATAAATATATGATCCTTGCCGACTATGCAGGCTACGTGAGTTGTCAGGAAAGGGTATCTTCTCTGTATATTGACCCGGATGAGTGGACAAGGAAGTCAATCATTAATGTGGCCGGGATGGGTAAATTCTCCAGCGACCGAACAATCAGGGAGTATGCTGAGGAGATATGGGATGTGAAGAGTTCGAAATAGGATGTTCCTGGCTGGACCAGATCTCAAAAAAATCATGCAGGGTATTATTATCCAGGTGTTTAACGAATTTAAGTCCATATTTGCAGTATTCATCAGCGGGTCTTATATTTTTAACAGTTGCAAACATTAAAAGTTCAAGACTGTTGAATTTATACATTATACCTTTAAGTGTCAGGGTCACAGATAAAAACAGCAAAGACCCGGGTTTTAAATCTTTATCAGCCACACTGATTGAACATCCTCCCGTGGATATGTTATCCATGTCAGCCTGCTGCATATCGTTCTTTAACTCATGTATCTCTTTATCGAGGAATGAAATATCCTCAGCTCCGGCTGTATTTGATCCATTTTTAAACCCAAATGTTTCATGAACAGCAACACACTTTTCCCCCCCTGTTCTGTAACCCGTTTTCCTGGCCATAAAATACCTGTTATCTGTAAGCCAGCAGGCATTGTTGTCTATTATTACGTAACCAGCATTTATATTTTCCGGCGCTGTATACCGCTTATCCATTCTCGGATCGAGGAATTTAAGGCTAAGTACTGTTGACATTGTCCTATTGTCTGTCCTCTGGATGGCATACTTATGCTGAATGGTCTGGATAATAAAGTTGTTATTGTCAGTCGGAAATTCCACGATTACAAGTTCTCCTATAAAGATCTTAAATCCCTGAGGTGCAATAACATGTATAAATTCGTTGTCAAAGTTGCTGATTGTGGTAGGCCATTTCTTCCGATTCAGGGTAATCAGGTTAACCTGCCTTATTCTGGCGTTGAATTCATGCAAGACATCTTTGTTTATCTTCTCCGGAGAGTCTATGAGCGTTGTATTACGGACAGGATTTTCAGTGGGTATGTTAAATGAAAGTGCCTCTGTTTTTATTACTGTTATTTCCCCGATAGTTGCCATAATTCCTGAATGGAAAAGGTCAGCAGAGTACGCTTATGCCGGTCCAGCCTGAGGTGTTGAATCTACAAGGATTGTGGCGGTATTATTAACCACTTCCATGAACCCTCCGCTGATCATCGTGATGTTTTTTATGCCATTTGGATCGGTTACCTCAAGTTTACCTGTTGTAAGGCTTGTAATTATAGGTGCATGATCGGCAAGGATTCCGAGGTATCCCACATCTCCAGGGGCTATGATGGAGGACACCTCGCCATCGTAGATGATTTTCTCAGGGGTAACGATCGTTAATTTGAAATTCTTTGCCATTAGGTTATACTCCGGCCTTTAGTTTTTCCGCCTTCTCGAAGACCTCTTCAATTGCGCCGACCATGTAGAAGGCCTGTTCCGGGATATTGTCCAGCTGGCCGTCAATTATCATCTTAAAGCCTTTTATAGTGTCAGCCAGCTTGACATATTTGCCAGGAGTGCCGGTAAATGCCTCGGCAACAAAGAATGGCTGGGACAGGTATTTCTGCATCTTCCTTGCACGGTTAACCGTAAGTTTATCTTCTTCAGAGAGTTCGTCCATGCCGAGGATCGCTATAATATCCTGCAGGTCTTTGTATCTCTGAAGGATCTTCTGGATTGACCTTGCAATATTGTAATGTTCATCACCTAAAATCCTCGGGTCCATGATACGGGATGTTGAGTCAAGGGGATCAACGGCAGGGTATATGCCGAGCTCTGCAATCTGCCTTGACAAGACCGTTGTCGCGTCAAGATGTGTAAATGTGGTTGCAGGCGCCGGGTCCGTGATATCGTCAGCAGGGACGTAGATTGCCTGTACAGATGTAATGGAACCCTTCTTTGTTGATGTAATCCTCTCCTGCAGTTCACCCATCTCAGTTCCAAGGCTTGGCTGGTATCCGACAGCTGACGGCATCCTGCCGAGGAGCGCTGATACCTCAGAACCTGCCTGAACGAATCTGAATATATTGTCAATGAACAGGAGCACGTCCTGATTCATCTCATCCCTGAAGTATTCTGCTATTGTGAGTGCGCCCAGCGCTATCCTTAGTCTGGCTCCAGGCGGCTCATTCATCTGGCCGAATACAAGAGATGTCTTGCTGATAACGCCTGATTCACTCATCTCAAGGTAGAGGTCATTTCCTTCCCTTGTCCTCTCACCCACACCGGCAAACACTGAGTATCCACCATGCTCAGTTGCAATATTCCTGATTAGCTCCATGATAATAACCGTCTTGCCGACACCTGCTCCGCCGAAGAGGCCGATTTTTCCTCCCTTTGCATAAGGGGCGAGGAGGTCAATTACCTTGATGCCTGTTTCAAGCACTGATGCAACCGGCACCTGCTCTTCAAATGCAGGGCTTGGCCTGTGTATGGGCCAGCGTTTCTCAGGATGAGCTACCGGCCCTTTTTCGTCTATCGTTTCGCCAAGGAGATTAAATATCCTTCCGAGGGTCTGCTCGTCAACAGGTACGGATATCGGCGCCCCTGTGTCCAGAACCTTCATGCCCCTTACAAGTCCGTCTGTTGACGACATGGCGATGCATCTTACAATGTCATTTCCGACGTGCTGGGCAACCTCAACCGTCAGGTTGATACCCTTTTCCTTATCCTCGATTTTTAATGCGTTAAGAATCGGTGGAAGGCCCTCCTGTGCGAATCGCACATCCACTGTCGGTCCTATTACCTGTACTATTGTGCCGTAATTCATGTTTTTCTGGCCTCCTTGCTAATTACTCATAAGCCATTGCTTATGCTTCATTATTACTACTCATTGCTCATTGTTATCCACTCATTGCTTATTTCAGAGCTTCTGCGCTTGTTACTATCTCTGTTATCTCTTTAGTGATCGCCGCCTGACGCGCCTTGTTACGCATCAACGTCAGCTTGTCAATCATCTCATTGGCATTATCAGTGGCAAGTTTCATTGCCATCATCCTTGAAGCGTTTTCAGATGTAAATGACTGCGCCAGTGATATATAAATCTTGGTGGTAACATATTTGGGCAGCAGCTTTTCAAATATCCCGTTGACATCAGGCTCAAATATATACTGAACTGACTTGTTGCTGTCTTTAATGCCGGGGTTTTCAATCTTAAGAAATTTATCAATAGTCGCTTTGTATGACATTAATGAACGGAAAGAGGTATATAGCAGATGAATTTCATCAACTGTGCCTGAGAGATAATAACCGATTAGCTGATTGGTAATATCTTCAACCCTCTTAAAATCCAGTTTGCCGCTGATGTTTGTAACCTTGTCAAGTATTTCCCAATTCCTCTTCCTGAAGTAGTCATAACCTTTTTTACCGATAAGGAAAAGCTTGACATTCTTGTCCTGACTTCGAAGGAAGGACTCTGCCTTCATGATTATATTTGCGTTGTATGAGCCGCAGAGGCCCCTGTCTCCTGTAATGATTACCAGAGCAATATTCTTTACATCCCTGGTTTCAAAGAAGGGATGGCTGAACTGACCTGTTGACGACAGCCTCAGAAGAAGCTCTTCAAGCTTGTTTGCATACGGTTTTGCCTGCTGAAGCCGCGCTTCAGCCCTCTTGACCCTTGATGCTGCAACCATCTGCATGGTGCGGGTTATCTGCTTGGTCTTCTGGGCAGCTACTATCTTTCTTCTTATTTGTCGTATAGTGAGCATAATCGTATATTACTTCTTCCACCGTGCCTTCAACTTCTCCACTGCGGAATCTATCTTCTTGCAAATATCATCTGACAGTACCTTCGTCTTTTCAATCTCATGGGCTACGTCAGGATATTCCTTTTCCATAAATGAATGAAATTCTGCTTCAAATGCACGTACGTCCTGTGCCGGGATGTCATCGAGGAAACCTTTGGTCCCTACATAAATGATCATAACCTGTTTTGAAAGGGGTAGTGGGACATACTGATCCTGCTTGAGTATTTCAACCATCCTCTCACCCCTGGTCAACTGGTCCTGGGTTGCCTTGTCGAGGTCAGAGCTGAACTGGGCGAATGCTGCAAGCGCCCTGTATTGTGCAAGATTAAGTCTCAGGCTTCCTGCGACCTTCTTCATGGCCTTTGTCTGGGCATTACCACCAACCCTTGAGACAGAGAGACCTACGTTAATAGCAGGTTTGACGCCTGCATAGAAGAGGTCTGGTTCAAGGTATATCTGGCCGTCAGTAATGGAGATAACATTAGTCGGTATATATGCAGACACGTCGCCTGCCTGTGTTTCAATGACCGGAAGGGCTGTCAGTGATCCCCCGCCCAAGTCGTCCCTCAGTTTTGCCGCCCTTTCGAGGAGTCTTGAGTGCAGATAAAATACGTCTCCGGGATAAGCCTCTCTTCCAGGAGGGCGTCTTAGAAGGAGCGACAACTGGCGGTATGCCTGGGCATGCTTTGAGAGATCATCGTACATGACAACCACGTGCCTGCCTGTATACATGAACTCCTCGCCGATGGCGCAGCCTGTATAAGGGGCTATATACTGCAGGGACGCCGCATTGTCTGCAGTTGCAGAAACAACTATGGTATAATCCATAGCGCCGTGTTTGGAGAGGGTTTCAACCACCCCTGCCACATTTGATGCCTTCTGTCCTACAGCTACATAGATGCAGATTACCCCTGTACCTTTCTGATTGATTATGGTGTCAAGAAGAACAGCGGTCTTACCTGTCTGTCTGTCGCCGATGATAAGCTCTCTCTGTCCCCTGCCAATTGGTATCATGCCATCTATAGCCTTGAGCCCTGTCTGGACAGGTTCTTTAACAGGCTGCCTCTGTACGACATTAGGCGCCTTTCCTTCAATCGAGCGGAATTTTGAGGTAACAATGGGGCCCTTGTCATCTATTGGTTTGCCGAGGGCATCAACAACACGGCCTATCATTGCATCTCCAACAGGCACACGGGCTATGTTCCCTGTTCTCTTAACAGTATCGCCCTCTTTAATCATCTCGTCTTCGCCGAACAGGATTGCACCAACGTTGTCTTCTTCAAGGTTGAAGAGCATACCCATTACACCGCCCGGGAATTCCACGAGTTCCCCGGCCATTGCATCCTCAAGCCCGTAAATCCTTGCGATGCCGTCACCAACCTGGAGTACTGTCCCGACGCTCTCCATATGGAGCTCCGTCTGAAATTTTTCCAGCTCCATCTGAATTATTGAACTTACTTCTTCAGGTCTTAATGCCATATCTATTTCTCCTTTATACAGTAAACAGTAAGCACGTAACAGGACTGATTATCCTGCCACCTGCCTGCCGTTCCACTCTGTCATTCTGAACTTCATCCAGAATGACTAAACCTTCAGTGAGGCCAGCGAATAACTAATATCCGTAAGTTTCCGCCGTATGCTGCCGTCTATAATGAGATTCGGTGTCCTGATAATTACCCCCCCAAGTATCCTGGGGTCCACAATGAAACACATCTTGACGGATTTGTTCATTGCACGTTCAATTGCAGTGCGCAGCTTTCCTGCAGCAACATCATCTATAGGATATGCAGTAATGACATCTGTCTTCTGCACAGATTTCTCTATATCATACAATCTCTCATACTCATCTATAATCTCTCTGAGGAATTTCAGACGGTACTTTTTTACAAGCAACATGAGAAATGTCATGGCTGTATCAGAGAGAGACTCACCAAAGGCCTTCTTAATGAAGGCCATCTTGTCTTCCTGTGTAATGTGAGGACTTTCGAGGAAGATTTTTAAAGGGGCATTCTGAGAAAGCATCTGTTTTACAAATACCAGATTGTCGAAGACCTGCTCAATTGCTCCCCTTTTTTTTGCAATATTGAGGAGTGCGCTGGCATATCTCTCGGAGATGATCCCTTTTTTCACCTTAACTGACCTGCCTCATCTATGAACTCTGTTACGAGCCTCTTTTGACGTTCTTCCGTCATTTCCTCTTTGATAACCTTTTCAGCAGCCTTTATTGCCAGCGTAGCGACCTGATTTCTGAGCTCCACACGGGCCTTTGCAATCTCCAGATCTATATTTTCCTTTGCCTTGTTAAGGATGTCCTTGGACTCTTCCCTTGCCTTTTCCTGAAGTTCCATAGATATCCTCTGGCCTTCGGATATTGCCTCCTGAATCTTCTGTCTGGCCTGCGCGTCAATCTCTGAGAGTCTCGCCTTATAATCCTGTTCAAGCCTCGAGAGTTCTGACTTTGTACGCTCGATGGTGCTGAACTCAGATGATATCTTCTCCCTCCTTTCATCGAGGAGGGAGAGCAGAGGCTTCCAGGCTATCTTCTTCAGGATGAACAGGAGTACGAGAAAACCGATTGCCTGAGTCAGTATCTGTTGTATTTCAAGATTCAATGTGTCTCCCCTTTATAATCTTATCTATCCGCCGATTTTACCCTGGAAGATAAAGACTGTCAGAAGTGCATAGATGGTCAATGCCTCAATAAATGCCGCACCGATAACCATTGCCGTCTGGATCTTGCCGGCTGCCTCAGGCTGTCTTCCCATTGCCTCCATTGCAGATCCTACAGCCTTTCCGAGACCAAGACCTGAACCGATTGCTGCAAGTCCCACTCCTATTGGGAGTGCAAAACCTAAAGATGTTTGAAAGTCCATTGTTTACTCCTCCTTTCTAATGATGGTTTAATGATGTTCCTCATGCGGCAACATCAATGCGATATAAACTGTACTCAAAAGCGTAAAGACCAGTGCCTGAATTGTTCCTGTTATTATTGCAAGGAGCATGAAAGGAATCTGAAGCGGTATCCCAATCGGGCTGCCCATAAAACTCAATGCCATAATGCCCATTGTAACAAATGCGCCTATCAGGACATCTTCACCGAAGACATTTCCAAAAAGACGGAGAGATAAGCTCATAGGTTTGATGAATTCCTCAATTACATGAAGGGGGAACATCAGTGGAACAAAGATCCATCCCATGACATCCCGCGGCTGCCCCAGCAGATGAAAGATATATCCGCCGATGCCAAGCCTTCTCAAACCGGTATATTGCACATAGATGAATACGATGACTGCAAGGCCTATAGTCGTGTTAAGGCTTGAGGATGGGGACTTAAAAAACGGGACAAGGCCGCTCAGATTCATGACCAGGATATAGATAAAAAGTGTTCCGATGAATGGGGCATAATGTCTTCCGTGATGGCCGATGACTCCTGTAGCAAGGTTATCGAGACTTTCAAGCGCAAATTCCACAAAATTCTGCAGTTTCCCCGGCACCATAGCCCTCTGTCTTGACGCCATTCTGGCGACTATAAGCAGTCCGATAATAATCAGCCCGGAGAAAAAGGGATTTTCCCAGTGATGCAGAAAAGATATTACAGACGAATCATGAAACCAACTATTAAGCAGTGTTATTATATTGGCGACTTCAGGCGCTTCGCCGCCGTGTGCCGCGCTATGTGTTGCTTCCATAACTCTTCTTCCCCTGATAAGAAACGTTCAGGTAATAGATGCCTATTGCCTTTAAGAAAAAAATTGCCAGTATAAGTGAAAACCCGGCCATGATACCATATACAGATGGATTAGTATATCTTAAGATCAGATAACCGATCGTGTAGAGTACAGGAAATTTAATTACACCGGCCACAGCACCAAGCTTTCTGTTCGAGGGGTGAGGAGTAATTAGATTAGTTATTACCTGTGACAGCAGATATACATTAACTATGTTCCATGCCGCTCCTGCAGTAAACCCCCATCCGGTTTGAACACCCAGGTAGAGGAATGTAAAAGGGGCAAGTATTACAGTAACAACAACTGATGCCCTGATTGATCTCTTTATAAAGTCCCTGTCCATATTATTTTTTGTTACTGCTTGCCTTGTTTATAAACTCTATGGTCTGTCTTATGCTGGCAACAAATCCGATGACTATGAAGATGAACATAAACCACGGGGCTGTACCAAACTTTCTGTCTATATAATCTCCTATAAAGAAACCTATGGCCGGTCCTGCGACAAGGAGTACAGGGATAGCGGTAAACAACCCTACCTGGTGAACAAAACGGTACCTGTCATTATCGCCGTCCTTCACCATACGGTAACTCCCTCACTTGAAATAACCCAAATTTTTAACATCTTATAGAAGCTTTGTCAATCGTTTTTTTGAAACTACAATATGGACGGGATTATCCCGAAAGAAATGGCAATCTTGAAACCCCGGCTGTCAGTTTTTCAGAGCCACATGTTATGCTGACCTCTAAACCAGGTTCATTGTATCCTGTCTTTATATATCCGAGGGCGATTATCTTTTTTAGCGAAGGGGAAATACAGGCGCTGGTGATGAATCCAATGTCCTGTTCCGTATTATCAATAAACCTGAATATCCTGTCGCCTTTACGGGGGATAATGCTGATATCGGGGACAGAATTTATTTCTGTCCCCGATGTGATTGATAATCCTGTGAGTATCCTGTTCACATGCCCCTTGAATTTTATGCGGGCTATCGTTTCCTGGCCTACATAACAACCCTTTGTGTAACTGATGGCATGATCGAGATTGGCTTCGATCGGGATGGTGTTCTCGTCCATGTCAATCATGTAAACAGGGGTGCCTGCTTCTATCCTCAATGTTTCAAATGCATCCAGGCCGAATGTGGTTATTGTCTCACAAAATCCCCCCTCTCCCCCCTTTACCAAAGGGGGGGAACTGATTTCCCCCTTTGAAAAAGGGGGATTAAGGGGGATTTTTGAGGCAATGCCAGCCGACAGGATTGTTTCCCAGATAGTGCACAGATCGTCCCACGGTGTATAAATGTCGTATCCTTCTTCTCCTGTATATGCAGTCCTTACTGCCCTGCAGTTTATGCCATTAATTGTTATGTTAACGTGCGAACAATCCGGCATATCATTGATTTCAGTCCCGCTTGCGGCGGATATGATTTTTCGTGAATTGGGACCATTAACAGTTATAAGTCCGTATCTCAGTGTGACATCTTCGACTTTAACATCCTCCCTGAAGAGATAACGGTTCAATGTTTGCAATATCTTGTCTGTCTCACCAGATTCGGTATCTATAAGGAATGATTCCCCATCACTATAGATGCGCATGTAAGCAAGCATATGCCCCTTTGTGTTAAGGAGTGTACTGTGTCCGCCTGAACCAGGGGTTAACTTGCTGATATCCTGAGAGAGGATATTCTGGAGGAACTTCGTCCTGTCTTCGCCGGATATCAGGATCTTCCCCCTGTGCGTCATGTCCATAATACCGGCATTGCTTCTGACAGCAAGGTGCTCTGCCGCAGGGTTACCGTAATTTGAAGGAATTTCCCAGCCATGAAACTCGGCAAACGCAGCGCCGAATGAATTATGCGTTTCGTAGAGAGGAGAACGATACAATGGATAGTCCCTCTTCAAATCCCCCCTATCCCCCCTTTACTAAAGGGGGGGAACTGATTTCCCCCTTTGAAAAAGGGGGACTAAGGGGGATTTTCATTAGTCAACCTTAATCTTAACTTCCTTCTTCTTCGCTGCCTCTGACTTTGGCAGACGTATCTCAAGGACACCATTCCTGAGGTTTGCTGAGACCTTGTCCCCCTGTACTTCTACAGGCAGTTCTATTGTCCTTGTAAAGCTGCCGAAGTAACGCTCACTGTATGTATAATCCTTGTCCTCGACCTTTTCCTCTTTCTTTTTCTCACCTTTAAGACTGAGTATATTTCCTTCGAGCGATATTTCAATCTCATTCTTATCCATTCCGACTATTTCCGCCTTGACTATAATGTCATTTCCTTCCTCATAGACATCAAGTTTTGGAGCCGAAGCCCACTCTTCAGCCCTTTTTAATGCCTGCCAGCGACGCATAAATGGCATACTACGGAAACCCCATCCGCGGCCAAAGGAGTCCTCGACCATATGTTCCATCTCCTTTGCCATGCGGGCAAGTTCAGACGGTCCCCTCCAGGATACTGGTTTCTTGTTCATAGTGATAAACCTCCTTTCTTGTGTAAAACTCACTCTAACTTATTGTAATTTCTCCTGCAACCTTATAATATCACTATTCTGGTATAATAATAAACCAGTAATATGAAATCATCAGATTCTGTAAAGACATATTTAAATGAAATACGTTCCGTTCCCCTGCTGACAAAGGAAGAGGAGATTTCGCTTGCCAAATATCTGGAGGAATGCCGTTCAGCCATAGTCCATAAGTTGCTGGATGCAGGAATGCTTGGAGACGAGATCAGGGAGCTGAGACGTGTTCTCGCGGAGGCAGAAATGGACAAAGCAGGGACAACTGAGGGAAGTGCAGAAGTCCTGCCTGATGATGATGTCGATAGCCAGGATGTATTAAATATTCTTGATGATATTATAGAACTTGGTAAAAGCGACGTGGACAGGGAGTTGCTTGCATCCCGTGTGCTTGAAGCAGACATGCTTACAGGGATAATTGAAAAGACAGTCGAAAAGATTAGAATTGACTCTGAGACAGGCAAGGGTGATTCGAGCGGTATATTATCTTCTATTGAAGAGATTGAGAACAGGATGCAGGAGGCAAAAGACAGTTTTATCAGGGCAAATCTCAGGCTTTCTGCTGATATTGCAAGGAAATATTCAAGAAATGATACACAACTAATGGACCTGATCCAGGAGGGTAATATAGGCCTGATGCGTGCAGTTGATAAATTTGATTACAGAAAGGGTTACAGATTTTCAACTTATGCTGTCTGGTGGATACGGCAATATATAATGAGGTCAGCCCTTTTGTCTGTCACGTCGTTAAATGTCCCTGCTCACATATTGTTAAAGATCAGGAAGGTGATTCGTACATCTTTCAGATTTATTCAGGAAACCGGAAGGGAACCAACCATAGAAGAACTGTCAGAAAGGTTGAATATACCTGTAGAAAAGACTAAAGGCTTAATGGATATGATGCACAAAGAGGTATCACTGGAAGCGCCGGCCGGGGAGGATGGGGATGCCTCTCTGTCTGATTTTGTTGCGGATGATGAACAGCCATCACCTGCTGATGACATTATAGGTGATGAACTGATGAAGGAGCTGAATGAGGCCCTCTCGATCCTGAGTCCCAGAGAAGAGAAAGTGATCCGGATGAAGTTTGGAATAGGTGAATCAAAACGCTATAGCATGGAAGAGATTGGAAAACAGTTGGGTATAAGCCGCGAGAGGGTTAGTCAGATTGAGGTCAAGGCCATGAGAAAGCTGCGGCATCCCAGGGCATTTAAGGGGCTTAAAATATTCCTTGATAAATAATCCTTTTATTTAACAGTTGACCATTTGCCCTGTCTTTAAGTAAAATAGCGGCATATGTGGAACATCAGGAAATCCTTACAGACAGCACGTTCGCATCCTGCAACTGTATCATATAACGGGAAGATATATGTCTTTGGCGGCGGAGGTCCAAACTTCCTCAGCCTTGATACTGTAGAGATATATAACCCGGATAGTAATACATGGTCATGGGGCAGGACGATGCCCACACAACGCTCAGGTGCTGTAGCGGCGTTGATTGGTGATAAAGTTTATGTGATTGGAGGCGGGTATAAGAAGCCGGATGGCAAGTTCAGGTTTCTCACAACTGTCGAGATATATGACTTCAGGAAAGACACATGGGAGGCAGGGCCTGACATGCTAATGCCTCATGACTATCCTGGAGTGGCAGTATCTGGAAATGATATTTACATAATGGGCGGCCATCACCCTGATGCAACAGAAGGGGGGCCTTCGAAAGACCCGGGTTTTACATTCTGTGAGAGACTGAACGTTGTTGAAGGGCGCTGGGTCGAGATTGCACCGCTGCCTGTCCCGAGATTTGCCCTGAAAGGGGCCGTGGTTGACGGCAGGATACTCGCAACCGGAGGCGTTTCCTTTACAGGAAAGGGTCTGACAGAATATGATTTGATAGACATTTACGACCCTGTCAGCAACAAGTGGGCTAAAGAAGAGGGTTTATTACTCCCGTGGCCTGCTGCTGCTCATGGAATATGCATGCACAAAGGACGCATTCACATCTTCGGCGGTTACAGCACAGACGGCATACATACAAGGGCTGCGTATTATGACCAGGATAATAAAGTCTGGAAGAGACCTCAGGATATTGATAAACCACGTGCTGCAATGGGTGTTGAATCAGTGTCTGATTTTATTTACCTGATAGGCGGGTGGGAGGCCGATGGCAGGACTGTAATGGACACGGTTGCATCGCTTCACCTTACTGGCATTCCCCTTTAGCATTAGATCTCATTGCATGATTCTCCTCATTGCTCATTTCTTTCAACTCATTGCTTCTTCTACCCTTCCTCTTTCCGTGTGATAACAATCTCCCGGACTGCGGCATGTGCGGAGAGGTTTAACAGGAACAATACCGCCTCTGCAATATCATCCGGTCTGATCATCTCATCAAGCGGGACAGGTGCGTCCGTGACCATTGGTGTTGCTACAAATCCTGGACATATAGCCGTAACCTTGATATTGGATGGTGCACCTTCCTCCCTCAAACTGTCTGAAAGGGCCATGAGGCCGAACTTGCTGGCGCTGTAGGCGGCTGTGCCTGCAAAACCGGATTTACCACAAACCGAGGAGATGTTAATGATATAGCCATTCTGCTGTTTCTTCATGAATGGAAGGACGGCCTGGGAACAATAAAGTGGACCCTTGAGATTAACGTCGAGCTGGCAGTCAAGGTGTTCATCAGTGATATTTTCTATGTCAGACCAGCGGGCTACTCCCGCGTTGTTGACAAGGACATCAATCCTGCCAAACTGACTTATGACTTTCTTAACCCAGCGGTCAACCTCAGACCTTTTGGAGACATCTGCTGCCATTACAAGGAGATTGTCAGGATGCGTCTTTAATTCTTCTTCTGCCTTTCTCAGTTTTCCTTCATCCCTGCCGCAGATGGCTGCTCGCATGCCTTCCCCGAGCAGCGCCCTGGTGATTGCAAAACCGATCCCGCTCCCTCCGCCTGTAATTAGTGCGACCTTATTTTGGTGTTTACTGTTCAGCCCCCCCCTTATCAAAACTCACGCCTTTTCTTCTCCTTAGGCTTCACGACAGGTTCTTTTGTGGACGGTGTGCCGAACTCCCGTCTCCCGGGTTCATAAGGCCGGGAATAATAGTAATGGCGGTGAGGCGAGTAGGGATACAAGTAGTAAAAATAGATATCATATGGATAGTAATTATAAGGATAATAATATGGAAACCAGTAACGCCTCGGGTAGACCGGGGCATAATAATATACAGTTGTTTCTAATGTCAGGCCTTCATATTTTATCATATCTTCAACCTGAAGATAGCGGACCGCCCTGAAACCTTCATGGTCATCATAAATCAGACGGCCAGGCCTGTCTGATTCCATGGTTGACATCGGAATCTCAAAGACAGCATATCCGGCTGCAATCTCATGAGTACCAGCCTCTGTAGCCTGAAGAGGTTCAGGTGTCGAGGCTGTAAGCCTGCTCAACGGGATCACCTCTCCCTTCTCTGTGATCAGGGAAAGATTGGAAGGGTCTATGCGGATATCTGCGGCAGAGTTGTTGCGAAGCCAGATGTAGTAAACCTCAGGTACCTGCTCCCCCTTCTCATCAGCCTGTAACACATCCCAGTATGCGATGGAGTATGCCATGCTTATCCTTCCATCTTCAGGAAAAGCTGCCCTGTGTTCCGAAATCCTGTCATTACCCCCACTATACCCGCCGTAGCGTTCATAGCCGCCCGTAGTTGCGCATCCGCTGAGGAATGCCAGTAAAACAAATGAAATAATAGTTAATACCATAGCTTGACACCTATTCTGAGGGATGCCTGGTCTATCAGTGTAGCCTCAATGTTGACGGCAAAGTTTTCCCTCTTGTCAAGATAGATGTTTGTTCCCATGATCATGCCAAGATTTCGGTCTTCCTTTAGGGAAAGCCTTCCAACACTGGGATGTTTTATATTATCCTCTGAATCAAGCCAGGAAAATCGTGCACCGATAAAGGGTTCCCAATTCGGGGACCTCCAAATGCCTATCCCGTCAAGGGTATACTCCCTCCACATTATGGTTTCCTTGACAAATTCATCCTGAGAATTAATGACAGTCCAGACGTGATCAGTTGTCTCAAAGTTCAATACATCACCCCTTGCAAGGACCTTAAGCCGGTTTGGCCCCTGGTTTTCGTACAGTGTCAGAGATATACCGCCGCCATAGGCAAATCCATAGTCACCCCTGTAGTCATTGAACTGGTCTATAAAAAGATTTGCCATCCCGGCATGTATGTAGAACTCAACCGGGTGCCATGGCCTTGTGGCGAGTCTCGCCATAAGCCTGGTGGATTCAGCATCTCCCTCAAAATTGATTCCCTGCGGTGTTTCTTCGACTACTGTCCGTGATGCCAACTCGGTATAGAGGCTGACCTCCAGGAAACCCTTGATATCCCGTGAAGGGACAGGACGAATGTTCAGACTCTCAGCACAAACAGGTAATATATCAAGAATGAATAAAAGAAAGCCAAAGCAAATAATAGATATTATCGTATTCCATCTGAATGCATACTTCATGATATTAGTTTACATTACTACCATGTAATTAAGCAAGTTAATGATGCAACGGAGGGCATTTGAGCGGTCCGGGGTCTGAGGTTTCGGCTGGATCTGCTACTCTCCTATGTGCAACAACAACCCCCTGACCTTTACGCTATGGAACATGGCATAGAAAAAGAGGATGGAGCCGATGAGGTAGACGGCGTCGAGGCCTGCGGCCCATATCAGTTCATTTAAAGGGAACTCTCCCTGCCTGATGACTGCCCGCATCCCCTCAAAGATATGGGCGGCTGGGACAAATCTGGCAATGGTCTGGAGGAACTTCGGGAGGACTGAGACAGGATAGAAGACAGCGGAAATGGGCTGGAATAGAAAGGCGATTCCCCAGGCCAGAACCTCTGCCTTCTGACCGTATCTCAGGATAAACGAGATAGTCAGGATGCCGACTGACCACCCCATCACGGTAAGGCACAGTATAAAGGGCAGCAGTGATATCCCGATGGTAAAGAGATTGAATGAATAGATAAGCCAGGCAAGGGTGATGGTAACTGCAGAGGCTGAAAGGAGTTTCAGAATGCTGATGACCATAGTCGCAATTATGAATTCACCGGGACGCAGCGGGGATACAAAGAGGTTCATCAGGTTCCTTGACCACATCTCTTCGAGAAATGATATGGATATCCCCTGCTGGGAACGAAAGAGCATGTCCCACAGTATAAGTGCGCCTATGAAGAATGTGACAAAACCCGGTAGTCCTCCTTTATACTGTTCCAGATAAACAGAGATAAATCCCCATACCAGCAGGTCAAGCAGGGGCCAGTAGAAGGTCTCCATGAGACGCGCAATACTCCTTTTATACAGATACAGATGCCGGAGGACCACTGAGTATATACGGTAAAAACTCACCCTCCCTCCCTGGCAATCTTCAGGAACAATGCCTCGAGGTGTTCCTCCTCGTAGCGCTTCAGTATCGTTTTCGGCGTCCCCTCTGCAATAATCTTCCCTCGGTGGAGGAAAATAATACGGTCGCACATCTCCTCCATCTCTTTCATGTTATGGGAGGTGTAGAAAATGCACAGGCCGGTACTGTCCCGTCTCATTTTCAGGATACTCCTGGTCCTGTCTGCAATATCGGGATCAAGGCTGGAAGTAGGTTCATCAAGAAACAGCACCTCAGGGTCATTTAGCAAAGCCTTTGCCAGCGAAAGTCTGGTCAACTGGCCGGATGATAATGTCTCTGCAAGTTTGTTTTTAAGAGCGGATAAATCGAACAAATGCATTATCTCATCAATCTTCTTCCGGCAATTTCTTACGCCGTAAAGAGTGGCAAATACCCTCAGATTCTCATATATGCTAAGGGCAGACGGCATTGATGTGTAAGTTGAGGAAAAATTTATTCTGCCCAATATGGACTGCCTGTTCTTCCGGAGATCAAGGCCTAAGATCTTCACGCTTCCCTCTGTAGGTGTCAGCGTTCCCAGAAGCATCTGAAGGGTAGTAGTCTTGCCTGCACCATTAGGACCAAGGAGTCCGACAATCTCGCCTGGATACAGGGAAAAAGATATATGGTCAACTGCTGTGAATCCGTCAAAAACCTTTGTGAGGTTCACGGCTTCAACAATGGGGGCTGTGGGATGATTCTTCAAGAAACTTCTTTACCTCATCAATGACCTTGTAGCAAAGATTGTAAAGTGGATAAAGTGGACACCTAATTTGGAGTAAAATATAAAGAACGAGTTGTCAAAATATATCTCGAATTCCATATCTTTTTATTAAGATTGTTCTTCATTATTCTGATTTCCGATCACCATCCAACACTCTCTGCCATTTTCCCACAAGTGCTGTGGTGCCATAGTTCGATAAGCTGACGATCAATAGACCCATCCCTATTTTGCTCTGCAATTGATTGCCCTTTCTTCTTGAAACGATCAACATCATTTTTTGTACCACCATAAACAAGTAAGATGGCTCTCTTATATCCTGCTTTCTGACGAAACGCAGTAAGGGTCTGTAAATCCTTAGCAATACCTGGCTTCCTCGCGTTTATAGGTTTAACCTCCAATACGAGTTCATTGTAATCCATCTGTCCTGGAACATGGACTATAAAATCAGGCTTTATCCTATCCAAATTGTTCTCGCGAATCCAAGGATGACCAGACTTGTCCACTTCTCCACCCAAAGAATAACGCGTACCGTCAGGCCAAAGTGACCGAATGTGATGATAGAGTTCGTAGCAATATACTCTCTCTCTCTGTAGATTGGATCTTCTTTGCCAGCGACAGGTAATTGGAAGTACTCTCCTGGAATGGACTTTGTGGCTTCTGAAAGTATTGAAGTAAGTTCTTGCATTAAGTTTACAAACGCATAATGGCGGTTTTGTGTGGCAACTGCCGTTAGAAACATTATATAAAACGTAGTTATGACCGTCAATCAGAACAGTCATTTAAAAGCCATCTTCCAAAAACAGCCTGATTGATATATTATATGTGGTCAATACTAAGGAGTGTGCATCAGAACAGGCTATGAGCTATTCGGCATATCTAAAACCGAGGAAAGAGACCATATCTGACGCAGGTATTGAGGGGATTATTGATTTAGCCAATCTTGCCTCCGGTGATCCTGAGAAAATAGAGCCTAATCCTGAGATATTCTACAGCCTGACCTATCCAACCTCAGATACGCTGCGGGTATTGGAGCAGATTCATCTGCGTTTTCAATCGAATAAGGATACCTCCGGCCTCTTTCTTTTTGAAGGGCTGAAAGGCAGCGGTAAATCGCATCTCCTGCTTCTGGTTTATAATCTCTTCAAACATCCTGATATATCCCGCAGATGGCTGAGTTCAAACGATATTACATGCAATGTGCCTGACGATGTTATTGTCGTCATTAATAAATTTACCGACAACCCGTATGATTCTGTCTGGGGTATGATCTTCAATGCCCTTGGCACTGAGGCATGGAAGGGAAAGACCCATCCCGGATTAGCCGAATTTGAGAAGGCGCTTGGGGGCAGGAGACTGGTCCTCATATTTGACGAGCTTGAGCAGGGCATAAAGGTAATAGCAAATCCTGCGCTTCAGGCCCAGAACATTGCCTTTCTCCAGATGCTTTCCGAATACAGCAACCGTTCTGACAAGGTGACCCTATTCGCAAGTATTTACAGCGACAGGGAGGAGCCCGGCAGCACATTGAAGCGTGTTCCAAGGTGCACGGTCCAATTTGATAATACGCAGGACAGGTGTAAGGTAATACTTCACAGATTATTTGAAAACTATCTCAGCTTTAACCCTGAGACAGTCAGCCCTGTGATAGAGAGTTATGTGCAGCTATGGAAGAGACACGCGGTTATTGATGATGAAGAGTCATTTAAGAGGAGATTCCGTGAGACATATCCATTTACCCCGTCTATCATGGACATACTCCTGAAGAGGATCCCCTCAAGGGGTTCATTCCAGAATGTGAGAGGCTCTCTTGCATTCCTTGGTAATATAGTTCGTTTGACACACGAGACCAATGATATCATTACGCCTGCCGATGCCTCTATAGAAGACAAGGCAAACATGGTCATGCTCAGGGATATTGATATAAGCGGAGACATCATCAACCGGGCTAAGGAAAATGTCGAAGAGCTTAAAGCGGCTGTCCCTGCTTCCGGCAGGCTCGCATCTGCCGTGCTTCTTTACACCATCACGGGCCTTGAAGCAAACAAAGGGGTTACGAAAGACGGCCTGATGCCGGATATGTTATCACCATCGTTTGATATAAACAGTTTTAATCATACATTGTTGACATTCCAGAAATACGCATCATTTTTTCATTCCGAAGGAGACAGGTATTTCTTTGATATTGAAGAACAGCCGGAGGCAAAGGTAGAGCTAAAGTCACTGAAGTACTCAGATGACCATGCCCGTGAGTTGCTGACAGATTTGATTAAGACAGAGGTCTTCAGGGAGACATCAGGCGCCTTAGTATTTAACTCCGTCGGGCAGACACAGGAAATACTCAGGCAGATGGATAAATCCCGTCTAAGATATGTACTTGCAGGCAGGCGGTTGACTCAGGAGGAACGTCATAATATCTATTTTGGCATGGAGTACAGAAACCTCATAATACTGCTCGAACCAAAGGATGATAAATTCCAGTTGTTGAATGACAAAGACTTGTTGAAATGGGCAAAAAGGGTCTTGTCTGCAAAGTCCCTTGCTGATGGCGCCAAAAAATCATCTCAAAAGGCAGATTATGAAAGGATTGCAAGAGGGGATCAGGGAAATATTTTAGACAGGATCAGGAAGGCGGGTATCGTATTTATCAGTTGGGAAAATTATGGTTCTTCAGTCAATGAAGACCGTGTAGAACTGGAGCAGATAGCTGGAGACTGTTCAAAGGATAAGGTAATCGAGGCGCTGAGTCAGCAGTTCTTCCCGCTCCTTACCTTCAGGGAACACCTTGAAGACCGTCTTGAGGAGATTAAAGGCAAGTTAGTAAAGGAAACGGATGAAGAGTACAAAAAGACACTCAGTTTTCCTGTCCCTGCCATGGCCCGTGCGGTTTCAGGCGCTGTAAGAGAACTATGCAGGGATGGTGTTATCGGTATTCAGCACAGCAGGGGAAACTTCTGCGGCAGGTACATTGACCTGACTGAAACTGAATTCTTCAATGCAAAGATAACTGCCCCATTTCCGTCTGATGCAGTGCCGAAGCCTGTTGTATGTCAGATATGCGGTCAGATGCCGTGTGCCTGTGCGCGTGAGTCTGTGTCTTGTCACCGTTGCGGCCAGTTTCCCTGTATATGTGACGTCCCTCCCGCCGGTACTTGTCCGCGATGCGGTCAGCGACCATGTACATGTCCAAAAAAGAAGACAATCCCTTTAAGAATAACCCCGCAGACAGATGCCCTGAGCCTTAGAAACCAGATAGCCTTCAGGCTTCAGGAATATGACGGCGCTGAGATTACTAAGGCAACATACAAGATATTTTTTCAGAAAGACGGCATAGGGGACATGGGGACACTCCCGGCATTACTGAGGGGCAATTTAAGCGGGCAGGGTGATGTCACTGCTGAGATCAGCATTACAAAGAACGGACGGTTTGTGAAAAATCAGATCGAGCAGCAGGTTGAGTCACTTCCTTCCATTTCCGGCGCAGACTATTCAGCGGATTTGATCGTTATTACAGAAAATAAGGAGGGGTAGAATTTGCAGGGGCTTTCCCTTTCCAATAAATTGCTTGATGACCTGATAATGCCCGGACCAAGACTGGCCTGGCTTAAGAAGTGGTTTATTGAAGAGGTGTGGACAGCGTCCTTCTATGATTCCATGTCCCATATTGAATATCTTAAGGCAGGAGAGGATAAGGTTAACAGGTTTGAAGAGCTGATATCTTCTACTGCAGACAGGATATACAGGGAGTTATTATCGCCTCCAGAGACCGGCAAAGGCATGTTGAATGTCCTGAAAGAAGATACCGCTGTAGTTGTTTTTGACGGACTTTCCTTAAGGGAGATACCTATAATCCTGAAGTTGTCAGAGAGGTCAGGATTCAGTGTCAAAGAGGTTGACTGCTCTATTGCGGCAATACCGAGCGAGACAATGGATTTTGTTGAGCGTGAGTTTAAATGCGGGAAAATAAGCCCTAAAAGCCTCCAGACAAGGGCAGAGCTAAAGGACAAAGGTATAACAACAATCTATACAGACAATATAACACAGGGCATTAATGCCCCTGACGGCAACTCCCCGCTCCTTGTTTGGTCTGCTTTTCCGGACAATACCTATACAGACAGCGGATCCAGGTTTGAGCGCCATTTTGAAAATATTCATATCCAGTTTGAGACCGCATGGATGCATACTGTCCAGCAGATAAAGGGGAGACGGAAGGTAATTATTACAAGCGACCACGGGTATATCTTTTTCGGCACTGGCATGGACAAGACATCCTCTGAGAGGGAAATAAGGGAGCTAAACAGCTACTTCGGCAATAACAGAAATATATCACTTTCAGATAACCCGCACCCTCCCAAATCTGATGACATCATTATTGATGAAACAAGGGGTGTGGCGATGCTTAAAGGCCGTATAAGGACCCGTTCTACTGGTGATGCAGCCGCAAAGCTCTATAAGCATGGCGGGCTCTCGCTGATGGAGATGCTGACCCCATGGGTAGAGCTGGAAATTGGTGGAAATGAAAAGGGCTATTGAAGAATCCTTTCCTATCGTTGAGATAAACAGGCTTGCCGTGCCTGAACGGAATGCATTTAAACCCATCTACCAGATGCACAAGTGGTTTGCCCGCAGGGCCTCCAGCGTTTTCAGGGCCATTCTGCTTGCCTCCATGAAGCCTGCCGGGACAGACATCATGGAGGAGTTCTATAAAGACCACACCAATGATCTGGACACCAACGGCGTAAAGATACTGGACCCGTTCATGGGGGGCGGCACGACCATTATCGAGGCCCTCAGGCTTGGATGCCATGTGACCGGCATAGACCTGAACCCAGTGGCATGGTTTATAGTTAAGACAGAGTCTGAGCCTGTTGTCATTGATGACCTGAAGGCGGCGTTCAAACGCCTTGAGGAGAGAAAGACTGCAAGCGGTATCCCTGTCAGGGAAGAGCTGCTGAGTCATTACAGAACTGAGTGTCCATGCTGCGGCGCCGGAGTTGAGGACGCTGACATCATCTATACCTTCTGGGTGAAGTCCGCAATTTGCACAAACTCCATTTGCGGGTTGGAAGTCCCGCTATTCTCCGACTACATCATCTCGCAGAAGTCCCCATCAACAAGATATATCCCTGATTATGTCTGTCTTCATTGTAAGAAAGAGTATGACCTTGACCTTGAGCCTGCTTCACTGATTGCTGAAGGCAGTCTAACGGTCTACAACTTTAAGGATTCTTCAGGTGAGCTGCGGTCAAACAAGCGCTGGGCATTGCTAAATTCCCCTCTCCCCTTGCGGGAGAGGGATAGGGTGAGGGGGGGCTTCAATCGGGCAACCTGTCCCTGGTGTTTCAAAGAAGATGATGTCAGTGACACATTCTCATATAAAAAGGGAAAAAAGAAGGTACCGCTTACTGTCCTACTTTGTCCTCATTGCTGGTCTGTCTGGCAACACCGCGGCACGCTGCCTGAGGATGTGTCATGCCCTGCATGTAAAAAGGACTATGCCCCGGTTAAAGGGAACATCCCTTCAAAGGGGGATTTTATCTGCCATTCCTGTGGTACCAGGGATAAGATTATCGTCTCTATCAGGAGGCTCCCCAAGGAGAGACTGCTACCTGTAAAACCCTATAGCCTTGAGGGTTACTGTCCTTCCTGTGCAGGTGTGACTGCTGAGAACCTGTTCGGGGAAAAGGTAAAAACGAATGGGCCGGCCTCTCATGCCTGCAATATCAGAAACAACAACGGCAAGTTCTTTAAACGGATAACCCCGTCTGATCTGAAGCGGTATCAGGATGCGGAGAATAGATGGGAGAATGAAAAGGATAGCCTGCCGTATCCCAAAGGTGAAATCCCTGACGGACAGGAGACACATCGTTTGCTTGAACATCACTATATCTATTGGCGCCAGATGTTCAATCCCCGCCAGTTGCTCTGCCTGAGCACACTCCTTAAGGCGATTGATGAGGAAGGGGATCAGGTGTTGAAGGAGATGCTGTTGAGCGGGTTGTTCACCACATTAGAAAGTAATAATGTGTTTACGCGACACAGGGCAGATGCTAATAAAACAGAGGGTGTCTTTGCGAGACATGATTTTCAACCGAAAGCAACTTTTGCAGAAGGCAACGTATGGGGTGTGAAATTCGGCAAATGCAGCTTCATTAAATGTTTGGATAAGGCAATGGATGGCAAAGTGTTTTGTTACAAGCCTTTTGACAGAGCATATTCAAAAGGAGAAACAGTAACTGTTTTTAGAAATGAAGTCATAGAAAGAAACACCGGCACAAGTATCACCTGTGGCGATTCCGGGAAAATGGATTCCCGCTTTCGCGGGAATGACGAACAGACAGACACGACGTTAAGTTCCAATCTCATCATCACCGACCCTCCTTATGCAGACAATGTCAACTATTCCGAACTGGCCGATTTCTTCTATGTCTGGCTTAGATTAATCCTTGCAAAGACATATCCGCATTTTGCCCCGGAGATTACTCCAAAGTCAGAAGAGATAGTTGAAAACCCCACCCGTGGTAAGACATCATCGGACTATGAAAAGGGGCTTACCGAGGTCTGGAGAAGATGCTGTGAGAATCTTGAAGATGATGGTTTGATGGTCTTTACATTCCACCATGCAGAGGGCAGTGCATGGGAGGCGTTGCTTGAATCTATATGTAATGCAGGGTTTGTGATTGAAGCCATATATCCGATACATGGCGAATCAGAAAGCTCGCTACATTTGCAGGACAAACAGTCTATCTCTTACGACCTCATCCATGTCTGCAAAAAGAGACAGGTAAAAGAGGGAGATAAGGACAGCGGGCGGAAGCGCTCGTGGGCGACGATCAGGCAGGAGATAAGGAAAAGGGCGAGGGAGGAGATCAGGCTGATTGAAGCTGGGAGATATGGAAGCGGGTGGAGTGAGAATCTTCCTCCTGCTGATATAAACATCATCCTTATTGGCAAGTGCCTTGAACTATACAGCAGGCACTACGGCATGATCGTAGATTATAAGGATGAAGTAGTGCCATTAAGGGATGCGCTAACCGCTATCCGGATGATGGTGGAACAGCTCGTCTCATCAGCACAGCCATTGCCTTCAGAGCTTGAATACGTTGACCCTGTCAGTTACATCTATCTCACCTGCCTATGCGACAGGATGGAGGTCCAGAGCGATGAGGTGCATAAGGCCACAAGGGGGATACTTGAACCCGCAGATCTGATTAAGGCCGGTATCATGCATAAGGGCCGTGCCAAGAGAGGCCGGACTTATGAGGTGAAACACCCGGTTGAACGTTATAAAGACCTTCAGACATTCTTTTCAAAAAAGACCTCATCCCTTCTGCAGATTGCCCTCTTCCCTGAGATGGAAGAGGGGAAATTTGATAATGTTGCCCTTGTGGACATCCTCCATTTTCTCATGGGGCTTGCCCATGAATCAGGGGACATCATACAATGGCTCAGGGAATTTAATCCTGCAATGCCGCAGATAAGGGCGGCTCTTGAATATTTAAGGGTAAAGAACCCGACATTCAATGACCCGGTAAGCAGGGTCTTGAGTTTAATGGAAGTCTGAGAATTATTGACCTCGCTGCAACAGTCCAATATAATGTTGCTATTGATAAAAATATTAATATAAAGGCAATAGTCAGGAGGAACCATGTCAAATACTATACAATTGGAAAAGATGTCAATTGAGGAAAAAATCAGGGTGATGGAATCAATTTGGGATGATTTATGTAATAAGGCTGAAGGCATTGTATCTCCCTCGTGGCATAAAGAAGTATTGGAGGATAGAGAAAAAGGGATTGTGCATGGAAGTGAAAACTTTTCAGAATGGGATTCAGCCAAGAAGATAATAAGAAAAGAAGTTTCATGAAAATCAAAATATTATCCTCAGCGATCCAGGATTTGATTGACGGATACCGCTTCTATGAAAAACAGTCAGAGGGAGTAGGCGCTTATTTCTTAGACACACTCTTTTCAGATATTGATTCGCTGGTTGTAAATGCAGGTATTCATTCTGTGCATTTTGAGAAGTACCATCGTTTGCTGTCAAAGCGATTTCCATTTGCAGTGTATTACCGTGTTGAGGATCAAACCGCGCTTGTATATGCTGTTCTTGACTGCCGCAGAAACCCTGCATGGATAAGGAAGAGATTAGGGAAAAAAGGTGAATGAAGTCATATGCCTGGATATGAGATTATAGAACGTTCTTCAGTCAGACCATACAATCCGGAAGGTATAACGCCTTACGAAAACAGGATAGGTTTTATTGACTTTCTCAGGGAGATAAGAAACGAGGCGAATGACATCCCGGCTTCTTCTTCATATATTGTATCAGGCATAGAGGACGTCCTCTATCTTACAAGCCCGGGAGACCGTCATTCAATGGCAAGGAAGATCCATAATGTCCTGCAATCAGGCGCCTCCGCGCTTCAGAGAAAACATATTCAGGTGCAGATCATTTGTAATGGCAGGCTTGTTAAAGGTGATACCCTTTGGATAGAGTACCGGGGGGAAAGGCTTGATATTGAGTTGATTTTCGGATACACCACTAAACAGACCACAAATGGGACAGACTGGTATTTTACAGGTTACAATCTATCAAGCTGAAATCACACGGCCGATTTCAGTGGCAAGCTGATGCTAAACAAAAAGACAAAGGTAAGAAACAAATACCGTCCTGAACTTGGTTCAGGTGAGGTGTTCAGGGTTTCAGAAGGGGATGGAACCTATAAGGTTGATGTAGTATTTGAGAAAGACGGGAAAAGGATCCTTGAGACATTTCCAGAGGACTTCCTTGAACCGGTAGACGATATCTTTCAGAGATATGAAAAGGGGATCTCTGATAATCCCCTGGAGTTCTTCCTTAAACAGCTTGCATATCAATTTCCGCTCGAAAACTCAGGCGGGGAGCTGTCAAACAGCAAGACAGACCTTCTGCCGCATCAGATCCTTCTGACCCACAAGATAGTTGAGGCAAGGAGGAGGAGATTCCTGATTGCCGATGAGGTGGGGCTTGGCAAGACCATTGAGACAGGGATGATTATGAGAGAGCTCAGCGCAAGAAAAGAGGCTGAGAGGATACTCATTATCTGTCCGGCGGGACTTACCCGGAACTGGCAGAACGAATTAAGGGACTGTTTCAGGATGCACTTCGATATATTTGGGTCGGACTTCACTGATGCCAATCCTTACGCATGGGAGAGGCATAACCATGTCATTGTTTCTATAGACACGATTAAAAAAACATCCCGCCTTGAGAGGCTCGTAAAAGGCCCTAAATGGGATACTGTCGTGTTTGATGAGGCGCATCACCTCAGCCGCAAGAGATATGGGAATAAGATCACTGCCACGCAGAACTACAGACTCGCAGAGAAGATAAAGGGGATTACACGGGATATATTATTTCTGTCGGCGACACCACATCAGGGGGATGGATACCAGTTCTGGTCTTTGGTACAGCTATTGGA
Organism: Nitrospirota bacterium; assembly: GCA_020851375.1. NCBI lineage: Bacteria > Pseudomonadati > Nitrospirota > Nitrospirota bacterium. The sequence goes on along the minus strand of JADZCV010000045.1, from coordinate 190,274 downwards.
TGACCAGCTCTTTGAAAATCCTGAGGCAATGCTTGACCACAGGGGCCTCCTTAACAGGGTGATGTTCAGGCGCACCAAAAGGGAGGTTACTGATGCGTCGGGAAATCCCATCTTTATGAAGAGGAAGGTCCATTCCCAGAAGTTCAGCCTGTCTTTAAAAGAACAGAGGTTTTACGAAAACCTGACAGAGTATCTGAGAGAGGGGTATACTGCAGCCGGAGCTGGAAAGGAGAAGACAACCAAACAGGAAAGGGCTGTCGGTTTTGTCATGGCGACATTTCAGAAGATCATGTCTTCAAGCCCAAGGGCGATCCGGCAGGCATTAAGGAGGAGGCTTATTGCCATCTATGCAAGGAAACAGATGGCGCTTGAGAGCGGAATGAGGGGGGCGATAACAAGGGCCGACATCTCTATGCAGATCATGAGGTATCAGGAGTTGATGAGAGAGGTCGTCAGTGACCTGCTTTCCGCCGGTTACGGGAAGATGGATTATACGGAGGCGGATACATACATTGCTCAGTTAAAGCAACGCATTAAAAGGCGTCCCCAGTTTGAGGAGGAGATTACCAACTGGGCGCTGGATGCCCTTGAGACGGACGAGGATGCAATCATTGCAGAGGCAAATATCCCCAATGAGGACCAGAAGATAAAGGAATTGATTGAAATGATTGATGACGGGCCTGACAGGAAGTTTGATACCCTCATCAGGGCAGTAGAGCAGATACGCCGGGAAAATACGAATGAGAAGATGATTATATTCACGCAATATCTTGAGACCTTATATTTTCTGAAAGATGAACTTGAAAAGTATTATGGCGCAGGGAAGATAGCAGCGATTAAAGGCGGAGCATTGGAGGATAAGATAGCTGCCTGTGAGTCGTTCTGGGATGAGGATGGGGCGCAATTCCTGATAAGCACATCTGCCGGCGGCGAGGGGATAAACCTGCAGGTGTGCAGGGTGTTGTTTAATTATGATCTCCCATGGAATCCCATGGCGGTTGAACAGAGGATCGGCAGGATTCACAGGTACGGACAACAGGAGACGGCACAGGTCTATAATCTTGTTGCAGAGGGGACGATTGAAGAAAAGGTTTATTCCATTCTTGAACAAAAGCTTCTTGAAATAGCCGCAACTATAGGGAAAGTGGACAGGGTTACAGGAGAGGTTACTGAGGATTTCAGGTCAGAAGTCCTCGGATTCATGGGGACAGCGTTAAACTACAATGATATCTACAAAGAGGCCCTGGTAAACAGCGATTATAACAGGACTGAGATGGAGATTTATGATGCACTAAGGCAGGCGGACGAGGCAAGTGATGCATTGAGGATGCTGACGCAGGACCTGTCAACATTTAACCTTGCAAGCTATGTGGAATTGAGGGGAAAATATACTCTTGATGATTTGAGGGTCTTTTGTGAAAAGGCCACCATTCGGCTCGGCGGCAGTTTTATTCCGTCCGGCGATATTGTGACTATTGTAACCCCTCATGTCTTGCTGAATTATAATAATGTATCAGCCCGATATGAGAATATGACATTCACAAGGAAGACAGCAACGCGTAAAAAAGGGGTTGAACTATTGGGCATAGGTCATCCTTTGATTAATGCATTAATTGAATTTTACAAGAGTGACAATGTCTCAGGAGAAATCCTGAGCGCAGGATATAAAGGACTTTCAGGTAATCTGTGTGCAAGATATATATTCAGGGTAGAGTTCAGTGACAATACGTACAGGGAGATTTATAAGGGATTTCCTCTCTTTGGCGCAGAGATAAGTGATGACATTGCATTTCTGCAAGAACAAAGATGGGAAGATACAGAAGATAACCACCGGAAGTATCCTATAACAGAGCACTGTGAGATGCTTGTCAGGAATTATGAGGCCTATTTGAGGTCTGAAAATGAGGGCGTGATTAATGTCCGGGCTAAATGTGTTGGGATTATTAATGTGCACTGAAACTATTGGCGAAGTGTGATTATCTGATGCTTTCCGTAAATTTATAGATAAATGTGGCCAATCCCGCCTGGGAAGCTGCGGAGAAATTGTTGGATAGGGTAATGGCGGAGAGGGCCGGACAGCAACCAAAGGAGTCAGGCAGGAAAAGGAAGGTTAAGGTATGAGCATAGAGCTGGTAAAAAAGATTGCTCAAGCAGCGTGAAAACATCCGTCTGGAGGTCAAAGAGGCCAGGGCGGAACTGCCTGAGAGCCTTTTTGAAACCATCTGTGCCATGCTGAACAGGGATGGGGGCGATATATTATTGGGTGTTGCTGATACCGGCGCTGTTAAAGGTGTGGATGCTTCAAAGGTGGAAATATTGAAAGCCAATCTGGTGAATATTTCAAAATGGTGAAGGTCCGATTCGTCTGGACAACTTCACTCCTTTTTCTAAAAACCCATTGATTTGCAAATTCTTTACCCAGCTTGGGCGGGTGGATGAGCTTGGGTCAGGTGTGTTGAACGTTAACAAGTACCTGCCTGTTTATACCCTTGGCAAAAAGCCCCAGTTTATTGAAGGCAATTATTTCAAAATAATAATTCCATTGGATGAAAGTATGTTTGCAAAGCTTATTGTATCAGCCGGCACAGCAAGTGACATAGTAAATGATACAGTAGGTGATACAGTAAATGATACAGTAAAGGAAAGAATGTCGAAGATTATAATTATTCTTGAGCAGAATCCGGGAATCCGTTCAAAAAAATTAAGTGAAAGAACCGGAGTTACTCCTGTAACAATAAGACGGGATATGCAAAAGATGCAATCAGCCGGTCTTGTTATTTTTAAAGGGAGTCCAAAGACAGGCGGGTATTATTTGAGTGATACAACAAGTACAAAACTTGCAGAATATGGCAAGGAGAAAACATAGTTATGAGCAGCAATACATCCGGCATCATAAGCAAGGTCTGGTCCTTCTGCAACACCCTCCGTGATGATGGAGTGGGATACGGTGATTACCTGGAGCAGCTTACATACCTCCTCTTTCTGAAGCTGGCTGATGAATACAGCAAGCCGCCCTACAGCCGGTCGCTTCCGATTCCTGTAGAATACAATTGGGAAAGCCTGACTGCCAAACGGGGCGCAGAGCTGGAGGGACACTACACCACGCTGTTGCGTGAGCTGGGGAAACAGAAAGGGATACTGGGGCAGATCTTCATCAAGAGCCAGAACAAGATTCAGGATCCGGCAAAACTCTATAAGCTCATTGATATGATTGACAGGGAGCAATGGAGCCTGATGGGAGCTGATGTAAAAGGCGCGATATACGAGGGGCTGCTGGAGAAAAATGCAGAGGATACGAAGAGCGGGGCAGGGCAGTATTTCACACCCAGGGCGCTTATAAAGGTAATGGTCACATGCCTGCGGCCGGAACCCATGAAGATCATAGCTGACCCAGCCTGTGGAACAGGCGGATTTTTTCTGGCTGCGTATGATTTTATCGTGGAAAACTATGATCTGGACAAAGACCAGAGACAATCTTTGAAATACAAGACATTTTTCGGGAACGAGATTGTGGCCAACACCCGCAGACTGGCGCTGATGAACATGTTCCTGCATAACATCGGGGATATTGACAGTGAAAACGTAATTTCATCAACGGATGCATTGGTGGCAGATACAGGTTTGCGGGCAGACTATGTCCTTACCAATCCGCCTTTCGGCAAAAAGAGCAGTATGACCTTTACCAATGAAGAAGGGGAGCAGGAGAGAGAAGGTCTGACCTACAACCGTCAGGACTTCTGGGCAACCACGAGCAATAAACAACTCAACTTTGTCCAGCACATACGGACCATGCTGAAGACAGACGGGAAGGCGGCAGTCGTACTGCCGGACAATGTCCTATTTGAAGGCGGCGCAGGTGAAACCGTAAGAAAGAAACTGCTGGAGACAACGGAACTGCATACCATCCTGCGCCTCCCGACAGGGATATTTTACGCCCAGGGGGTGAAGGCGAATGTCCTTTTCTTTGACGCGAGGCCAGCGAGTAAAGCCCCATGGACGAAAGAGGTCTGGGTCTATGATTACCGCACCAATGTCCATCATACCCTCAAGAAGAACCCGTTGAAACCTGACGACCTTAAAGAATTCATTGAATGCTACAAACCTGAGAACAGGCATAGGAGGAAAGAGACCTGGGATATTAAGACCAATCCAGAAGGAAGGTGGAGGCGATTCACCTATGACGAAATCATCAACCGCGATAAGACAAGTCTTGATATCATATGGTTGAAGGACAAGTCCCTTGCAGATCTGGACAATTTGCCTGATCCCGACACACTGGCAGCTGAAATCATCGAGAATATCGAGGCTGGACTTGAAAACTTCAAGGAGATATTGTCGTCATGCAGGAGGTAAAGAAAGCGGATATAAAACAGGGTCTGCTTGTGCGGGTGGTAACGAAGGATGACCAGCGTACAGGAAGGCTGACGGAAGGTATAGTTAAGGATATCCTGACAAAGTCACCCACGCATCCACACGGGATCAAGGTGCGCCTTGAAAGCGGCATTGTTGGACGGGTGAAGAATATCCTCTGGTATTCTTGACACTATGCCCCATATTCAGTAACATTTCTATATGCCGACAATAAAAAAAATTGAGGGTCCGTATAGATTTTACTTTTATAGTTTTGATTGCAACGAACCAAAGCACGTACATGTTCAAAGAGAGAGAATGACCTGTAAGTTTTGGTTGGAACCAATTGCTTTGTGCAAGAATAGTGGCTTTTCACCAAGAGAACTAACTACTATTCGAGAGATTATTAATAAAAATATAGATAAGATAAAGGAGGCATGGTATGAGCATTGCGGTTAAACTCCAGGAAATAAAGATTAAAGATGTGAGTATTACTGAGGACACTATAACTGCATATCTTGTTGACGGGCGGACAATTAGCGTTCCTCTTGCATGGTCATGGAGATTATCAGAGGCTACAGCTGAGGAGCGGGCAAAGTATGAAATTATTGGAGATGGTCAAGGAATACATTGGCCCGATGTTGATGAAGATATTAGTGCAGAGGGAATGTTGTACGGAACACCTGCTCCAAGACCAAAGAGGTCGAACAAGTAATTATTATTCAGCAGCTTTACATCCCGTGGCATTTCTTGTACTTCTTCCCGCTTCCGCAATAACATGAATCATTTCGTCCCGGTGTCCTGGCCGCTGCCGGAGGTAACATGTGAGGTGCGTAATTACGGCAGTATAACCTGACAAGCTCTACGACGCCTTCTGCTGCATCTTCCGGTTTGTCAAAGCTATCTTTATAGTGTTTTTCACTTGCCATTAATTCTGTCTCAATGGCCTTATCTACTGCAGGAGGATCGTCGGACGATGTTGCTGCGGCGTGTATTATCCGGCAGAATCCCTTTTCATTTGGTTTAGCTTCAGGAGATCCCATGTAGCCGCAGTGTTCTGGTCTTATTTCAGTTCCGCCTGTTGCCGCAGGATGTATCCTGCATTTTTTGTCTTCAGATAAGAAGAGACATCTGAATGCAAACATTGCCCTCAGATTTATTAAAATCGTCTTGTTTGCTACCTTGATATCCTGAACCGCAAGGTTGTATCTCTCCGGTGTGGTAAAGAGGGGACGGGGAGTCTCCTCTTTCGTTACATACTTTCCCGATATTCTCTGAGCCCTTTCATTGATGCTGCTGACTATTTCTGTCTTAAGCTCCCGGGGACGGAACAGGCCGCCTTCTTTTTTTATAGAGTAGGTGATTATGCCCCACCATGGGTCGCAGCACTTTCCCCCGCATTTTTCTATACATACCTGTGAGAAATAGCCTGTGTCTGTTGCTGCGATGCTCATAATGTCCCTTCCCTTGCAGATATTGTCAGCGATGCTATATCCTTTTCTGATTTACATTCTTTACCCTGATACGAACCTCTGCGTTCAAACTCATTTTCTATACGTGTCAGGATGACCTTTTTTGATACTCCCCATTTTGGTGCTATGAGATAATCACCTGTCAGTTCTCCTGTGAGACGCTGTATTGCAACACCAGCCGGTATTCGTTCAAGGAAATCACAGACAAGCTGTATGTATTCATCAGGAGAGATAAGATTAATCCCCCCCTTAGCATACATCTTTTCGAGCAGTGTATTTTCCGCAACGTAGAGGTGATGTATCTTAAGTCCGTCTATATCAAGGCTGGCAAGCATATCGGCCGTCTGCATCATCATGTCATGCGTCTCACCGGGCAGCCCTAATATGACATGGACGCATACCCTGAGACCTTTGAGCTTTACCCTCGTTATGGCATCAACAAACTGTTCGAAGTTGTGTCCCCTGTTCATCCATGTCAGTGTATCATCATACATGCTCTGAAGGCCGATCTCTACCCAGAGATGGGTCTTTTTCGAGTAAGATGCGAGGAGGTCAACCACTTCATCAGGAAGACAGTCAGGTCTGGTGCCTATTGACAAACCGACGACATCATCAAATGACAGCGCCTCTCTGTACAGGTCATTTAACAGATTTACCGGGCCATACGTGTTGGTATATGCCTGAAAATAGGCTATGAATTTTTCTGCCCTGAAGTTCTTTCTGTAAAACTCCATGCCGTTTATGATCTGTTCGCTGACAGACCGCTTTGATCCCTTGGAATTCGGGCTGAAACTCCGGTTTTCACAATAGACGCATCCGCCGTATGCTACAGAGCCATCCCTGTTTGGACAGGTAAATCCTGCATCAAGCCCTATTTTATAAACCCTGAATGGAAAGACCTGTTTAAGATAATCCCTGTATGAAAAATAATGCTTGCTCATGTTGCAGATGTTAAATAGTCGCTGTCCCTATTTTCGCCCATATTGACCCATCACTGTGGCTTTGCCGGTGATGTGTCCTTTAATCCTGCTTTCAACATCCTGTCTTGATGCTTTGGACGCTAATCCTGTTGTCCCGGTATCAAGGGCATAGATTGTGAAGAAGTATCTGTGCGGGCGGCCTGGCGGAGGACACGGACCTCCATAGCCTGTACGCCTGAAACTGGTTGTTCCCTGCTTGATACCCTTTGAAAGTTCGGGGTCTTTTGCGAGGCCTTCCGGCAGCGTATGGGTATCCGCAGGAATGTCATAGATAACCCAGTGTGTAAAAGTCCCTACAGGTGCATCAGGATCATCCATAATAATGGCAAATCCCTTTGTGCCTGCCGGTATCCCTTCCCATTTCATGAGAGGGGACAGATCAGCGCCATCACATGTATATTTAACCGGAATAGTTTCACCTTCAATGAAGGCAGAGGTGCTTAGAGTAAAATTCATAGTTTCACCCCCTTTTTGTGCCATTACCCGGCCAAATGACAGGAGCATAACAGAGAAAGTCAAAATGATTATAACCCTGTTCATATTGGAATATTATAAGCCGAACACTCCGTATTGACAATATTTTTTAAAGTTGTTAGGATGTAACCCAATGTAGCAAAAGTAACTCAGTCTACGCTCAAAAATGTCCAGTTGCAAGGAAGGAAGTATCAATTGAGCTGAGGCGTACTGTGTTGTACGTTGAAGCTCAATTGATACTTCCTGACGCCACAAATGGACATTTTTCAGCGTAAACTGTGGGCGGATAGCTCAATTGGTAGAGCGCGGCCCTTACAAGGCCGAGGTCACAGGTTCGATACCTGTTCCGCCTACCATTGCTTATAGAGGAGTGGATGACAAGGAAACCGGAGGCGTACTAAATAGTACGTTGAGGATTTCCTGAGGAGTCCAACGCCGTATAAAGTAATTTTGCAGAATTCAGCATAAACAACAAGGTTGACGCTCAAAAGTGTCCAGGTGCAAGGAAGGGCATGGGAATTGAGCTGAGGCGTACTGTGTTGTACGTTGAAGCTCAATTCCCATGCCCTGACGCCGCAGATGGGCACTTTTCAGCGTCAACCCGCGGGGTCGTAGTTCAGTTCGGTTAGAACGCCTGCCTGTCACGCAGGAGGTCGCGAGTTCAAGTCTCGTCGGCCCCGCCATAATAAGGTGAGCATCTGTAGCTCAGCAGAAGTTGCAACAGCTACACACAAAAATGCCCGTCTGCGGCGTTTTTCAGCGTAAACAAGTTCCGCATGCATATAGAATCAGAAATCCTAAAACTCATTTTCTCAGCCGGAATAGTAGCCAAGGTAGTCCTGTTAATCCTGTTCATATTCTCCATTGTATCCTGGGCTGTCATGTTCTTTAAGTTTTTCCAGTTCCGCAGGATAGAAAAGGATTCCAGAGAATTTATGGGTACCTTTTCAAAGATTGAAAATATCCACCAGCTCTATACCTTGTCAAAGAATAAGGACAATCCGCTTGCTTCACTGGTTAAGGAGGGGTATGCGAGGTTCTATGAGATTAAGAAGGGACAGGGGGGCCTGCTGACCGACCGGCCTGCCTTTCTGAATGCCATTGACAGGAGATTAAAGAGCACCAGCGAGGATGAAATATCATATTATGAGGAGTATCTCTCATTTCTTGCTACTACCGGGAATGTTACACCCTTTATCGGATTGTTTGGTACTGTGTGGGGTATTATACATGCATTTCAGCAGATAGGGCTGCAGGGTTCGGCAAATATTGCGGCAGTGGCGCCTGGTATAGCTGAGGCGCTCATCGCTACAGGCGCAGGTCTTGCTACCGCAATCCCTGCTGTCATAGGTTATAATTATCTGTTGAACAGGGTTAGAAAGATGGCATCGCAGATGGATGTGTTTTCAGGAGAGATCATAGCATACGCTGAAGCCGATGTCTGGGCAGGAAGCGGTCAGGCCGAGGAAGCGGATGAACCATCTTTAGCCAGGATTCAAAAGGGGTCATGATTGACTGATAAAAAATACAGGCTGATGTCTGAAATTAACATGGTGCCGTTTGTTGATATAGTCCTTGTGCTGCTGATTATTTTCATGATATCAGCCCCACTTATGTACCGTGGCATTGATGTTGACCTTCCGAAGTCGTCCGTAAATACGATAAAGCAGGAACAGCGAATAATGCTTATTGTTGACAGGTTCAGCAATGTCTATATTGATGACAGAAAGGTCCCTATGGCGGGGATCGAATCTGCCATCAGGCAAAAGAGCGCTGAAGATGCTGATGTGACAGTCTATTTGAAGGCAGACAGGTCTGTACCATACGGGACTATCGTAAGTGTGATGGATACAGTTAAAGGGATGGGCATAGACAAGCTTGGTATGGTTACAGAATCTCTTAAGGAGGTGGAGTAGAACAATTAGAGTTTACTTATGTTCAGGCAAGCAGAGACAAACTTGAAGTGGATGCTGACAATATCCCTCCTTTTTCATATATCAATCCTGTCAATGATATTTTCCTCCGGTTTCTTAAGATGGAAGGACCTCTTTACAGCAAAATATTCTCCGTTATCTTCGATACAGGTTAGCATTGTAAACCTTCCTAAAGAAAATCCGGGCCGCATGACAGCCCCTGAACCGGAAATCTCAAGGGTCGTGAAAAGCACTGCAACTGTAAAAAAGACAGAAAAAAAGAAAAGTGCAGTCATCGAAAAGAAAGAGGACATAAGTCCATCGAAAAGGATCGAGAAATTAAGAGAGGTAATCGAGAGTGGCATAAAAAAGCAGAAGGAGGTAATTGCAACACCGGTGAAGCCTGCAGGAGACAGTGCAGAAGAGAGGGTTGGGGGGCCGGGCGAAGTTCAATCTCAGAGAGATTCAAAACTTGGCGGAAGCGGTCAGATGGTAAGCGGACCAGTAGTAGACCTGCCTTCATTTAAATATGACTATTATCTCGGGCTCATAAAAAATAAGGTTGATAACAGGTGGAGTCAGCCTGTAACTCACAGTAACATGAGAAAAGCACTTATTGAATTTACCATTAACAGAAAAGGGGATGTCAGTAACGTGAAGGTTGCGGATTCGTCAGGAGACAGATATTTTGATCAAACTGCCCTGAGGGCTGTGACCCTTTCGACCCCTTTTCCTCCGTTACCCCGTGGTTATAAAGGGGATTCCCTGAAAGTGCATTACAGGTTTATATTCGGGGAGAAGGGTTGAAGAAGAAAATATTACATCTGTTTACTTTTTTTGTATTGCTGTCTGCCCTCTCATTTAAGGCAGCGCTATCTGAAGAGGTATATATTGAGACGAAGAAGGGAGAGATTGAGAAGATCCCTGTATCAGTAGTGATTACAGGCGATGACCAGGAGTTGAAAACTGCAGTAGGAAAGATACTCTTAAATGACCTTGAGCGCTCCTTATATTTTAAGCTGATTACAATCCAGGGACCTCAATTAAAAGGGGTTCCAGACAGGCTTGGCGAGGCCATTCGCGGACAATTGACTTCATCCGGCGCTGAGGCATTGGTTGTTGCGCAGGTATTCAGGGACGGAAAGACGATAAGGCTGGATGGCAAATTGTATGAGACAGGGAGCGGAGAGCTGATCTATGCCAGGAAATATATAGGAAACAATAATATCCTTCGAAGGATAGTCCACAGGTATTCAGACGAGATAGTATTCAGGATGACAGGAGAAAAGGGGATTGCACAGACACGCATTTCTTACGTGTCTGATCACACCGGGAGCAAGGAGCTCTACATTATGGACTATGACGGTTTTTCATCAAAGATGATTACAGGAAACAGGTCAATCAACATGTCGCCTGACTGGTCACCCGGCGGAACTCAAATAGCCTACACGTCATACAGGGATGGCAATCCTGATATATATATGGTAGATTTGAACACGAGCAAACGGTTGAGGCTGACTGATTATTCAGGACTGGATATTTCGCCATCCTGGTCTCCTGATGGCAATACAATAGCATTTTCAACAAGCAGGGATGGGAATGCCGAGATATATACAATGAACAGGGATGGAAAGGGATTAAGGAGGATTACATATGCCAACGGAGAAGATGTGTCACCAACCTGGTCTCCTGCCGGTGAGGAGATTGCCTTTACATCAGACAGGGGACGAAGTCCGCAGATATATGTGATGAAGGCAGATGGCACCAATGTACGCAGATTGACCTTTAAGGGAGACTATAACAGCGAACCTGCATGGTCGCCCAGAGGTGACAGGATAGCGTTTTCATGCAGGCGGGGGGGGAGCTTTCGTATTTGTCTTGTCAACCCGGACGGCAGTGATCTAAGGGAGATATCAAAAGGTCCCGGAAGTGATGAGTCCCCATCATGGTCTCCTGACGGCAAGTGGGTCACATATGCATCATCAAGGGGCAGAAAGTCTGACATATATGTTATAAGCGCTGAGGGCGGTGAGGCGCTCAGATTGACAAATAATGGCGGGAATAACACGGGGCCGGACTGGTCCCCTAATTAAATGCGGCGCAGGCCTTAATGGCCGGCTGTGGACTGGCAGGACGAGGAGGGGTTTTCAGGTGAAAAAGATATTGTTGACTTTTGTTGCACTGGTTATTTCTGTTTCCGGTTGTGCCATGCAGTCTGAATTCGTTGATCTGGAAAATGAGGTCAACCGCATGAAGGTCATTTTACTTCAGACACAGAGGGATTTTTCAAATCTCCAGCAGTCCCAGCCCGATGAGAAACAGTCTATTAAAGAGCTGATGTCGAGGCTGGAATCTCAAAATTCCGGATCCATTGATATGCTGCAGAAGAACCAGGCTGATTTTGAGGGGAGGTTGACGCAGCTTGCGACCGATGTCCAGATTATTCAGGGCGGAGTAGAGGAAAATACTCACAAGGTGACTGAGTTGACAGAGAGTGTTGATGATCATGACGCTGCTATTCAGGAGATGTCAAGAAGGCTTGATAACCTGGAATCAGCGAAAGGGGAGAGGAACAGACAGCAGGATACAATTCTTGCCCCTGCACCGCCTGTGACGCAGTCCGGACAACCGCCTGCTCAGTCAACTGCCGCAAAACCATCAGAGAGCGCTTCTGCATCAGCACCCTCCGAACTTTACAATCAGGCATATAAGGATTACATGTCAGGTCATTTTGATCCTGCCATAGAGGGTTTCTACAATTACCTGCGTCAGTCTCCAACAGGGAATTTAGCGCCAAATGCCCTGTATTGGATAGGGGAGTGTTTTTACAGCAAGGGTGACTATACAAAGTCTGTAACTGTCTTTGAGAGTGTAACGATTGATTATCCGAAAAGTGACAAGGTGGCAGGCGCACTGCTTAAGATGGGCTACGGATATGAAAAGCTGGGAAATAAGGACATGGCAAAGCTGTATTTTAAGAAGGTTGTAGAGCAATTGCCCTATTCTCCGGAGGCTTCACTCGCCAGGATAAGATTAGCGGACCTTAAGTAGTTATAGCTGAATTTGTATTTATGTCTGATATAATACGACACCTTCCACAGGATTTAATCAATCAGATAGCTGCCGGAGAGGTGGTTGAAAGACCTGCCTCTGTGTTAAAAGAACTCATAGAAAATTCCATAGATGCAGAGAGCACGCAGATCACCATTAAAGTTGATAAAGGCGGATCAAAATTCATTTCAGTTGCGGATAACGGGACTGGGATGAGCCGAAGGGATGCATGCAGCGCCTTTGAAAGACATGCCACAAGCAAACTTGTATCATCAGATGATCTCTTCAATATCCGCACCCTTGGCTTCAGGGGTGAGGCCCTTGCGAGCATTGCGGCAGTGTCGAGGGTCAGCCTTAAGACGAGGGAGAGGGCGGCGCTGACAGGGACATTTATCGAAATCACCGGGGGGAGCATTCTTAAGAATACAGAGTGTGGTTGTCCCCAGGGTACAGAGATAGAGGTGCGGGATATTTTCTATAATGTGCCTGCGAGGAAAAGTTTTCTTAAGGCAGTCTCAACTGAACACGGTCACATATTATCTACTGTAACACATCAGGCCCTGTCTAACACAAATATACATTTTATTCTGACCGGGGATGGGGACAGGCCTCGGGTCATTTATGACCTTCCCCCTGTTACAGACATTGCCGAACGGATCCTGCAGATTTATGGAAGCGACATTTCAGAAGGGCTGATACCTGTTTCATTTAAAATCAACAGCGGAAATATAGATGGTCTTGTTTCAAGCCCGGCCATGACTTTCAGGACCAGGGAGAACCAGTTGTTTTTTGTCAACAAGAGGGCTGTAAAGAATCCATCTTTGTCCCATGCTGTTCAGCAGGCATATCGTGACTTAATCCCCGGAGACAGCTTTCCCATCGCAGTCCTTTTCATTGACATTTCGCCTGAGTCAGTGGATGTAAATGTGCATCCAACGAAGAGGGAGGTCAGATTCAGGGACAGCAGGTATGTCCATGACATGGTTGTTGAGGCCATACGGGGTGCGCTGCATGCCGGGGGAAGGAATGAGAATGCAGGCCTGACGCCGGCCTTTATGACCGGTTTTAAAGAAGCCTCCTTCAAACAGGGGATTAATCTCCGTTCTGCCGGGTGGCTGGACAGGGGACAATTTTCAAATGAAAGTCTGACAGTCTCAGAAGGATTCAATCCGTTTCTGGAAAATGCAGAATATAAGCCTCAGGAAATGTATGCGGAGCCCATTGTCAGGGTATTTGGACAGACAGCAGCGCTCTTTATCGTGGCTGAGATCAATGGTCAGTTCAGCATCATAGACCAGCATGCAGCGCATGAACGGATAGTCTATGACAGATTAATGCGTGGATACGACGAAGGCGGCCTTGCCTCGCAGCCGCTGCTGCTTCCTGAAACCATTGAATTAAGTCTTGATAAAGCTCACACGTTGTGTGAATATATGGAGTTTTTAAATAAGCTTGGTTTTGACATCGGTGAGATAGGGGACAGGTCCTTTATTGTCCGGGCTGTTCCTGATGTCTTTACTGGAGATGACTTCAAATCCCTCCTTATTGATATGACTGATGAGATCATAGAGAAGGACTTCCCTGCGTCAGAGGGCATGAAGATTGATGCAATGGACAAGGTTGTAAGGTCTCTGTTGAGCAGAAAGGCCTGTCATGCGGCAGTAAGGGCTAAGGGGCTGCTGACCACAGGAGAGATGATGGCTCTGGTGAAGGATTTGCTCCATACTGATATGCCGTATACCTGTCCGCACGGAAGGCCTGTAATACGGAGATTTACATATGACGAGCTTGCTGGGATGTTCGGCAGGAAGTGACAGTTTAAATTATCAGCAGGCTGGTTGACATGGAAGATTTTGCAAAAAGAAGGCCGCTCCTTGTTATTGCAGGCCCTACTGCCTCAGGCAAAAGTGACCTGGCGATACATCTTGCCGGTGTCCTTAACGGGGAGGTTATAAGTGCTGACTCAATGCAGGTGTATGAAGGGATGGATATCGGAACTGCAAAGCCCGCAAAGGAGGATTTGGCCAGGGTCCGCCATCACATGCTTGGTATTGTCAGTCCAGGCAAGCGATTTAGCGCCGGTGAATATGTACGGTTCGTCAGGCCTGTTATAGAGAGGCTTCACAGAGATGGGAAAATGCCGATACTTACAGGTGGTACAGGCCTCTATATAAGGGCTGTTGTTGACGGGATTTGCGAGGCGCCTCAGGCAGATAAGGAACTGCGCCGGAGACTGCTTAAGGAGGAAGAAGAACGCGGAAGTGGTTATCTCTATAAGCGGCTGCAGGATGTTGACCCTGTGTCTTCAGCAAGGATAAAGCCCAATGACACTGTAAGAATAATCCGTGCATTGGAGGTTTATGAAATAACCGGCGTGCCCATATCAGACATTCAGGATACTCACGGTTTTGGTGAAAGACCATATGACACTGTTATGATCGGCCTCGCCATGGACCGGAAAGAGCTGTATAAGAGAATTGAAAGACGTATAGACCGTATGATGGAAAACGGGCTTGAGGCAGAGGTAAGAGGGCTTATAGATAATGGCTATGAGGCCTTTATTTTGACAAACGGCCTTGGATACAAACAGATTGCAGGATATATCAAAGGCTGGTATAGTCTGGATGAGTCAATCAGGCTTTTGAAAAGGGACACGAGGAGATACGCAAAGAGACAGATTACCTGGTTCCGCAGGGATAGAAGGATAAGATGGCATGATGTGAAGGATGACTGCTCCCACTACCAGGATATTGAGCGGGATATAAGATGTGCGATGGGGTTAAATTGAAAAAGGAGAGAAACAATGAGTAAATTATTCATCAACCTGCAGGATCAGTTTTTGAATCACCTCAGAAAGGAAAAGACGACTGTAACAGTACATTTACTGAATGGTTCTAAAATATCGGGTACTATCAGGGCATTTGATAATTTCAGTATACTGGTCAAGGGTGAGAGCCAGAACCTTATATATAAACATTCCGTTGCTGTTATCGTCCCCAAAAAGGCAATACGTGACTTTGACGTGCGGGAGGGTGAGGAAAAGAAGGCAGAGGAGGCAGTAAATGCAGGGAGCTGATATCGGTGTTATAGGCGGAAGCGGGCTTTATCAGATGGAAGGGCTTGAAGGAATTGAAGAGGTTAAGGTGGATACGCCTTTTGGCGCGCCTTCAGACAGTTTTATTATAGGTAAACTTATGGGGAGGCGGGTGGCGTTCCTGTCGAGACACAGAAGGGGGCATGTTATACAGCCGTCTGACATAAACTTCAGGGCCAATATTTATGGGATGAAGAAAATTGGCGTAAGCAGGATTATCTCCGTCAGCGCCGTTGGCAGTATGAAGGAGGATATACACCCCGAGGAGATAGTCATCCCTGATCAGTTCTATGACAATACAAGGCGCCGTATCAGCACCTTCTTCGGCGAGGGGATTGTGGCACATGTCTCTCTTGCGGACCCTGTCTGCAGCAATCTCGCAGGGACGTTGTATCAGTCGGCGGTAAATGTCGGCGCTAAGGTTCACAGAGGTGGGGTATACATATGTATAGAAGGCCCGCAGTTTTCTACACGGGGAGAGTCGCACATTTACAAGAGCTGGGGAGTTGATATTATAGGGATGACCAATGTAACAGAAGCCAAGCTGGCAAGGGAGGCAGAGATTTGCTATTCCACCATCGCCCTTGTTACAGACTATGACTGCTGGCATAAGGAGGAAGAGGCAGTTACAACAGATGCAATAATAGCAATACTGAACAAGAACGTGGATACTTCAAAGAAGATTATCAGGGAGGCGCTCGGGATGATTTCCGATAAATCAGATTGCGGGTGTCGTAATGCGCTCAGGGACGCAATAATAACATCCCGCAACGGCATTCCATCAGAAGCAAAAGAGAAACTGGGATTAATTATCAGCAAATATATTAAATAGGCAGTAAGGGGGGAAGTATGAGTCTACTTGTAGTTGGTTCAGTAGCATTTGACAGTGTCAAGACGCCGTTTGGTGAGAGGAATGAGATCCTGGGCGGGTCTGCAACCTATTTCTCCACGGCTGCAAGCTATTTTACTTCAGTCAATCTTGTTGCAGTGGTGGGAGATGATTTCCCGGATCAGCACATCACGTTTCTAAAAAGCCGGGGTGTAAATACTGAAGGGCTCGAGAGGCGGTCAGGGAAGACCTTCAGGTGGAAGGGTGAGTATGGTTACCAGCTTAATGAGGCCAGCACGCTTGAGACTCATCTGAATGTATTTGAAACATTCAGACCGGCGATACCTCAGTCATATCGTGATTCCGAAGTGGTTTTTCTCGCTAACATTGATCCTGAATTGCAGAGCGATGTACTGAGGCAGGTAGCTGCTCCAGGAATAATTGCCTGTGATACCATGAATTTCTGGATCTCAGGCAAAAGAGAGGCTTTGTTAAACACGCTGAAGAGCGTGGATGTCCTGATTATTAATGACGGAGAGGCAAGGCAGCTTGCCATGGAGGCCAATCTTGTCAAGGCTGCCGGTGCCATAATGTCATATGGCCCGAAACACGTTATCGTTAAGAGGGGTGAGTATGGGGCGCTGATGTTCAACTCGAAGAATGTTTTCGCTGCACCCGCCTATCCGTTAGAAAGCGTTTTTGATCCTACAGGCGCAGGCGACAGTTTTGCAGGCGGTTTTCTTGGCTATCTTGCGAACACGCGCAATTTCAACGAAGCAAACATGCGGCAGGCTGTCATATTCGGGAGCGTAATGGCATCTTTTGTCGTTGAGGATTTCAGCCTCAACAGGATCCGCTCTCTTGACTATCAGGAGATACTGAACCGATACAGGGAGTTTAAACGGCTTACTCATTTTGAGGATGCCGGGGAGATATTTAACAGATGAAGCATTA
Source organism: Nitrospirota bacterium (assembly GCA_020851375.1). Lineage (NCBI taxonomy): Bacteria > Pseudomonadati > Nitrospirota > Nitrospirota bacterium. The sequence goes on along the minus strand of JADZCV010000045.1, from coordinate 173,157 downwards.
CAAGACTATATTTGCCTTCGCGGCAGTTGTCCTATTGCTGTTATCCGGTTGCGGACTTACAAAGAGCAGGATAAAGAGCGAAAGGGAGGCTGATGCCCATCACAAGCTTGGTATTGCCTATCTGAATGAAAACAATCTGCAGATGGCCTTTATTGAATTCAGCCAGGCAGTGGAATTTGATCCTGATGAGAAGACGTATCATTATGCACTTGGACATGTCTATTTCAGGATGGAGAAGTTCAATGATGCTGTCAGGGAATACAGCAAGGCGCTGGAGATAGACCCTATGTATAGTGATGCGCATAATGCCCTTGGAGCTGCGTATGGGAAGATGGAACTATGGGATGATGCCGTGGGCGAGTATGATAAGGCCCTGAGCAATCCGCAATACAGTACGCCGCAGGGGGCGAGATACAACCTTGGCATTGCGTACTTTAAAAAAGGTGATTTCAAGTCAGCTCTTACGGAGTTTAAAGAGGCAGTAAAGATACAACCGGACAGTTCTGTGTTTTATCTGTGGCTTGGCCACACATACATGAAGATTGATATGATAAGGGAAGCCATATCTGCATATGATGAGGCCCGGAAAAAGGACCAGGCCAGTGTGGATGCGTGGCTCAATATTGGCCTGGCATATTCCAGGGAGGGGAATAAAGAGGAGGCGCTTACAGCGTTTAAGAAAGTGGTAGCGCTGGCGCCTGACAGCGAAGCAGCGGCTGAGGCCATGAAGTATATTGAAATGTTCAATAAACGGTGACATGGAGACATTAGGCGAACATCTTAAACGTGTAAGAGAGACATGCGGATATAGTCTTGAGTATGTGGCAGAGGTTACAAAGATAAATCTCCGCTATCTCGAGGCGATAGAGCATGATGATTTTTCCAAAACCCCGGGAGATATATTCTATTATGGGTTTGTGCGCTCATTTGCGAAATGTCTTGGCATCAGCGAAGAGGAAATCAGCAGGAGGATCAGGGAGACTGCTGCTGAGACCGAACCAGATGTTCCAAATGAAAAAACTCCGGAAAATTATTCAAAACAGGATAAGGTATCGAAACCAGGAAAGGCAAGGATAATTCTGCCGGTCACTGCCGGCATAATTGTAGTGATTTTTTTGATAATACTGTTCTCCGGAGGCAGGGATAGCGAGACAATACGGAATTCAAAGGATGTCAGGGAAGCCCCGGCAGACATTCCTGCCGAGGACATAAGCCCCCGGCAGCCGGTAGCGCAAAAAAAGGCTGAACCTTTTGTGCTTGTCATACAGGCGAGAGAGTTGACGTGGATCAATGCAACGATTGATGATAAAGAGACAAAGGATGTGATCCTGAAACCTGGCGAAGGTGTAAAGTGGAACGGCGAAAGCAGAATTGTCATTACTGCCGGCAATGCCGGCGGGATAGACCTTGAGGTCAATGATAAATCCGTTGAACCCCTTGGCAAGCGGGGGGCTGTGGTAAGGAACGTAGTTATCACAAGCGCTGGCATCAGCATGTAGCGACGGCCTGTGCAGCCGGCTTGATTCGCTAAATACTCCCTGAGCTGTGACAGACAGAACAAAGGGGCTGTTTGCAGATGATCCTGGCAGCATAATTAACAGACATTGTCGGATGAACCGTCATGAGTCCTTCGGGTGTCCGGCACGCTGAAAGTTCGGGGCTCACAGGGGCATGAAAAATGTCATTCCCGCGTAAGCCGGAAGCCAGACCAGTAGCTTGGTTCTGGATTCCCACTCCCCGCTTAAATCCTGCGGGGACAGGTTCCGTGGGAATGACGGGTACTCAGGAGTATTTTCGAGTGAACAGGTTTCAAGAATGAGACCAGTTGATGATGCTGTAAAATACATTAAGTCGGCGTTACTGAATATCTCAGCCTCAACCGCAATTATAACAGGTTCAGGCTGGGATACATGCGCTCTGCTGGACGGTGTGTCAGAAATCAAGTATCAGGACATCCCTGATTTTCCAATATCAACAGTCAGCGGTCACAAAGGAAGCCTTCTGCATGGCTCTAAAAATGGGAAAGAGATCATACTTCTTCAGGGAAGGGTGCACAATTATGAGGGATACAGCATGGATGAGGTCACCTTCCCTGTCAGAGTGCTCTCATCGCTGGGTGTCAGGCAGGTTATCATGACAAATTCTGCAGGAGGCATAAGACCCGGTTTCAATCCAGGCGATTTTATGCTCGTTACAGATCATATTAACATGATGGGATCAAATCCACTCAGAGCCCCTTCGCCCTTTGAAGAAAGGACAGCGGGCAGCATAATGCTGCAGACGAACCCTCATGCCGCTGACAGGACACGTTTCACAGATATGACAGAGGCTTACGACCGGCAGCTGGCAGAGTTGGTCTTATCCGCTGCCGGAAATATTGGGATAACCCTGCACACCGGCACCCTTGCCGCGGTCACAGGGCCCTCCTACGAGACGCCGGCAGAGATCAGGATGCTCCGCACACTCGGTGCAGATGCAGTTTGCATGTCTACAGTGCCTGAGGTTATAATGTCCCGGTATCTTGGCATTAAGGTCCTTGTCATATCAATGATAGCCAATAATGCTGCCGGCATCAGTGCATCTCCCCTGAGGCATGAAGATGTAGTTAATATGGCAGTGATGCGCAGTAAAGATGCATCAAGACTGCTCTCCGCAGTAATTGACAATTTGCCGGGGTAGCTCAATGGCAGAGCAACGCATTCGTAATGCGTAGGTTGAGGGTTCAATTCCCTTCCCCGGCTTCAGGTAAATCAAGGCGTTGCGTATGATTGGGTCAGAGTCCTGTCAGCTCTGCGGATGTGAAGGATCAGTTAACCCTGCAAGCGCTGTTTTAATAACGCCTGCAGCAATGGCAGGATTAACTTTAAGCCCGAAATAGTTGTTCCGAATATCTCGAGCAGGACACCTCCGCCCTGAACTCGCTGAGTCCAGGCTCCACAGCGAGATCAGCCAGTTGAAACATGCATTAACGGACAAGACACTTCTCGTTTGCCATCAGAAGGTCTTAAGTTGTCAAAGAGCAATTGTTAATTTCTGAAGAGAGCGTAGGAGGAGGACGTGGATAGAAGAGTGCATAAGGAAGGACTGTCATGAGCTGGCTGTCCCAAATGTGGCGAAATAAGTCGAAGCGGTGCACGGTGCTCGGTTTCACGACTCCCCGCCTGAACCGGTGGCAGGAGGCGTTTTGTGAATGGAACGCGGAGCGGTTGAGAATCAGCCTCCAGGAGAGCCGCGACCGGTTCTATCGCTCCTGGGCCGCGCTGCCTAAGGGGCATCGGGGGCGGTCATTCAAGGCTCACGTGCTGGTACAGATGGAATTGTGCCAGCCGTTCTGGGGAAACACGCCGATGGAACTTCAGCAGGCTTACGCAGCACATGAGCCCTTGCAGTTTATGCGCCTGCTCAGCTACGATGAACCGTTGCTCACATCGTGGCCCGAATTGGGCATCCTGGAAGAGCGGGCCGATCCACTTATCGTGGATTTTGGCTGTGGTCTGGCGCAGTTTTCGATTGCGTGGGCGTGCCGGTTGCGGAATCAAGGCAAGCCGTTGCAGTTGTTTCTGGCCGACCTGCCACTGCTGCATATGGACTTCCTGCGTTGGCTCTGCCAGCGGTGGGAATTGCCTGCCTCAATCGCTGCTTGCACACCGAGCTGTCCGATTCCTGATTTACCGGCATGTGATCTCTGCGTGGCTACGGAAATATTCGAACATGTACCAGACCCCATGAATTATTTGCTGGCGTTGGCAGAAGCCGTAAAGCCCGGCGGATTTCTGCTGACGAATCTGGCAGACCACACCGACCATAACGAGGAATTTCTGCATATCTCACCTGATCTCGCTCAGTTGCGCCAGTATCTCACTGCGGAGAAGTGGCGAATGCTGCGGCCGAACCGTTTATACCAAAAACCGGAGCCGTAGCGGGATTCAAGCCACTGGTATTAGTGCTCTCTCATTATCGTCTTTTGCCAAACAACATCCCGAACACACCGCGCACAAGCTCTCTTCCAATCTGCCGCCCGACAGAACTGGAGAGCACCTGCTCCACCATTCCTTTTTCTGCTTTCCTTTGAGAGGATTTGTAAACTGGAGCTCCGGCCGGTGTCTGCTGCTGCGCCATCCGGCTTGAAAGGATATCCTGAGCGCTCACGGGGTCAATCGTCTTTTCGTATTTACGATAGAATTCTGAAGAGAGAAACAGATTACGATATTCATTCTCCGGCAGCGGACCCATCACGGAGCGGGGCGGAACCAGATGCGTAACGGCAACCTCCGTGGGAATTCCCTTCTCATTCAACACCGTAATCAGCGCCTGCCCGATCCCCATTGACGTGAGCGCCCTGTCAATCTCATAAAAATCGGAGCGTGGATAGGTCTTTACGGTCTTGCGCAGGTTCTCCGCATCGTTTGGCGTGAATGCCCGCAGCGCGTGCTGCACACGGTTGCCTAACTGTGCCAGCACAGTCTGTGGAATATCCGTTGGTGACTGCGTGCAGAAGAAGACGCCGATTCCCTTCGAGCGGATAAGCCGGATCACCTGTTCTATTTGCTCGAGAAAAGCCTTTGGTGCATCCTTTGGTGTTCCGGGATGTTCCAACAGGTGTGCAGCAGCGTCCTGGTTTACTCTTTCGGGAGCACCCGAAGTTCGTTTGTCTGATCTCTTTGGGTATCATTTAATGCATCGGCGGTAATTCGGCCGACTTTGTCCTGCGCATCAGAAAAATCAGCGGAAGTGTAAGCAGCATCAATATGCTCACAATGTAAAAGGCATCGTTAAAGGAGAGCATTGCTGCCTGACGTATAAGTTCTTTGTATAGAATATCGAGACTGCCGTATGACGAGGTTGCCGGATCAGCCCCTGCCCCTCGCAGGGTACTTTCAATTGTTGAAACTGCCTGCTGAAACGCCGGGTCAAACTGAGTAAACCCCTCTGACAGCCTGCCCTGGTGAAACTGGGACCTCCTTGCAAGTGTCGTGGCAACAAATGCCACCCCAAAGCTGCCTCCAAGATTCCGCAGCAGATTATAGAATGATGTGGCATCTCCCATATCTTCTTTTCTTATACCGGACATTGTCATGGTTGTGAGCGGTATGAAGAGAGACCCCATCCCAATTCCAAGGAGAATCCTGGGCCAGAGTATAGTTGTAAAGTCTGCATACAGGTTGAACTGGGACATCACATATGTTGAATACGAACATACGATGATACCAAAAGCGAGCAGTGTTTTTGGATTCACCCTGGTTACAAGCAGCCCTGCTATTGGCATGACTATGAGCGTGGCAATGCCTCCGGGGCCGAGCACAAGACCTGACAGGGTTGAAGTATATCCCATAAGAGTTTGAAGGTATATCGGCAGAAGCACTATGCTGCCAAAAAGATTGAAAAATGCGCAGAACATCACAATATTGCCTGCGCTGAATGTTGCCTGTCTGAATAGTCTGAGGTTAACAATTGGATTTTCAACGCGGAGCTCATTAATTATGAAGGAAATCAGAGAAACAACAGAGATGAATGTTAGTGCTACTATGAACTGTGAAGCAAACCAGTCTTCCTGCTGTCCTTTGTCAAGCACCACCTGAAGGCAGCCAAGCGAGATGGCGAGCAGGCCAAGGCCAGCGTAATCAACCTTTAGCCCCTTCCCCTTTAGATATGGAGGATCAGAGATAAAGAACAGGACCATGAACATTGAAATTATGCCGATCGGCACATTGATGAAGAATATCCAGTGCCATGACCAGTTGTCAGTGAGCCAGCCGCCCATAAGCGGTCCTACAATCGGTCCGAACATGATACCCACACCGAATACGGCCATCGCGATGCCGTGCTGACGGGGCGGAAACGACTCGAGCAGGATTGATTGTGAGATTGGCTGCATTGCCCCGCCGCCGATACCCTGGAGTATCCTGAAGAATACCAGGCTCTGGAGGTTCCACGCTGCCCCGCACATGAATGAGCTGGCAGTGAAGAGCCCTATTGAAAAGAGCAGATATCTCTTTCTGCCGAATCTCCTGCTGAGCCACCCTGTAAGTGGTATTATGATTGCGTTAGAAACGAGGTATGAGGTTATTGTCCAGGTGGATTCATCAACGCCGGCTGAAAGACTGCCGCGTATGTGTTCGAGCGATACATTCACGACCGAGGTATCTATTATCTCGATCAGTGTGGGAAGCATGACTGTCAATGCTATAAGCCACTTATTCAAATGTATATCCCCGCAGATTCTGGCAAAGTCAGGAAACGATAAATTCCTGTTTTAGCAGTGTCAAATCGTTACATCACTCAACAAGGATAGTGGGTTCCACTGACATGCCGACACGCAGGATGTGTTCTGAATCAGGTTTTTCAAATACAATTTTCACTGGTATCCTCTGCACTATCTTCACATAATTGCCAGTGGCATTTTCGGGCGGAAAGAGGGAAAATGCGGCACCGGTTCCGGCCATTATGCTGTCAATCCTGCCCTGAAACTTTTTGTCCGGATACATATCCACCCTTATCTGTACCTTCTGTCCTGGTCTGACATTTTTGAGCTGGGTCTCCTTGTAGTTGGCTGTAACCCAGATATCGTCCAGCGGCACAACAGCCATCAACGCCTGTCCTGGCTGTATCTGGTTGCCTTTCTGTACTGTACGTTTTGTAACCACGCCGTCAACCGGCGCAAATATTTTTGTGTATCCCACATTAAGCCTTGCATAAGAAAGTGCAGCCTGCTCTTTGCCCACCTCAGATGCCTGCACCTTAACTGCTGCAGATGCCTCTTCAATTATAGCCTTCTGGGTCCCGATTGATGAGATGGCCCTGGTGAGATTTGCGTTTGCAGAGGCTGCACGGGCAGCAGCAGTTTCGTAATTGGTCAGTGCCTGCTCGTACGCCTCTTTGGATATGGCCTCCTTTTTGTAGAGGTCGTCAGCGCGCTTCATATCAAGTTCAGCCTGTCTCATGTCAGCTTCATTGAGCTGCAAGTCAGCCTTTGCTGATGCTGCTGATAGCGTGACTTCATCCAGCTTCTTTCTCGCTGACTCAAGCGAAGCGGATGCCGCTGCCTGCCTTGCCTCACCTGCCATGTATGCTGCGAAAGCCTCCTGCTCCTGGACCTGATAGTCTTCAGGACTTATCAGGATGAGCAGGTCTCCTGCCTTAATTGGCTGATTGTCCCTGACCAGTATCTGTTTTACAGTGCCTGGTATCCTTGATGCAATTGTGTGAATGTTGCCGTCTATGAAGGCATCGTCAGTGCTTATGTGCTTTTGCCTGTAATTGAGATAGACAATGAGCGCGGCCGCGCATACGGCTGCGAGCAGCCCCAGTGTGACGAAGGCTATGATCTTTCTATTGCTGTTGCCGGTCATTTCCGTCATTTGATCCTCCATCCCAGGCGGTAAGGTTCATATATTTTGACTATAGCCGGTTTGCGTGGCTTTCCATTAATAAATATAACACTGGTGTCTGCTTTTTACATCTTGCCTTGATGAAGAACGTCAATGCAGGGGCGAAAGAGAATGTATTGGAACTATTGTAATGCTATCCACGGGCGTGATGTACCATAAGAAAAATATGTTTTTCAGAGCAATTTCCCGCATTCAAAAGATGTGATAGCAAAGAGACTGCGCCATACCTGCACGCCCGCCGGCATGGCGGGCCGTACGCGAAGATTCGGGATGAAATACCGATTTAGAGATACTTAATCTCCCCCAATCATTTTAGAAGTGAGACCCTTCTCATTGGATAATTCGGCAAGGAAAATTCCTCCAAAATGAAGCAGAATGAAGATAGGAAACCAATAAAGGCCCCACTTGTGAATTGTTTCAATACCTTCTTTCCATTGAGGAAGAAGCTCCCATTCAATGAAAATTCCAGTAACTGCAGAAATGAAGACAAACAGATAAAAATAGACATACGTCAGGCCTTTTAATCGCTCTTTCAAAGTGAGAGTCCCTGTAAATGGATTAGAAAAACGGGACTTCTTTACCAGCATATAAATAATTCTTGCAATAAAGGCAATAATAACTATGTCGGCAAATAGTTCATGCCATTCCCACATTGGTTCACGGATTGATATTGCAATATTCACCATTTGCTCTTTTGATAGTGGTGAATTTATAGTTTCATTCTCAATGATGCTGACAATATGGTTTTTGTTCATCCAGTACATGCGTAAAAAACCGGTTATGAATTGGATGGGCATTGTCAGGGCTATTATCCAGTGCAGTATCCTGTGCAGTGCGGTGAATTTATCTTGATTTTCCATAGATTATTTGTTCCTCCCGGACCCATTAAAATTTGAAAAATCATAATACATCCAGCATCGCAGGTATGTCAAGGCCATTGTCAGTGCATCGCCCTGATCAGATCATCCGGCATACTCAGATAGAAGAAGAGCCGCCCATTTCCAAACCGAAGGTTTTCTATGAGGTTAAACTCATTAAGGAGTTCTTTCTGTTCATCCTGAGAAATTATCTTATCCGCCAATGGGTAGAGGATGTTATCTTCTTTCATGATGTGAGTAGTCATAAGGCGTACATAATTTCTTGAATTTTCAGCGACAGCCTTGCGTGCGTCACCATCGCCTGCCGCGTACTTTTCTATTTCCGCTGACAATGCCTGCGTATAACCTCGTCCGGTATTATGTTCATCAAGCATTACGGCAACAGGGCCGCCTTCTATGCCGAAGCCCTTCTCTCCCATCTTTTTAAACAGGATGTCCTCTTCTTTGGCGTGATGATATTTGTCAGCGAAATTTAGTATAAAATCCAATGACTTTTGGAGGATGTCTGCTGATACGTCTACACCATTATTCAGCTTTTTAGATGTCAATTCCAGCAGCCTGAGCATCTCTTCAATTACCCTGTGATCTTTTTTTAAGGCATCTGTTGCAACCATTGGCCGTACATCCTTCCTTATAAATTATGCTTGTAAATAATATTACAACGATTCAGGAAATATCCTATGATGTGAATCATATTTGGTGGGACAGAGGTTAAACAAATCCGAGCAAAGGGCACAGGATGCGCCGTCCTGTCAATATTATGATAAAGCCAGGGATATAGAAGATTATCCCAGCCCTGAGCATTGACAGTACCGGCCTGCCTTAGAAGTAGCTATGGGCAAAGACTATTCCGGCAATTGATGCCACGAGCGAGGCAGTCAGCAGGACCCAGTGCATCAGGTTCATTCTTGCAAAGACAGCCTCTATCTCCATCTTTACACCGTTCTTTGCCATGTTGTCGAGCATCTTTTTTACAATTAGCGGTTCGAGTCCGAAGAGCATTACAAACCAGATCAGCCAGATGACAGTCATAATAAGCAGTGGCAGCCCTTTTGCCGTAAAGTAAAGTTTGTGCCAGCCGGTGAGGTAGACCATTATGAAACCCGTTGCCCCGGTTATAAGATTATAAACCCTTGCTATAGGGGCGAACTTGTGTTCAATACTCTGAAAGGTGAGGGCCTTCTGAAGGGGGGCGTCCCACTTTATAAGCATTGGGATGACAATTATTGTTATGAAGCTTAGACCGCCGATCCAGATTATGACGGTCAGGAGATGGATTATATGTATGAGGGTAAACAGCACAGATATAAAATAGCAATACGCCATGTCTGTGTCAATAGATTATCCTGACATTGATTACCCTGACATGATAAGGTCGCAACAAGACTTCTTAACGAGTCTGCTGTCAGCGACCGCTCTTTAGCATGCGGGTCAGCAGGCGGTCCAGGGCAGAGGCAAAGCGCTGCCGGTCCGGTAGGCCCAACTGGGCAGGCCCACCCCTGACTATCCCCTCCATCCGGAGTTCCTGCATCAGGTTGCGCATGGAGAGCCGCTCCCCTACATTTTCTTCCGTGTAGAGATCCCCCCGAGGGTCGAGGGCAACCCCTCCCTTGTCAACGATCCGGGCGGCCAGCGGAATGTCGGCAGTAATCACCAGGTCCCCTGATGTGACATGCCGGATGATATGCTCGTCCGCGTTGTCAAAACCAGGGGCAACCCGCACAGACGTTACCAGAATAGAATGGGCTCCCGACAGATCCTGATTTGCCACGAGGCAGACCGGGACATCAAGGCGCAGCGAGGCCCGGAACACAATCTCCCTGATGGCCCGGGGGCACGCGTCTGCGTCAATCCATATTTTCATAATTACCCTGACATCGAAAGGCGTCCCTTTTCCCTGATCTGCTCCATCATAACCTCACGCATCAATTTGCAGGCCTGAACTACCTTAGGGTTTGCAATACGGTAATAGATGCTGACACCTTCCCGACGGGATTTGAGTATCCCCTTTGCCTTCATTATAGACAGGTGCTGGGATAGATTGGCCATCCTGATATCCATCTTTTCAGCAAGCTCACCGACTGTCAATTCCCTGTTTCCAAGGATGCTGATGATCTCAAGCCTCTTGGCATTTGCCATAATCTGACATATGCTTGCATGTATCTCGTATATCTCTTTTTCCATGAATTCAGCCTCTAAAGTCTTTATTTAGTTTAGAAATAATGAAAGTATATTGACATAATATCAGTTAGCCATATTGCTGTCAATGAACCGAATGATTAAGATTACAGAAGGAAACTTTTGATAAGACCAGTCGCGGCCCCGCCGGCAATGAGCCATGTTGAATTGACTTTAAAGTAAACCAACAGGATGGCGGCTGTGACGGCCATTATAATTGTAAGAGGGTCTATGAGGGATGTCTGGCTAAGCTGAACCGTTACTGCGGCCATCAGTCCAAGGGATGAGATGTTTACGCCGTCCAGGAACGCACTTATACGGGGAGAGTGTCTGAGACGCGGGATTAGCGGGTTAGTAACAGCCACCAGGATAAATGACGGGAGAAATATGCCGATGGTGGCAAGTATTGCCCCGGGGATGCCTCCAAGTATATATCCTATGAATGTTGCGGTAGTGAATACAGGTCCCGGAGTTACCTGTCCGATTGCAATGGCATCAATCAACTGCTGGTCTGTGAGCCAGCCGAGGCGCGAAACAAAGTCATTATGAAGAAATGCGAGCAGTACATAGCCGCTCCCGTATAAGACTGAGCCGATCTTGAGGAATATGAGGAAGAGGTGTGAAAGTTTGAAAGGGACAACAGATGATGCTGCTGCCGGTAATGAGAGCCCGGCAACAGGTGCAATTAACCCAGGGAGGTTGTCTTTCCGTGACCATGTCAGATTATTTGCAATTATTGCAACAAACCCGCCGGCAAAAAGCAGGAGTATCTCGTTAACTCCAAAGAAATAGAGTATGAGAACGGTCAGTCCAATAATTGCCGTTAATAATCCTTTGACGGCCCGGCGCCCCAATCCCCATAACGCCTGTACAATTATTGCTATGACAACCGGTTTAACGCCGTAGAGGAGCCAGGAGACCTCAGGCATTGCGCCAAAACGGACATACGCCCATGCTATTGCCATGACCATCAGCATGGCAGGAAGGATGAAACATGTGCCGGCTGTGATAAGGCCTTTCCATCCTGCCCGGAGAAGGCCTAGGTGGATTGTCATCTCAGTTGAATTAGGACCCGGTATAAGATTTGTTGCACCGAGCAGGTCAAGAAAGTGATGATCATCCACCCATTTCCGGCGCTTTACGACCTCATCCCGCATCATGGCTATGTGAGCCGCCGGGCCGCCGAACGCCGTGACGCCAAGCTTGAGAAAGAGCAATGCCACCTCACGCAGGCGATGGTTGTTTTGCATGATGACATATTACTTTAATAAAGCGGGTTATTGCAATAAATGAAGTTTTCTCCTTGACAGTAAACGAATGTTCACCTATTATAAAGATGGCAGGGAGAGGGTACGGGTGAGGGTGGTATTTTTAGGTGAACCGTCATGAGCCCTTCGACTGTTCGACAAGCTCACAGCTCAGGGCTCACCAGGGTTCATGAAAACGTCATTCCCGCGTAAGCGGGAATCCAGACCGTGGGCCTGATACTGGATTCCCACTCCCCGCTTAAATCCTGCGGGGACAGGTTACGTGGGAATGACGGGTGAATAGGAGCATTTTTGGATGATGTATCTGGAATATAATTCTTTGTGTCCTTTGTGTCTTTGTGGTAAATAACTGGGATTTTAAGGTGAACTGTCATGAGCCCTTCGACTGTTCGACAAGCTCACAGCTCAGGGCTCACCAGGGTTCATGAAAACGTCATTCCCGCGTAAGCGGGAATCCAGACCGTGGGCCTGATTCTGGATTCCCACTTCCGTGGGAATGACGGGTGCTTAAATCCTGCGGGGACAGGTTACGTGGGAATGACGGGTACTTAGGAGTATTTTCGAGTGAAGAAGCTGGAACATAGCAGAGAGGCTAAATTAAAATCGCGGTTTCATGCCATAGCCCGGTTTTATAAGCAGCGGGGGCGTATGCCGAGTTTTTCTGAGATAGGGAAAATGCTCGGTATGAGGTCGAAGAATGCCGTGTTCAAGTTTGTAAACAGGCTTGAAGAGATGGGGGTGGTAGAGAGGGACCATACAGGGAGGCTTATACCGAGGTCATTGGTATCAGGCACGAGGGTCCTTGGCACTGTAGAGGCCGGCTTTCCGAGCGCTGCCGAGGAAGAGCTGGCGGATACGCTCTCTTTTGATGACCTGCTTGTAGAGAACAGGGAGGCTACATTTTTGCTAAAGGTGTCCGGTGATTCCATGGTTGAGGCCGGCATACTCCCTGGTGACATGGTTATAGTAGACAGGTCTCAGACCCCAAAGAGCGGTGATATTGTGATTGCTGAGGTAGACGGGGAGTGGACCATGAAGTATCTGAGAAAGCGCGGGGATGCGGTTTCTCTGTTGCCTGCAAATCCGAAGTATAAAGCTATAAGACCCAAGAGTGAGTTGAAGATTGCCGGTGTGGTAACGGCAGTCGTGAGGAAGTATATATAATTGATAATATGTGTAGTTGTATGGAATTATTATTTGTCATTCCCGCGTAAGCGGGAATCCAGAGGTAAGGAATGAAGAATTATTATGTTTATATTCTTTGTAGCAAACAAATAAAGAAATGGAAAAGAATATGGAAACTAAAATTAATTGAAAAAGAGAGCCCACAATGGAATGACTTGTATAAAAGTATTTGTGAGTAACAATATCTGGATTCCTGCTTTCGCAGGAATGACAAAGCATGGATAAGCCTATTACAATCCACTCATGGCCGAGGGCCATAATGCACATGGATGCGGATGCGTTTTTTGCATCATGCGAGCAGGCGATACATCCCGAGCTTCAGGGGAGGCCTGTCATAACAGGAAAGGAGCGGGGTATAGTTGCTGCGGCAAGCTATGAGGCAAAGGCAAGGGGTATAGAACGCGGGATGAGGCTGTTTGAGGCTAAGAAGGCCTGCCCTGATGTTGTACTCCTTCCATCTGATTATGAGACCTACAGCCTCTTTTCCATAAGGATGTTTGAGATACTCAGGCGTTTCTCACCTGATGTGGAGGAGTATTCGATTGATGAGGCATTTGTGGATCTTACCGGCCTCAGGAGGACTTTTCACGGTCCATATTCAGATATTGCAGGGCGGGTGCAGGAGGCGATAGCAAAGGAGCTGGGGATAAGTGTCTCTATCGGTGTAAGCCTTACCAAGGTGCTTGCCAAGGTCGCCTCAAAGTATAAAAAACCATGCGGGATCACAATAATTCCCGGGGGTGACATACACAGATACCTTTCAGATCTGCCTGTTGGAAAGCTGTGGGGCATAGGTCCGAACACCTCTGCATTTCTTGGAAAGTTTAATATAGTAACGGCCCTTGAATTTGCACGCAGCAAAGAGGAGTTTATAAAGGCATACCTCTCCAAACCCTATCAGGAGATATGGCATGAGTTAAATGGCAGGAGCGTTTATCCTGTAGTACGGGAGTCAAAGAGCAGTTATAAATCAATCAGCAAGACAAAGACCTTTACCCCTTCGTCAATGGATGAGACCTTTATATTTGCCCAGTTGTCTAAAAACCTTGAGAATGCCTGCATCAAGGCAAGGCGCCATAAACTTGCAGCTTCGGGGTTAATCCTGTTTCTGAGGATGCAGGACTTCAGGGACAATGGGGTTGATCTGAAACTAAGCCGCCCTACTTCATTCCCGGCAGAGCTTACAGGCATACTCAGGAATGGCTTCAGGGAGATATACAGGAGCGGTACCCAGTACAGGTCAACAGGCGTTATCCTGGCCGGTCTTGTCCCTGTCAGCAGTGTCCAGTACTCCCTGTTTGATGATGTGCCTGGAATAGAGAAGATGGGCAGGATATACAGCGCTGTTGATGAGCTCTCACAACGGTTTGGCAAGCATACGGTTCAGCATGCCTCAAGCCTGCCGGTAAAGATTCATGCACAACATGAGGGGGAGCGTGGGGACGTGCCTGCAAGAAAGGGGGAATTGTTTAAAGGGGAAAACAAGAGGCAAAAGATAGGGGTACCTCTGTTGAATGTCAAGGTATAGCAGTCAATATGTCTATGACCTTTTTCCTGATGTCTTTGAGGCGTGATGGCTTTTCCAGGTATGACAGATTATACTCCCTGAAAAAATCCTCTGTCTTTTCGTCCACCCTCCCAGTAAAGAACAGGAACCGCTTGCTTATTGATGGATAAAGCTCCACAGCCCTCTTATAGAAATCCATACCGTCCATAACAGGCATACTAATGTCACTTATAATTGCGGCATAATATTTATCCTGAACCTTTTCCAGGGCTTTTCTGCCGTTTGAAGCTGTATCTATCATGCCTTCCTTTGACAATATCGCCTGCATGACATCAATAATAACGTGTTCATCATCAACAATCAGGATCTTTTCTTCCCATATATCAGGGAAATGTGTTATGCGGTCAAGATGTTCCTTAAATTCATTACAAGAGTTGAGAAACTGTTTAATGGTCATCTTGTGTTTGTGAATATTGATGGCTGCAGTCCTGAATTGTGAATCATGATCCTTCATTGTTGTTAACATGTAGGCAAATGCATCGTTCAATTCACAGAATTCGATGGAAATTATGTGATCAGCAAGGGCACTTCTCGTCAGTGTTCCGGCTTCTATGCCTTTTTCAATCCCGGACAGGCACGCATCAAATTCGTTCCTTGTTGTGTCACTCATTACAGCAATCAATGACGGCAGGTTATTCCTTCCCTTCACCAGGTCATAGACCTGAGTTATTATGGCATGGTGCACCTTTTCATCATAAGCAAGCCGTCTGACGAATCCGCTGAATTCCTCATCAGCATGAAAATAATCTGCCGCCTTATTATATATAGAGCATGTCCTGCCTTCAGCATGTACCAGCCACTCTATGATTTCTTTCATGGTTTTACCTGAATGATAATGGGTCTGTATGAATTTATCTTAATCCCCTCCATTCCTGTATGTCAACTTTGTGCCGGAATTGGGTCTTTACCGGATGACTGGTGGAGTGTTATAATACAAAATCGTAATACGAACTCATTATCAAAGGTGATACCTTGCTAAAGTAAGGAGAGAGGGATTATGCGCAGTGATACGATAAAAAAGGGGTTTGAAAGGGCGCCGCACAGGAGCCTGCTGAAGGCCTGCGGTCTTAAGGATGGTGATTTTGACAAGCCGTTTATAGGCGTAGTGAATTCATACATTGATATTATCCCGGGCCATGTTCACCTGCAGGAGTTTGGCCGGATCGTAAAGGAAGAGATACGGAAGGCAGGCGGCGTCCCGTTTGAATTTAACACCATAGGGGTGGATGACGGGATTGCCATGGGTCATAAGGGGATGCTCTATTCACTGCCAAGCAGGGAGCTTATAGCTGACTCAGTAGAGACGATGGCCCAGGCGCACATGCTTGACGGTCTTGTCTGCATACCAAACTGTGACAAGATCGTACCGGGGATGATCATGGGGGCCATGCGTGTGAATATCCCGACTATATTTGTAAGCGGCGGACCAATGGCCGCAGGACGGACTACGAGCGGGAAGGTGGTTGACCTCATATCTGTCTTTGAAGGAGTAGGTGAGTTCAGGGCAGGCAGGATATCTGAGTCACAGTTAAAGGACATTGAAGACCATGGCTGCCCGACATGCGGTTCATGTTCAGGCCTGTTTACAGCAAATTCAATGAATTGCCTGATGGAGGCGCTTGGACTTGCCCTGCCAGGCAATGGTACGGCGCTTGCTGTGTCAAAAGAAAGAGACGATCTCATTCGAGGGGCAGCAAGACAGATATTAGGTCTTGTTAAGGCGGACCTCAAACCGCGTGATATTGTAACGAAAGAGGCCATTGATAATGCCTTTGCATTGGATATAGCTATGGGAGGCTCCACCAATACGATTCTTCATACCCTTGCAATAGCCTGGGAGGCCGGGATTAATTATGACCTTGGCAGGATAAATGACCTCTCGGCTCGCGTACCAAATATCTGCAGGGTAAGTCCGTCCTCACAATGGCATATAGAGGATGTTCACAATGCCGGGGGGGTGAGCGCTATCCTGAAAGAGTTGAGCAGGGTGGAAGGGGTAATAGACCTGAGGCAGAAAAGCGTGACACTAAAGAGCATCGGCGATAACATCAGGGATGTAGTTTTGAAGGACAAAGAGGTCATAAGGCCGGTAGAAAATGCCTACAGCAAAGATGGCGGGCTGGCCATACTGTTTGGCAATCTTGCACCTGAAGGTGCGGTTGTGAAGACTGCAGGGGTGTCGCCTGTAATGTTAAGGCATGAAGGACCTGCAATAGTATTTGAGTCACAGGAAGAGGCATGTGCCGGGATCCTTGGAGGAAAGGTTAAGGAAGGACATGTTGTCGTTATTCGCTATGAGGGGCCTAAGGGAGGTCCGGGTATGCAGGAGATGCTTTCTCCAACGGCAAATATAATGGGCATGGGTCTTGGGGATAAGGTGGCGCTGATTACGGACGGAAGGTTTTCAGGCGGTACCCGCGGTGCCTGTATCGGTCATGTGTCACCTGAGGCAGCAGAGGGTGGAACGATAGCACTGATCAAAGACGGTGACATTATCAGCATTGATATTAACAAGAGGACCCTTGATGTTGAGTTAAGTGAAGATGAGCTTGCGAGACGCAGGGCTGAATGGAAACAGCCGCCTCCAAAGATCGAGAAGGGCTGGCTTGGAAGATATGCACGGATGGTTACGTCCGGCAGCAAGGGGGCTGTGCTCGTGTAGCAAGCCCGGATGCTGGTGAGTTATCGAGTGAACCGTCATGAGCCTGGGCTCACAAGGGTCGATGAAAATGTCATTCCCGCGCAAGCGGGAATCCAGAACTAGTGCTTGATTCTGGATTCCCACTCCCCGCTTAAATCATGCGGGGACAGGTTCCGTGGGAATGACAGGTACATAGGAGCATTTTGGGATGATGTATCTGAAATATAATTCTTTGTGTCCTTTGTGTCTTTGTGGTAAATAACGGGGAATTTCAGATGAAACGGAGGTTGACGTGTCAGATAATGATAAAACAGGGGGTACGGAAACAGGAAACCCTGGTTCTAATTTAAAGCATCAGATTACCTGCGGTAAATGCGGGATGGTATATGAGATCAGGTATATCTCAGAGACATGCCGTATGGTTGAAGGAGAGGGATATCTCTGCATGAATTGCAACACTGTCTTAGACCTGGAACCATGAACCGGCGCCGCAGTTGGGTGCTTTTCAGCGTCACAACGGGAGAACGCTCAAAAGTACTCAAATGCAAGGAAGGAAATAAGATTTGAGCTGAGGCGTACTGTGTTGTACGTTGAAGTTCAAATCTTTTTTCCTGACGCCGCAGTGGGGTGCTTTTCAGCGTTCTCTATTTGAGGGAATTCTTGAGGGCTGTCCCGGCTGTAAACTTAGGCAATTTACCTGCCGGTATCTTTATCTCTTCACCAGTCTTTGGATTCCTGCCGGAGCGGGCCTTCCTGTGCTGTACTGAGAATGTTCCGAACCCGAGCAGAGTTACCTTTTGTCCCTTCTGCAATGCCCTGGTTATATTTTCAAGCATGGAGTTCAGCGCGTTTGATGCTGCTGTCCTGCTGATACCTGCTGAAATTGCTATCTTGTCTGTCAGTTCTGCTTTTGTCATTGAAGGCCTCCGGTGGAAAAACAGGAGACAGATTAACAGACATTATTTCATCTTGTCAAGCGATATATTTAACTCTTTGATTTTTTTCCTGAGGGTATTTCTGTTTAATCCGAGGATGTGGGCTGCTTCCAGTTGATTCCCCTTAGTCTCTTTAAGTGTCATGGTTATGAGAGGTTTTTCAATTTCACGCAAAAGGGTATAGTAAAGGTTGGATCCTTCTGATGACTTAAATCTCCTGATAAAGTCGTGGATTCTTTTTTCTATATAATCTTTAAGTGACACTGTTGGCTGGCTATTCTGTGAAACGATTGAATTGAATGTATCAGGATCAAGTCCAACAAGACTGCACGGGGTTTTTCCTATTCTCTTTTTTGCCTCATGTGCATCTTTGATAAGTGTTACTTCTATGCCCTTCTCTCCCCATGTCTTTCTTAGTTCAGACAACCCGTTATTCTTTCCAATAATGACAATACTATCGTTTTCCATGACCGTATTCTTGTATCATAAAAGATTAAATTAAGTCAATTATATAAATGTTGACATTGGCGTCAAGAATTTGTAAGATTATGTCATGAAATCCCCCCGCATTCTCCTTGTAGATGATGATGCTGACATCAGGGAGACGATGATTACTCTCCTCTCGATGAATGGCTACGAGGTAACTGCTGCAGCAGATGGACAGTCAGCCATGGAAGCAGCAGGCAGGGATAAGTTTAATGTATTAATTACAGACCTTATGCTGTCTGGGATGAGCGGTATTGATGTCATTAAAAATATCAGGGCCATAGATGCTGATTTGCCTTGCATAGTCATTACAGGCTATGCCACTGTATCTAACGCAATAGATGCAATGAAGGCAGGCGCATATGATTACCTGATGAAGCCATTTAACGGTACGGAAGTCTTAATACTTCTGAAACGTGTGATTGAATTACAGGACCTGCAGACAGAGAATAGTCAGCTTAAAAAGAGTCTTCATCAGAGGTATGGTTTTGAGAATCTCATAGGGTGCAGTGAAGGTATTCAAAAAGTCTGTTCACTCATAGAGAAGGTTGCAGAGACTGACAGCACTATCCTCATACTTGGGGAGAGCGGTACTGGAAAAGAGATGGTTGCAAGGACCATACATTACAATAGTCCAAGAAAGAATAAGCCTCTTATTCCGATAAATTGCGGCGCCATCCCGGAAACACTGCTGGAGAGTGAATTGTTTGGGCATGAAAAGGGCGCATTCACCGGTGCAAGCAGCACTCGTATTGGAAGATTTGAACTTGCAGACGGAGGGACAATATTTCTTGATGAAATAGGCGACATGAGTCCGACGCTTCAGGTCAAACTCCTCCGGGTACTGCAGCAGCGCGAGTTCGAGCGTGTAGGTGGTGTTAAGACTATTAAGGTGGATGTCAGGATTATTGCTGCTACAAATATTGATCTTGAAACAGCCGTCCATGAAGGAAAGTTCAGGGAAGACCTCTATTATCGTCTTAATGTAATACCAGTAGTAATTCCCCCATTGAGAGACCGTACAGATGATATACCTTTGTTGATGGATCACTTCCTCAGTTATTTCAACAAGTCAAAGAAGAGAGAGATAAAGGGATTTTCACCTGCAGCAATGGAAATACTTGTGACATATCCCTGGCCCGGGAATATACGGGAGCTTGAGAACCTTGTTGAAAGACTTGTAATACTCAAAGGCGATGGAACTATTTGTCCTGAAGACCTGCCTGATAAATTCATTTCACATAAGTTAAGCAAAGACGGCGCCCGCGCACTGCACGTAACCCTTCCTGAAACCGGTGTCAATCTGAAGGATGTCGTAGAGGAGTTTGAGAATAACCTGATCCTTCAGGCCATGCAAAAGGCACAGGGCGTAAAGAATAAGGCAGCACAGCTACTCTCCTTAAATCGCACTACTCTTGTGGAAAAACTCAAGAAGAAGAAGTTAGACTTTCATATTAATGCCTGATCCTGCAATAAATATTTTGACTGCCATCTTGTCAAGTTATTGACAAGATAAAACCACGCCATCCTTTTCAATATGTAATTCATCCACAATATCAATTAGTTATAAAACGAGTGTCCCGTGATATTTACTGGCACGTCTATTGCTTCTAAGCATCTTCGATGCAGATAATTATTATCTTACTATTTGTCGTTCTCAGCATAAGCGACTCCAGCGCATCTGTATTATACAAGACGCCTGCCCTGTTTCCTCCATCTCCTGAAACGATTATCGTTTCATGGACAGACAGGGTGAACGGTGACGGAGCGAAGGAATTCCAGGAGGCATTGGTTGCTTTTAAGGGGGGTAATTACGAACTGGCCCTTGATCAGTTTGTGCAGTTTACGATGGACGGCAGGAACAGTGAAGTCTCCGCTGTCTCATCACTCTACGCAGGCAGCATATACCGCTGGCTTGCATTAAGAGATGGCAGGAAAAATGAAAAGGTTATGATGAACGCGCTCCGGTCATTTCAGTTTGGTCTGAGGTTATGTCCGGCACGGGAAAAGGGAAAGATTCCGGAAATACTTCTTGAGACAGGCAACATATACCTTGATCTAAACCTGATTGCTGAGGCTAAGGGAAATTTCAGGAGGGTGATCGAGGATTATCCGTCAACCCTGTTTGCTGCAAGGGCACAATATATGCTGGCAGTTATCAATCTTAAGTTGGGTAATTTCAAAGATGCATTGTCAGACCTTGATGTGCTGATGTTAAGATACAATGGCAAGATGGAGAAGGAAAGGGTATTCCTTGCTGCTGAGTTACTTTTTTTACTCAATGAGTTTGGTGATGCAAGAAAGTACTTTGAAGAGGGACTAAGAAGATGGCCGGCCTACATGAAAGGCAATCCTGAAATCCTGCATGAATATAGTGAGTGTCAGTTTCAGAATGGAGAAATTATAAAGGCAAGGGAAGGCTTTCTGACTTTTTATAATCTGTACCCAAAAGACGGTCAGGCCGGTTTAGCCCTTAAAAGGGCGGCAGAGACATTTGCCATTTCGCGAAACTATCCTGTTGCTGAGAAGATATTTCGTGATGTAATCATGTACTTCCCTGACAGCGATGATTCCTTTTCGAGTATGCTTGCACTGGGGGACATGAAGCTTCAATCCAACAGGGAGGCCAGATCATC
Source organism: Nitrospirota bacterium (assembly GCA_020851375.1). Lineage (NCBI taxonomy): Bacteria > Pseudomonadati > Nitrospirota > Nitrospirota bacterium. The sequence goes on along the minus strand of JADZCV010000045.1, from coordinate 151,995 downwards.
TCGCGGACGTCCGGCGATTCCGGCTGATAAGTTCAATCAGGATACGTTGAAATACTATAAGGATGTTGAAACAGCTTCAGAAAATAATGTCCTTGTTGCCACAGCAAGGTTTAAGACAGCTAAAGTAATGGAGGAACAGGGCAGGCTCCAGCAGTCATTTAACGTCTATCTCGAACTTATCAATAATCCAGACAGTAATTTAAGAAGTGAGGTCTCAGAAGCGCTCAGCGATGCTATTGACAGAATAGGGATAAAGATAAGGGACAGGCTTGACCGGGGTGACAAGGCCGGTGTTCTTAAACTATACCATGCCTTTTACAGGGATAACCTCAGGTATGTGAAGAACGAAGGACTTCTCATGGGTATAGCTGCCATGCATGAGGGGCTTCACTTTTACAATGACGCACATGTGATCTATGAAGCCATTATTGAGAGAAATGGAAGCAGAAGAGAGCAGGCGTTGTTTAACGCAGGAAAGTTGTATGCCTTGTCCGGTGATGACAGAAAGGCGGTCGGGCTGCTTGGACGACTTTTATCAGAATTCCCGGACGGCAGTATGACAAATGAAGCAAGGGCTCTTGCCGGCAACAGTTTCTATAACCTCAAAGAGTATGAAAAGGCGAGCAATAATTTATATGCAGTAATAAGAGATGCACCGTACCGCTATCCTGATGCCTATATAAAACTTGCGACCATGTTGCAGAACAGGACTCAGTATGAAGACAGCATTGCTGTCCTCAGGGATATGCTTACAGGTGTCAGGAAACAGCCAAACGCCGGGTTTGCGTCAAATGGTTATGTCATGCTTGGCAATGCTTATTATGGATTGCAGAAGTACCAGGAGGCAATGGATGCATACAATGCAGGATTAAAAGGGGGATGGCTTAAGGAAGGCTCTGATACAGTGGAGTTTATGATAGGGGACTGCCTTTTAAGGCTGGGAAGGGCGGAGGATGCCAAAAAGGTGTTCTCAAAGTTATCCGGGGGCAATAATAATCTTGTCAAACAGATTTCTGAGGAGCGCATAAAAGACATTGCCTATGCTTCAGGACAACTGAATTAATTGCCATGAACGATAAAAATATATCACACAGATGTGAAGTGCCTGAATACGGGGGAACAGAACCATATCCTGATTTAAATTACAGAGACGGCCATGAAAGGGAAGTGCGCCTGCAGTCTATGGGGGGGATGGTGACAAAGATAGTCCATGACATCAGAAATCCCCTGGGGAGCATTGAACTGATTACATCCTTATTACGGAAAGAGCTGGCAGCAGACCCTGATAAACAGGTTTTATTGGGGCATATAATTTATGGAGTCAAAAATATTGATGCGGTTTTATCAAACCTGCTGCACTTTACCAGGCTTCCCAAACCTGCTTATGAAAAGGCAGGGATTGGGACAATAATTGATAACAGTCTCGAAGGCGTGTCGTATCTGATAAATAAAAAGAATATCAGTGTGGTAAAAAGATGTCCTGACCGTCTCAGGTTGTTTTGCGATAAGACATTACTGCGGCAGGTTTTTCTTAATCTGTTTCTGAATTCCCTTCAGTTCATGGAGGATTCAGGCAGCCTCACTATTGAGGCAGTCGAGGATACTGCCAACGATACAGTTGATATATCAGTTCAGGATACAGGTGCCGGGATTGCCTCTGCAGACATGAACAGGATATTCGACCCATTTTTCACGACCAGGGAAAATGGCACAGGCCTCGGCCTTACCATCGTGCACAATATTATAAGCGCCCACAGAGGGAGCATTAATGTCTACAGCAAGCCAGGGGCCGGCAGTCTTTTTGTTATGCATTTGCCTTTAAAGGGGGGGGGAGCTTGATGGGGCGGACAATACTTCTGTCAGATGATGACTGCGAAATGCGTTTTGCCATGAGTGAAACACTAAGGAGGTGTGGATATTCAGTTGATATTGCATCCGGCGGAGATGAGGCTATACGAAAGTTTTCATCAAAACAGTTTGACATGGTGATAACGGATGTCAGGATGGCAAATGGCGACGGAGTTCATGTGCTAAAGGAGGTAAAAAGGCGCTCCCCTGATGTCCCGGTAATCCTTGTTACTGCTTACGGCACCATTGATAATGCAGTTGAGGCGATGAAACTGGGCGCTTTTGACTACATAATGAAGCCATTTTCCGCGGATGCCCTTGAGGACCTTGTAAAACGTGGTATTGAGTCTGTTCAGGATGCAAATAAACCGTCATCGGATGATAAAGAAGCAGCAGCTATTATATCAAAAGACCCTGGTATGCTCAGATTATTAAAGACTGCGCAGGAAATTGCATTTAGTGATGTTACAGTGCTGGTAGAGGGTGAGAGCGGTACCGGGAAGGAAATGCTTGCCAGGTTTATTCATAACAGAAGTTACAGGGCCGGAAATCCGTTTGTCGCCATAAACTGTGCGGCTATACCTGACGGACTCCTTGAGAGTGAATTATTCGGTCATGAAAAGGGGGCGTTTACCGGGGCCATCAGCAAGAGAAACGGAAAGTTTATACAGGCAAATACGGGTACATTGCTCCTTGATGAAGTGGGAGAGATGAGTCTTCCGCTTCAGGCCAAGCTATTGAGGGTGCTGCAGGAGAGGCAGGTAGACACCATAGGCGGGAAAGAGCCTGTTCATATTGACATCCGTGTTATTGCCACAACCAACAGGACGCTGAAAAGAGAGGTGGAAGAGGGAAGATTCAGGGAGGATCTCTACTACAGGCTGAACGTCTTCCCGATGGTACTCCCTCCGCTGAAGGACAGAAAGGGAGACATCCCTGAACTTGCAAGGCACTTTATGAAGAAACTTAAGGACAATAGATCACGCGGGAACAGGGCCCCGGTTACAAAAATATCAGATGAGGCCGTGGATGTCTTAATCAGCCATGACTGGAAGGGGAATATCAGGGAGCTTGAGAATGTTGTAGAGAGGGCGATCCTGATTGCCGACGGCGACACTCTGCTTCCGGGTCACCTTATGATTGAGGGTAAGAGAGACAGCCGGAATACGCCATCTTCCATTTCTGCAGGGATGTCTGTCCGGGAAATGGAAACAGCCCTTATACTTAAGACCCTTGAGGATGTCAACTGGAACAGGACAAAAGCAGCAAAGCTTTTGAACATAGGGATTCGCACCCTTAGAAATAAATTGAGCGAATACAGGGAGGAAGGAATTATTGTGTAGGCAGAAATTGCCTGCTCAGGTGGAAACAAAGTGCCCTCTGAAATGAATTAATCAGGGCAGGTGGAATGAAGTGAGTTGTAACATATTGATAAACAAAATAAATAAAATGATTCTGGCTATGGTATATCGTTTGCAAACTATGTTTCATTGCAATGACTATGACACTATTCGATAATACAATTTCATTCCTGTCCAAGGCGCTTGATATGATGAGTGACAGGCATAAGCTGCTGTCTGCCAACGTAGCCAATCAGGATACACCGCACTATAAGGCCAAGGATATTAATTTTACTGATGAACTCAGGGCTGCGCAGAATTCCGGAGGGGTGCAGCAGATATCAAGGACAAATCCCATGCATCTTAACGCTGATACCGGCTTGAACAGCAGCGGTGCAGCAGTAATTAACAGGCCTGAGAGCAATGCCGGCTATGATGACAACAGTGTTAACGTTGAGCTTGAAATGGCGAATATGGCACAGAATTCTATTCTGTATAATGCCTCAGCGCAGGTTATTTCAACAAAATTCAGAATGATTGCAAACGCAATCAGAGAAGGGAGATAAATATGGATATCGGAAAAATCTTTTCAATCAGTGCATCAGGTCTTGAGGCTCAGAGGATCCGGATGAATATAATTGCAGGCAATCTTGCCAACGCTCAATCCACGCATACTCAGGAAGGCGGTCCGTACAGGAGGAAGGATGTTGTCTTTTCAGAGGTGCTTGACAATGCCCTTGATAACAGTGCCGGTGCAGTGGAAGTTAAAGAGATAGTGGAAGACAAAAGGCCTTTCCAGGTTGTATTTGATCCTCAGCATCCGGATGCCAATGAAGAAGGATATGTGCAGCTTCCTAATGTAAACCTTCTTGAAGAGATGGTTAATATGATGTCGGCGTCGAGGTCCTATGAGGCCAATGTTACTGCAGTAAACTCTGCAAAGGCTATGGCTCAAAAGGCGCTGGAGATCGGCAGGTAAGAAAGAAGGGGATGGTGAGTCATGAATAAAATGGAGATAAACGGCATTGGGGCCAATGTATTTCCCGTAGCTGACAACAAGTCCGCAGCAAAAATTGATGACTCCGTAAATTCATTTGCGGAGATGCTCAGGGGGTCAGTCGAAAAGGTCAATACAGTGCAGAATGGGGCTGATCAGGCAGTGCAGGATTTATTGTCAGGTAAAGACCAGAACATTCATCAGGTGATGATTGCCGTGGAAAAGGCGAACCTGTCTTTGCAGATGATGATGCAGGTTAGGAACAAGTTAATAAGTGCGTATGAAGAAATAATGCGCACCCAGGTATAGTTGACGCTGAAAAACGGGGGTACACATTGCAACCGGACGATTTTGAGCGTCAACTTTCGTTGACTGGTTATGAGAGATAAGACAAGAAAGGGAACATATAGTTATGGCGATTAATCCTTCCGAATTGCAAAGCAGATTTGCGGCGATACCTATTGGCCAGAAGGTAATGGCTGTGGCTGGGGTTGCCGCTATGATAGCCGTGGTGATAGCTGTTGTGCTTTGGGCTAATCAACCGGTATATCAGCTTCTTTATGCGAACCTGTCTACTGAAGATGCAGGGACAATTACTGCGAAATTGAAGGAGTTGAAGGTGCCATATGAATTGCAGAACGGAAATGCGGTATTGGTTCCTCATGAAAAAGTTCATGAACTGAGATTGCTGCTGGCAGGTGAGGGGATACCTTCAGGCGGCGGCGTGGGATTTGAGATTTTTGACAGGACAAGCATCGGCATGACTGACTTTGTCCAGAAATTAAATTACAGGAGGGCGCTTCAGGGAGAACTGGCCCGAACCATCAGCCAGATTAGTGAAGTTGAGCAGGCCAGGGTTCATTTGGTCGTACCTGAAAAGACACTGTTCTCTGAGAAAAAAGAGTCAGCCCGGGCATCTGTGGTGTTGAAGATAAAAGGGGGGGGGACGTTGTCCCAGAACCAGATCTATGGGATCGTTCACCTTGTCGCAAGCAGTGTGGAGGGTTTGAGCGCACAGAATATATCGGTTGTTGATACTCATGGGAATATATTATCAAAACCTTCTGATGACGGATATGCTGCAAACATGTCCACTTATCAGATTGAGTATCAGCGGAATCTTGAGAAGTCACTGGAAGAAAGGGTGCAGAGCATGATCGAGAGGGCAGTCGGGCCCGGCAAGGTCTCTGTTCGTATATCGGGCACTCTTGATTTCAAACAGGTAGAGACGACTGAAGAGAAGTATGATCCTGACACTGTTGCTGTCAGGAGCGAGCAAAGGGTTCAGGAGAATGCTTCGGGCTCTTCAGGAGGGGTGTCAGGGATCCCGGGCGTGGTCTCAAACCTTCCATCCGCCAGGAATGAAAACCCTCAGGCCGCAGGCGATACAAAGGGCACTTCATCGCAATCCAGGAAGGCACAGGAAACAATAAACTATGAAATAAACAAGACGGTCAATCATATTGTAGAGGCTGCCGGGACAATCAGGAGATTGTCAGCAGCTATACTGATAGATGGAAATTATGAGATTGTCAAGGGTAGTGATGGCAAGGATACGAGGAAATATATTCCGAGAACAGTTGAAGAGCTCGGCAAATATACTGAAATTGTAAAAAAAGCAATAGGATATAACGAGGAAAGGGGAGATCAGGTCGAGGTGCTGAGTATACCGTTCGAGTCATCATTAATATCCGCAGACTCCGAAGCAGAGCCTGAGACCAGGTTTCAGCTGACCGCCATGCTGCCCTTCATCAAGTATGCCGTTGCCCTGGTTGTAGCAGGGCTTGTATTCCTGTTTGTTGTAAAGCCGCTTATGAAGACAGCTCTTGCAACGAGACCCCAGATTGCATCTTATCCAGGCGGAATGAGCGGAGTTTTCCAGTCATCGGGTGAGGTTGAGGGTGGCATACATCCTCCTCTTAAGATGGACTCAGAGGTCATGGCAAGAAATGAGGTGCTGAAAATTGCCCGGGAGAATCCGCAGCAAACGGCAAAATTAATTAAATCATGGATCAGTGAAAAATAGGGCATTCATCATGGGGAGAGGATAACGGTATGACGGAGAATCAGAATAATGGATATGAAAAGGCTGCAATCCTTTTGGTGACACTGGGTGAGGATGTTGCATCTGAGGTTATGAAAAACCTCGATGCCAGGGAGATAAAGTTAATAGGCAATTACCTTTCGAAGGCGAGCAAGATAGCGCCTGAGAAGGTAAAGACCGTCGTAAGGGAATTTCATGAGATTGCCACATCACCGGACAGTTTTGTTTTTGGCGGTGAAGACTACATGCGTGCTGTGCTTACAAAGGCTATGGGTGCTGAAAGGGCAGGCAAGGTGATGGAAAACCTCGCTATAGTATCCGAAGACAAGGGCCTTGAGGCATTAAAATGGATTGATCCGCGCGGCATTGCAAATCTTGTAAAAGGCGAGCATCCGCAAACTATTGCGCTTATCCTGGCACACCTGGATGCTGATCATGCAAGCCGGGTGGTTTCTTTGCTTCCTGTTGCAATACGGGGCGATGTAATGCACAGGATAGCGACAATAGAGGGGGTTTCACCCGGCGTCATAAAAGAGATAGAAGAGGTCCTGAATAAGGAACTGCAAATGGGCGGCTCTATAGTGGAAAAAAAGATCGGTGGACCTGATGTGGCTGCACAAATTCTGAACAGCCTTGACAGGAGCAATGAATCGGCGATCATGAGCAGCATTGAACAGACCAGCCCGGATCTGGCGGAAGCTATACGAAAGATGATGTTTGTCTTTGAAGACCTCATGAACATAGATGACAGGGGTATGCAGGAGATTATGAAAGAGATCAGCAAGGAAGACCTTATGATTTCCCTTAAGGGTGCGGGTGAGGATTTGAAGGCCAAATTCTTTAAGAATATGTCGGAAAGGGCTGCACAGGGGGTTAAGGAAGACATGGAGGCCAAGGGGCCTGTCAGGGTCAGTGAAATCGAAAAATCCCAGCAGGCAATATTAAAGATTGCCAAGAGATTGGAGGAAGAGGGAAAGATTGTTATAGGCGGCAAGGGAAGTGATGACATGCTTTCCTGAAATATAACATGAAAGGGGTATGTGCAAAGTGTCGGGTAAGGTTCTGAAAACAGAGGTTAAGGATAGATCGAATATAAGACCATTTCAATTGAATAAAGTTGATGATGGGACCGCCAGAAAGGCATCTGCAGGTCAGGAGGAACCGAACTCTGACGTCATGCAGGATGTCAGGGATGCTGCATATAACAGTGGGTTGGAGGATGGCCTGAACAAGGGCAGGATGATGATCTTAAAGGAGATAGGTACTGAACTAAAGATCATGAAGGGGCTGATAGAAGGTGCAGAGAAACTCAAAGATGAATTATACAGGAAGATTGAAAATGATGTGGTAGATATATCAGTTATGATTGCAAGAAAGATAATAGGGGCGGCAGTGGAGCAAGACCGTGAGCTTGTTGTAAATATTGCAAAAGAGGCTATTAAGAGGGCATCAGACAGGGAGGTTCTGAGGATCAGGGTTGCCCCGGTTGATTATGATACGCTGAATAAAAAACGCTCAGAGTTGCTGCAGTGCATTGACGGTATAAAGAGCCTCATATTTGAAGCGGATGAATCTGTACAGCCTGGTGGCTGCCTGATTGAGACCAATCAGGGTGATATTGATGCAAGAATAGATTCTCAGATTAAGGTAATCAAGGGGGCACTGACAGCGGCCAAATAATATGCTAAATCTGACCAGGCACCACAAAATAATTAACGAGACAGATCCTATCAGGGTCTACGGCAAGGTTACTCAGATTACAGGCCTTATTATAGAAGGACACGGACCAGGTTCTTCAATCGGCGAGCTTTGTGAGATTTTTCCGAAAGAGGCATCTCATGTTGTAGAGGCTGAGGTCGTCGGATTTAAGGGTGAGAAGATTCAGCTTATGCCTCTCGGAGACACAAGGGGGTTGAGTCCGGGCAGTAAGATCATGGCAAAGCGACACAGGGCAGTCGTCCGTGTTGGTGAGAATCTTCTTGGACGGGTTATTGATGGGCTTGGAAATCCCATTGATGGCAGGGGGGATATAGCAGGCAAGATGGAATATCCAATATATAATTCCCCTCTTAATCCGCTGGACAGGCGCAGGATTGAAAAACCACTTGACCTGGGCATCAAGGCCATGAATGGATTGATTACATGCGGTCAGGGACAGAGGCTTGGCATATTTGCCGGCAGCGGAGTAGGCAAGAGCGTACTCCTTGGCATGATGGCGAGAAATACGTCTGCAGATGTGAATGTGATTGCGCTGATCGGTGAACGGGGAAGAGAGGTCAAAGAGTTTCTGGATAAGGACCTCAAGAATGCCGGCCTTGCACGATCAGTCGTTATCGTGGCGACGTCGGATCAACCGCCGCTTATACGGATGCGCGGGGCATATATTGCCACGGCCATTGCCGAGTACTTCAGAGATTGCGGTAAAAAGGTCCTGCTGATGATGGATTCTGTTACGAGGTTTGCAACGGCCATGAGAGAGGTGGGCCTTGCCATAGGCGAGCCGCCTACTACCAAGGGATATACGCCTTCAGTTTTCTCAGTCCTTCCAAAATTACTGGAGAGGGCAGGCACCTGCGCTGGTAAGGGTAATATAACAGGGCTCTATACGGTTCTCGTTGAAGAGGATGACATGAATGACCCTATCGTTGATGCTGTAAGGTCAATATTGGATGGTCATGTAGTCCTTTCAAGGGATCTTGCAACACACAACCATTATCCGTCCATTGACATACTTCGCAGCATCAGCAGAACTATGATAGACATTGTTTCCCCTGAACACATGGCAGACGCGAGGAAGCTGCGGGAAGTCGTTTCAAGGTACAGGAAGGCTGAAGACCTGATAAATATAGGGGCTTACAAGAATGGCAGCAATGCTGACATAGATTATGCCATAAGCATGATTGAGCGTATCAATGATTACCTGCGCCAGGGGATAGAGGATAAGGTTACCATTGAGGATAGTATAAAAAGACTATCCAGACTGTTTGAAGTAAAGGCGGCTGCATGAAACATAAAAGCATAAGGTTCGATCCCCTTCTCAAATACAGGGAATTTCTTGAGGAGACTATGAAGTATGAACTGGCTGAAGTTCTGGAGATACTTGATCTTGAAGAAAAAAAACTCTTTGCTCTTGAGGAGATATGCAATCGTGCTGCGGAAGAATTAAAGGAAAGACAGGAGCGGTCGGTGCCTCCTCACGAAATATTCATGTATCATTCCTACCTGCAGCAGATAACGCTTGATATGGAAGTTCAACGCCGGAGGGTAGCTGAGGTAACCAGGACATACAATGAAAGAAAGACGGCATTGACAGTAGCATCACAGGATAAAAAGGTTGTGGAGAGGGCCAAAGAAAAAGAGATTGACGTGAAGAAGGAAGGTGTCAGCAGGGAAGATAAGAAAGTGATGAATGAGATAAGCAATAACAGATACCTGAGGAATAATTGAGTAATTCATTGTTAAAAAGAAAAGAACCTGTAATATACCTGACCATCCTGTTTACGTTTCTTATAGGTATGTTTTTATTTGTACCGGCAGTGGCTGTTCAGAAACAGGACAACGGACACGGTGAATCACCGGCTCAGCCGGCGGATGGCGGTACAGGCGGAGAAGTGTCTGATGACGGTGAAAAAGACATTCAGTCAATAATGAAGGCCCTTGAAGACAGGGAGAGGGAACTTTCAAAGCGGGAAGAGGCCTTGAAGAAGGATGAAGAACGGCTGAATATGTTAAGGTCTTCTGTAGAACTGTCACTAAAGCAATATACCGCCATGCGTGACAGGATGCAAAGCAGTCCGGCAGGCAATAAACCTCAGGACAGCCTTACACGTATGGCCAGGCTTTATGAATCAATGTCCGTTGAAGAGGCTGCTCAGAGGATAGAGAAAATGGAAACGGATCTTGCCGTTAATCTGCTAATGAGGATAAAAGGGAAACAGGCAGGAAAGATACTTGGTTCAATTTCTCCTGACAAGGCCGCGTCACTAAGTGCCAGGATGGCATCGGGAAAGGTTGACAGATAAATGACCACGCAGTTTCCAATGGCTGCAGCAGAGAAACCTGCTGATACAGGACGCACGTCAGACAGAACAAATGCCGTCAGGAGAAATAAATCAGGTGTTGATAACAGTGAAATGTTTTCAGCATTGCTTCTGATGTTATCAGCACAGGGTGACAACAACGTTATTCCAAAGGATGAAGGACTCGGGTCTCTCTCTGCAGGCCTGAATCATGACAGTGAGTCGCAGGATGCAGACGTGCTGCAATCTGAATTGACCCCTTTGACAGCTCAACTGCGGGATGCAAAGTTACAAAAGACACATTTATTACAATCTGATTCTCTGTCCCCTGGCAATCTTCTGCGCACACATAATGAACGTAGTGATGATGACCGGACTGACAATGGTTTGAAAGATGAGAATGGCTATTCACCCGTTACTGATATCCCCATGTTTGCCATGGATGGACCTGAATCATTCATGGACGCTCCTTATATGAAGCTATTACGTGAGGCATCAGGTAAACAATCGGATAATGCTGCTGATACGTCTACTGATGTAAAGCCGGAGATTATCCCGAATATGCACATGGAAAATCCCGGCGGGAACGTTAAGGCGGCCGCGCATAGTTCTTCACACAATCTGCGAACAGGGGTTCTAACGCAGTTAGCAGACAAGCTGGCTGACATGTATTTCATAGGCGGCCATTCGGCCAGGATAAGACTTCAGCCTGAAGAACTTGGCAATATGCATATAGATATTTCTGTCGCTGATGACGGCATAAAGGCCATTGTTACTGTTGAGGAAAAGCTCGTGAAAGACATGCTGGAGTCTAACCTGGACACGCTTGTTGACGAATTGAAAAAATCAGGCCTGAATATTGATCAGTTTACCGTAAATGTATCGTATTCCGGTTATGATGGCAGTATGCCCGGATGGTTTTCTGACAGGGGCAGGAGGGATTTGTCTGACGATATGCCATTGACTGACCTGCCTTATGACGATGCTGCAGCATGTGACACGGGAGGTGCAATTATCGGGTCAGGTGCAAACAGTATCAGCATTTTTGTATGACAATAAGAAGGAGGTATTATGATTAGTTCAATCGCAGGAAATGAGCTCGCTTCCACCAGTAAGGTTGACAGGGAGGTTAAGAAGACGCTTGGTCAGGAGGACTTTATGAGGCTGCTTGTCACACAATTACAGTATCAGGACCCGTTAAAGCCGATGGAGCATACTGAATTCGTGACACAGCTTTCACAGTTTTCAAGCCTTGACCACCTGGCCGGGATTAACAGCGGGCTGAAGACGCTGACAGGCGGTCAGACTGATATGAATAACAGGCAGGTTGTCAATTTCATCGGGAAAAATATCATGGCTTCAGGCAACAGGCTTTCGATGGATGGCATTAAAGGTTCAACCGGGATCGGGTATCAGTTAAATGATGATGCAAGTGAAGTGGTCATCAGGATTATAAATGAAGACAACAAGACGGTGAGGAGTATAAATGCCGGTCCTCAGGACGGTGGAATTCATACCGCAGTCTGGGATGGCAGGGATAACTCCGGCAACATCATGCCTGCCGGCGGGTATACATTCGAGGTGAGTGCAAAGGATCTCAACGGAAAGGAAATGGACATAAGGCCGAATATTACCGGGGCTGTGGATGGCGTGTCATATGAGAATGACGTCCCGTATCTTATGATACAAGGCATGAGGATACCATTGACTGACATTGAGGAGGTGAGGGATGTGAAAATTTAACAGACATGAGCTGCATGCAGTGCCGGCCCTTGTGACCGGCAGGAATAAATAAAGGAGGAAAACAGATGGCAATATTAACATCACTATTCACAGGAATCAGCGGTCTTAATGCAAACGGTACTTCACTTTCAGTTATAGGAAACAATATTGCAAACGTTAATACAGTTGGTTTTAAGGCCAGCCGGGCTTCTTTTGCAGACGTCCTTAGTCAGAGCCTTACAGGCTCATCAGGTAATCAGATAGGCCGTGGAGTATATCTGAGCGATGTTTCAACGCTGTTTTCACAGGGGTCAATGGAATCAACATCCAGCGCACTTGATTTTGGCATTGATGGTGACGGGTTCTTCCTTGTTAATGATTCCGCAGGCACTTCATTCTATTCAAGGGCCGGTCAGTTCAATATAAACAGTGATGGTTACATAATAAACCCGGAAGGATATTTCCTTCAATGTTATCAGGCTGACAACGCGGGAAACATTACAAACAATATAGACAATATTGATGTGTCAGCAGCCACTACACCGCCCAACATAACGTCAACAGTCCAGATGACCGCCAATCTTGATTCAAGCGAAGTGCCCATTGCAGCAGGCTTTGATATTAATAACATCAGCAACTCATATCATTTTTCCAATTCAATGACAGTTTATGATTCACTTGGCAATCAGCACCTTGTTACGACATACTTTACCAAGGTGCATGAAGACACGGCCGGTGCCTCAGGAAATTACTGGCAGTGGAATGCAGTTGCCAAAGGTATAGCCGGAACAGAAGTCATGGGAAGGGGGTATCTGCAATTTGATACGAGCGGAGCGCTTGTTGCAGAGAATATAGCAGATATGGATATTAATCCTGTGACAGACCTTGGTCTGGCAGGCCTGATGTCTGATTTCAGCTTTACAGGCGGGGGACAACAGAATCAGGTGATAGGTTTTGACTTTGGAACAGGCACTGCCAATGGCGGGTCAGGGCTTGACGGTACAACACAATTTGGCGCAGTGTCGAGCACCTCATTTCTGAATCAGGACGGCTATTCTGCCGGTTCATTGAAGTCTTTGAGCGTAAATCAGGCTGGAATAATAAGCGGGTCATTCTCCAATGGACAGACAAACACCATTGGTCAGGTCGTGATCGGGTTATTTACCAACCCTGACGGCATGAGCAAGATCGGGAAAAACCTGTATGCAGAATCGTATGAATCAGGTCAGCCTGTCCTTGGAGCTCCGGACAGCGGCGGACGCGGAAGGATATTAGCCAATACACTCGAACTGTCAAATGTAGACCTCGCTGAGGAGTTTATAAAGCTTATAACAACCCAGAGGGCATTTCAGGCAAACTCAAGGATTATTACAACTACTGATTCAATGCTCGAGGAACTTGTAAACCTGAAGAGATAATCAGTCTCATTAAGCCCCCTCATGATCTGAGGGGGCTTTTTTGTTTGTGTCTTATAAGGTTATGTCAATTACATGACATGTCATTGCGAGTTTGACGCCATATCTGCCGCACCTGCTCCGGCTCTAATCTGTAACTACTTGAAATATTGAGGATATAATAATTATAAAATCCACTGCTTTGTGGCATATACATTGCAAAATGTTGAATATCAGTCTTACGATTAAACCTGACATATTTCACAGGGGGGAAAATGGCAAAGGATGATAATGCAGATGGCGGAGAAAAAGATAAAGAAGGCAGGGAGGGTGAGTCAGCTTCTCCAAAGCCGTCTAAAAAGAAATTCATGCTCCTTGTAATAATAGGCGCGGGTCTCGTAGTGATTCTGGCAGGCGCATTCGCTGGATGGAAGTTATTCCTTCAGAAAGGCGATGACGCGGGTAATGCGGCTGCAAAAGCGCAACGTGATGAGGAAAAGGCTGCAGGACATATAATGTCGCTCGATCCCTTTGTTGTAAACCTGGCTGAGCCGTCTGACGTTACATATCTTAAGATTACGATAAATCTGGAAGTTGAATCTGAGGGAATGGCTGCAGAGATTCAAGCAAAGACGCCTCAGATTAGAGATGCCATTCTTATGCTGCTGACCAGCAAGACGGCTGAAGATGTAAAGGATACGGGAGGAAAACTGAAATTGCAGGATGATATGGTTGCAAGGATCAATCATTTTGTCAGCACAGGGAAAGTCAAAGCGGTTTATTTCACTGAGTTCGTGATGCAATAGAGAGATGATATGGAAAAGATACTATCACAGGAAGAAGTAAATGCCCTGCTGAAGGGGATTGAGAGCGGAGACGTGGCAACAGACCTGTCTGCGACAGATGACAGCAGTTGCCGCTCATATGACCTTACAAGTCATGAAAGGGTGGTAAGGGGCAGGATGCCTACCCTTGAGATAATCAGCGAACGGTTTTCACGGCTATTTCAGGTTAGCATGTCTGTGACGCTTAAAAAGATGGTGGAAGTGAATATGGCTTCCGTTGAGTTGATGAAGTTTGGTGAATTCATGAAGCATATACCTTTGCCTGCATGCATCAACGTATTCCGGATGGACCCGTTGAAGGGATTCAGCCTGCTTGTTGTTGATCCGCGAGTCATATATCTGCTGGTTGATAATTTATTCGGCGGCAAGGCGCAGACACATGTGAAGATAGAAGGCCGGGACTTTACACAGATTGAGCACAGGCTTATAAAAAAGATCGTTACTCTATGCCTGCAGGATATAGAAAAGGCCTGGAGACCGGTGCATCCGGTATCAGTTCAGTTTTCGAGGACTGAGATCAATCCGCAGTTTGCTTCGATAGTTACGCCTACTGAAATAGTCATAGTCATTGCATTTAATATTGAGGTGGAAGGTGTGCCAGGAAAGCTGCAGGTCTGCATTCCTTACCCCTGCATTGAACCCATTAAAGAAAAGTTGCAGGCCGGTTATCAGAGTGACAATTATGAAGTAGACACTAAGTGGATGGAGAGGTTTAAGCAGCAGCTGGCAGATTGTTCCCTTAATATCAGCGTTGAACTGGGAGGGACAACGATTAAGATTAAAGATGTACTGAATCTGAGCGTTGGAGACATCCTTATTCTCGATAAACCGGCTGATGAAAATATAACTGCCAGCATTGAAGGCAAGCCGAGGTATTCAGGCAGGCCGGGTGTGTACAAGGGGAACCTTGCATTCCAGATTATGAAACCTTATTGAGTGTATTAACAGAAGGGGGTAGGAGAAATGGATGATAATGAGCTGGCGGCCCAGTGGGAGCAGTCTATTCAGGAAGAGACAACAGTTTCACAGGAGAATGCAGAGGGTGAATCCGGCGAAAAGGTTGTATCGCAGGAAAAGGCTGTGGATGCAAAGCCTGCAAATTTTACGCCGCTCAAGGCTGCCAATACCGTAAGTGGAATAGGCAATCTCGATTTCCTCCTCGACATATCCCTGCTGGTGTCAGTCCATGTGGGCGGAACAAAGATGCTTATAAAGGATCTTCTTCAACTGGGACAGGGATCAATAATCGAATTGAACAAGATGGCCGGCGAACCAATGGATGTACTGATAAATGATAAATTGATAGCAAGGGGCGAGGTAGTCGTGGTAAATGATAAGTTTGGGGTCAGGCTGACGGATGTAATGAGCCTGACTGACAGGGTTGAGCAACTTAAGTAGCTGCGGCCCGAGGGATTAACGCCCACACTGCGAAATTGCCGTATATGCAGCCGGATAAGGGGGTATCGTATGAAAAGAATGATATTTGTTATGATGCTATTGTCATTGTCGCTGACATCGTATAACTATTCATTGGCCAAACCAGCCGGGCTTGCACTGCTCGGTAATATAAGCATCGCAGTTACGCCTGACAATACAAAAATAGATCTTAAGTTTGACGGTAAACCAGGACAGGAAAAAATACAGTATCAGGATGACTTTGTTCAGATTGAATTTCCTCAGACCTATACGGATCCTCCCAAACAATGGTTGAATGTGGAAGATGAGATCGTAAAGAACATATTTGTATATCAATTAAATCCTGAAACAGTAAGGGTAAGATTATTTACTTATGACAGGGCGCTCAATATGAGGGCCCGGATCAGTCTGAGCAGGGTGAACAGCGGGTTTATACTCAGTTATGGCAGGAGACCTGAAGCGGCGGGCAGAAAGCCCGCAGCTGCTTCAAAGGCTGTGGCTAAGAATGGGGTAAAGAAGCCCAAAGCAATCCCGGTTGAGATCGTTTTGCCTGAAACCGGCAGGGAGTCGCCCCTGATTGACGAAGCCGTTTCGCCGGCAGTATCTGCAATTGCTGCAGTAGCTGAGAAGAATGGAGGTGCTGGCAACAAAGATGCAAATGCTGTGGCCAGCACAGGTCAGTCGCCGGCTGAAAGCGGCACAGATATGACAAAAGAAGAGGATATTCCTGTCAGGCATGATGCAGTAGAAAGCAAACCGTTAGTCGTGAATGAACAGCCTGGTTTCACAGGTTCGGTCATCAAGATGGTGGCATCGCTCGCTATTGTACTGTCAGTTATGTTTGCCATAGTCTTCCTCGTAAAAAAATATCTCGGCAGAAAAATCGGGCTTACCGGACAGGATCAGAAGATCAAGGTGCTGACAAGCACCTACCTTGGACCCAGAAAATCCATAGCATTGGTGGAGGTTGCCGGAGAGAAGATTGTGGTTGGTGTAACAGCTGCAAATATTACCATGCTTACTAAGGTGGGGAGAGAAGAAGATTTCAACGATATACTGGATCAGCAGATTAAACCAGAATCAACAAATGAAAAGGTCGAGCTGCAAGATGAATTGTGGGAAAAGGCATAAGGCTATATTAAAGATCATTGCTGCCGGAACGGCAGCATTACTTTCCCCTGTTAATGGCGGTTGTTTAGCCTGGGGTGCGGTTACATCAACCGGTGCAGGCGTCCTTCCCAATATCAATTTCAGTATTGGAGGGCAACAAGGGGCCGGTGGGACTGCAGTTACAGTGCAGATCCTCATGCTTCTGACAGTTTTATCACTGGCTCCGGCTATTATCGTCATGGTCACGTCTTTTACCAGGATTGCTGTTGTCCTTTCGCTTCTGCGTCAGGCGCTCGGCACGCCTCAGATTCCGCCAAATCAGATATTAATCAGCCTGTCATTATTTCTGACCTTCTTCATAATGTCGCCTGTATGGACCAGGGTTAACAATGAGGCATTGCAGCCATTGATGACGAATCAAATAACTCAGGCGGTTGCATTTGACAGGGCAATAGTGCCGGTACGGGAATTTATGCTCAGGCAGGTAAGGGAGAAAGACCTCTCGCTGTTCATAGAGATGGCAAGGATACCGGATCCTAAAAATGTGGCAGAGGTGCCGACTCATGTGCTCATACCTGCCTTTATGATAAGTGAACTTAAGACGGCATTCCAGATAGGGTTCCTGATCTATATACCATTTCTTGTGCTTGATATGGTGGTTGCAAGCGTCTTAATGTCAATGGGAATGTTAATGCTTCCGCCTGTAGTGATATCACTGCCGTTTAAGCTGATGCTGTTTGTTCTTGTTGACGGATGGTACCTGATTATAGGTTCGATAGTAAGGAGCTTTGGTTAAATGCATGGCAAGGATGAAGAATGACACCTGAACTTGTAATGACAATTGGCAAGAGTGCCCTGGAGACGACACTTATGATAGCCGCCCCCATGCTTCTCGTGAGCCTGGTGGCAGGACTTGCTATAAGCATATTCCAGGCAGTAACGCAGATTAACGAGGCAACCCTGACATTTGTTCCCAAGATTATCGTTACATTCCTGGCGCTGCTGATATTTTTTCCGTGGATGATGAGGGTAATGCTGGGATTTACAACATCGTTATTTACCAATATACCGGCATACATAAAATAAATACAGGGCTGGATGTTCTATGGATGTCTTATTACAACTAAATTCCTTTATCCTGATATTTGTACGGACGGCGTCAATGATCTATTTTCTACCGATTCTGGGTGCACGCAATGTCCCCAGGGGTTTCAAAATAGGGCTTGCGCTGTTTACATCGCTTATTTTGATAAGCATTGTAAAAATTGACGCTTCGGTTTTTTCTGCCGATCTTCTGACACTTGCTGCTGCAATGGGGGCTGAGGTGATAATAGGTTTTACAATAGGCCTGATAGCAAGGCTGATATTCAGTGCAGTGGATATGGCCGGCGAGATTATAGGTTTTCAGATAGGATTTTCCATGGTCAATGTCATTGATCCCCAGACGAGTACTCATGTGCCGATAATCGGTCAGTTCCAGACCATATTGGTAACCCTGATATTCCTATCTATTAATGCACATCATTTCTTTATAGCGGCGATGGCTGAGAGTTTTGCGATAGTATCACCAATGCGATTTACTTTATCACAGCAGATGATGTCCGGTATTATAACGCTGTCGCGGGATATGTTTGTCCTTGCAGTACGGATAGGTGCGCCTGTTATAGTTGCCCTGTTTATTGCCAACATAGCCCTGGCAATTATCTCAAAGACGATGCCTCAGATGAATGTAATGATGGTTGGTTATCCTGTTACGATAGCCGGAGGGCTGCTGATCATGGTTTTATCCATTCCCCTGTTATCAAATCTGGTTCAACGGGCATTTGAAGGCATGAAGGATGACTTCATTAATGTTCTTAGTGTTATGGTGAGGTGACATGGCTGATCATGATATGGAAAAGACAGAACAGGCTACGCCCAAACGCCTGCAGGAGACGAGGGAAAAGGGTCAGGTTGCAAAAAGCCCGGAGGTGTCTTCTCTTGCAGTATTAATGGCAGGGACAATTGCAATGTATTATTTACTCCCCGGAATATATAGCAATTTGATGGACATGACATCAGGTATATTTAATGCGAGCGGCACAATAGAGCTTTCTGCAGACAACTTTTATCCATTCTGGTCAGAGGTGCTCAGAAAAGTGTTTATTACAATGATCCCGTTTCTTGCACTGGTGGCAATTGCGGGCGTTATTTCAAATGTGCTGCAGATTGGTCTTGTTTTCAGTCCGAAGGCGCTCAACGTCAACTTCGACAGGATTAATCCTGTCGAGGGGATTAAAAAGATCATGTCCCTGCGTTCAATAATGGAGCTGTTTAAATCTATTATCAAGATAACGATCGTGGGATATACGTCCTATGTTCTGATCAAAGGTGAATTTCACAATTT
Source organism: Nitrospirota bacterium (assembly GCA_020851375.1). Lineage (NCBI taxonomy): Bacteria > Pseudomonadati > Nitrospirota > Nitrospirota bacterium. The sequence goes on along the minus strand of JADZCV010000045.1, from coordinate 132,874 downwards.
CCCGATGCTGATAGACGGAGATGTGCATTACATATTCTCATACATGGGGCAGCTGACATTAAAACTTGCTGTCTGGACTGGTATAGTTATAGGCATCCTCGCAGGGATTGATCTCGGGTTTCAGAAGTGGCAGTATGCCAAAAATCTCCGTATGACGCGTGAAGAGGTCAAGGAAGAGTATAAGCAGCAGGAAGGGGATCCGCTTGTCAAGTCAAGGATCAGGAGCATGCAGAGGGAAACGGCGAGAAAAAGGATGATGGCAGACGTTCCAAAGGCTGATGTGGTCATAACCAACCCGACGCATCTTGCAGTTGCATTATCATACAAACATGGCAGCATGAATGCACCAAAAGTTGTCGCAAAAGGCGCAGGGTTCATTGCTGAGAAGATCAGGGAGATCGCGCGAAGCAACGGTGTAACGGTTATAGAGAATAAGCCGCTGGCGAGGACATTATACAAGATAGTAAAAGTAGGTGAAGAGATACCTGCGAATCTTTACAAGGCGGTTGCAGAGATCCTTGCTTATGTCTACAGGTTGAAAAAGAAGGGATAGAAAAGGGGGAAGCTTAAACGACTATGGCGTACGCAATGACAGAATCAAACAGGAGAATTCTCCTGTCAATGACGAAAAACAGCGATGCACTGCTTGCTGTAATGGCAGTAGGCGTTATTGTTGTAATGATACTGCCGGTGCCTGCAATTATAATGGATGTACTGCTTTCTTTCAGCATTACCTTCTCCATAGTAATAATGCTTGTATCCATGTATATACTCAAGCCGCTTGAATTTTCCGTATTTCCTTCAGTCCTCCTTATCACGACACTTGCAAGGTTATCTATGAATGTCGCCTCTACGAGGCTTATATTACTCAAGGGGCATGAGGGCCCAGATGCAGCAGGCAAGGTTATTAAGGCATTCGGCAACTTCGTCGTAGGCGGCAATTATGCCGTGGGTATTATCGTATTTGTAATCCTCGTTATAATCAATTTTGTAGTCATTACAAAGGGCGCCGGCCGTATAGCTGAGGTGGCGGCGAGATTTACATTGGATGCCATGCCAGGGAAACAGATGAGTATAGATGCGGATCTTAATTCAGGGACAATAGATGAAGCCGAGGCAAGGAGAAGGCGCGGTCAGGTTGCGCATGAGGCAGAGTTTTACGGGGCAATGGATGGTGCGAGTAAATTTGTCCGCGGAGACGCTATTGCAGGCATCATTATTACGGTCATCAATATAATCGGAGGTCTTGTCATTGGAGTACTGCAGCACGGAATGGCAATAGGCTCAGCTGCGCAGAATTATACGCTGCTTACTGTAGGAGACGGTCTTGTGGCACAGATCCCTGCTTTGATTATATCCACATCAGCTGGTTTGATAGTGACAAGGGCGGCTTCAGAGTCAAACCTCGGAGAAGAGGTATCGAAGCAGCTTCTGTCGCATCACAAAGCCATTGCAATAAGCGCTGCAGTAATATTTATATTTGGTTTAATACCAGGACTTCCTCATTTTGCCTTTATAACTTTTTCCATCCTAACAGGGGCAGTGGCATGGGTTGCATATAATATCAAACAATCGGCTGGTGAGGCCACAGGTCTGGTAAAACCGGAAATAAACACATCTATATCCAAAGGCAGGACAGCATCGGAGGGGAAGAGTGATACGAAGACAGAGGGTCATGACGGAGTAGTGCCGCTCGATGTCATGGAACTGCACATAGGGTACAGTCTGATTCCGCTTGTAGACCCTCATCAAAAGGGTGAGCTGGTTGACCGCATTAAATCCATAAGGCATCAGTTTGCCTCAGACATGGGAATAATCGTACCACCTATCCATATCAGGGATAGTATGCATATTGGTGCAAACAAATATGTGATCCTTATCAAAGGTACAGAGGTGGCTGAGGGAGAGCTGATGATAGACAGATTCCTTGCTTTAAATCCGGATGGTTTAAACAAGGGTATACAGGGTCTTCCTGCGAGGGAGCCGTCCTTCGGACTACCGGCCCTATGGATATCGTCTCAGGATAAGGATAAGGCTGAAATGACCGGATTTACAGTCGTGGAGCCCACAACTGTTATAATTACACATCTTACTGAAGTCATAAAGATGCATTCCCATGAGATCACAGGCAGGCAGGAAGTCCAGGCTCTGCTGGATGGATTTGCCCGCAAATATCCAAGGGTCGTCGAGGAACTGATTCCGAACCTTCTTCCGCTTGGCGGCGTTGTAAAGGTATTGCAGAATCTGCTTAAGGAGAGAGTGCCTGTGAGGGACCTTTTGACGATCCTTGAAACGCTGGCTGATTATGCTGTTGTGACTAAAGACACAGATGCCCTGACTGAATATGTCAGGGCAAATCTGTCGAGGACTATTACCCGGCAGTATCAGAATGGCAACAGTCTTCCGGTTATAACCATTGAGCCTGTACTCGAAGAAAAGATAAACTCTGCTGTCAGGCAAACGACACAGGGCATGCAGGTATCTCTTGAACCGAGAGTGGCCCAGGTATTTATCAATCAGTTAAAGGGGCTTATAGAGTCATCAGCCCAAAAGGGGATTTATCCGGTTATCCTTACATCTCCATCCATACGGCTGCCATTGAGGAAACTATTGGAAAGATTCATTCCCAACATAACAATTTTATCATCCAATGAACTGTCATCCTCTGTGAGCCTGCAACCCATAAGCATAGTGAGGTATAGCGATGCAAATTAAGAAATATGAAGCTGTTGACATGCAGGAGGCCTTGAAACTGGTAAAAGGCGAGCTTGGTCCGGATGCGGTCATACTGTCTGCCAAACAGCTTAAAAAGGACAACGGTGTATTCGGCATATTCAGCCGCCAGGTAACAGAGGTTGTCGCTGCCAGGGATTATGCTGAAGTTCAGAATGGCAAGGCACCGTCTGAAGACCCGCAGTCAGCAATAATTGAAACGGATGAGTTCCTGAAGAAGGAACTGAGGAGCATCAGGGATGATATGAGCAGGACCCCCGGCGAGCTGAGGGATGTAAAGTCAGAACTCGGGCTGCTGAAGGGTTATATTCAGGAGCTTCTCAGGGGCGGGGATCAGGAACAGTTGAAAATACTTCATGATAATCTTGTCATCTTTTTTAGAAGACTGATATCTGAAGGTATGGACAGGGGCATAGCATACAGGCTTGTGCATATACTGCATAACAGGTTATCTGATGAACAGAAGGACAATATTGAAGACATAAACAGTTATGGATATGAGTTGATCCGGAAACAGGTAAAGGCGACAGGGCCCATCTGCACTGATAGCAGGGATAGAAAGATCGCCATATTTATTGGCCCAACAGGTGTTGGCAAGACTACGAGCATTGCAAAAATAGCAGCGAAATATACATTGATTGACAAAAAGAAAGTTTCCCTGATTACTTTTGATACTTACAGGGTTGGTGCTGTAGAGCAGTTGAAGATATATGCCAGGATCATCGGGCTTCCTGTTGAGGTAGTCCTGTCTCCGTCGGATCTCAGGGGGGTAATAGACAAAAAGAGGGACTCTGATCTGATCCTGATAGATACAGCAGGCAGAAGCCACAAGGACAGGGCATACATCAGTGAGCTTGACAAATTGATGAGTCAGAGGACAGAGATGGACAGCCATCTCGTCCTTTCAGCAACAAGCAGTAACATTGTCCTGAACGATATAATCGGGAAGTTTAAGGGAATCAGGATAAACAGTTTATTGTTCACAAAACTTGATGAGGCTGACAATTACGGTGCCATATTCAGTTCAATGATTAATGCTCAGAAGCCATTGTCATACTTTACCACCGGCCAGCGTGTTCCGGAGGATATTGAACTTGCCACAGCAGGCCGGCTGAGCAGGTTGATATTGAAGATGGATGCAGTTAGCAGCAACTAAAAAGGTGATAAGTCAAATCAGGGGGAGGCATAAATGGAACAGGCGTTGACACTTAGGGAGATGATGAATAAACCGGCCCGGGGGCTTTGCAATTCTAAAGCCGGGAATGGGGTAAGGGTGATATCCGTTACAAGCGGAAAGGGTGGTGTCGGCAAGACAAATGTTGCGGTAAATCTTGCGTATGCTCTGACTCAATCAGGCAAGAGGGTATTAATTCTTGACGCTGATATGGGGCTTGGCAATATAGATGTCATGCTTGGGCTTGCCCCTGAGTATAACCTGTATCATTTAATAAGCGGTGAAAAAAAGCTTGGTGAGGTTATAACAACAGGTCCCGGAGGGATGCAAATTCTGCCTGCCGGTTCCGGCATACAGGAGTTGTCTGAACTGACTACAGATCAGAAATTAAATCTGCTGGCTGAACTCGACAGGATTGACAGCTCTATAGACGTTGTTCTGATTGATACAGCCGCCGGCATTACCGGCAATGTAATGTATTTTAATACAGCGGCACAGGACATTGTTGTTGTTGCCTCGCCTGAGCCTACCTCAATAACCGATGCCTATGCCCTTATGAAGATCTTGCATACTAAATATGGAGAGACCCGTTTCCGGCTTCTGGTGAACATGGTAAAAGACAGCGGAGAGGGCAGGGAGGTCTACAGGAAATTGAGCGCAGCTGCTGACAAATATCTTAACATCTCAATTGACTATATAGGTCACATCATAAATGACAAGTCTGTACGTATGTCCGTACTTAGTCAAAGATCAGTCGTCGAATTGTACCCGGATTCAGAGGCCGGCAGATGCTATTCGTCTCTGGCAAGGACAGTCTGCGGCTGGCCTGTTAACAATGATATTAAGGGCAATATCCAGTTTCTATGGCGCAGGCTCATGGGGCAGTCTGGATGGGACCAAATTTAATAAAGGGGTGATGTATGCAAAAAAATGTCACTAAAGTCAGCAAGTTTAATTCAAAGGGAAAGGCTGTTAATAAGGGGATTATGGACCCTGATGCACGGGATAAGCTTATCCAGGAATATGCTCCCAAGATTAAATACATGGCATACAGACTTTCATACAGGCTGCAGCCTGACATAGACATTGATGATCTCATAAGCGCGGGGATAATCGGATTAATGGATGCAATGGATAAATATGATCCATCGAAGGAGACCCTGTTTAAGACATATGCTGAGTTCAGGATAAGAGGGGCAATGCTGGATGAAATAAGGGCAATGGACTGGGTCCCGAGGTCAGTAAAGGAGAAATCAGGGCTTTTGTACAAGACGATATCATCTCTGGAGAAGGAACTGGGCCGGCCGCCTTCGGAGGAGGAGATTGCCGCAGCCTTAAAAATGAGTATTAATGAATATCAGGATTTTCTGACACAGGCCCGCAGTTCTTCGATGATAAGCATAGAAGATCTTGGAATGAACAGGGAAGACAGTGACAGAGACATGCTTGAAACCATAAGGGACCCTGAGAAACGTGATCCCCTTTCGCTTCTTATGACAAAGGACAGGCAGAAGACATTGACGAGTGCAATTGATAACCTGCCTGAGAAGGAGAGAAAGGTGGTCTCTTTGTATTACTATAATGAACTTACCATGAAGGAGATAGGGAGGATCCTTGAGGTAACTGAATCAAGGGTTTCACAGTTGCATACCCAGGCCATGATCAGGTTGAAAGGAAGGCTTAAGGAGAAGAACGGCTGATGATTGCCGGTTATGTATCACTAAGGAATGGTTAAATAACTAATTAAAGTACCATGTGTCATTTCCGATAAAAAGGGTTGCTATGATGTCAGGTTATGAACAGGATATTAAGAGTTTTCCGGAGCAAATTGGGGATAGTGACAGCTCTGTCCGCTGCGATGCAATAAGGCAGATAATTGGCATTAAAGACGGAAGACTTCTGTACCCCCTCATTAAATCATTACAGGATGATGACCTTGGTGTTCAGCAGGCGGCTATGGATGCATTGCTGGTATATGATGATGAGGCTGCGGTCTATAATCTCATACCACTGCTTGCTGATAAAAGGGTGGCTGTGAAGAATCTTGCACAGGAAATACTTGAAAAGACAGGCGGAAGCGGGCTCAATATACTACGGCTTCACATCCATGACAGGGACGAGGATGTAAGAAAGATGATAGCAGATATCCTCGGAAGGCTGGAACTTGGTGAGGCCGTACCCATATTGATAGAGATGATGAGGGACTCAAACGACAATGTGAGAAGTTCTGCAATAGAAGGACTTGGCAGGATAACAGACCAGTCAATCGTTGATTACCTTATTGATCTGCTTAAACAGGAGGATTGGGTGACGCTTTTTGCAGTTGAGTCACTTGGAAGGCTTGGTGACATAAAGGCAGTCAACCCCCTTGTCAGCCTTATTAAATCTACAAAAAATGCAGATGTTCAGTATATGGCAATAGATGCATTATCGCATATAAGCGGGGATGTGTCAGTTGCCGGTTTGCTCGAAGTTATCGCCTGTGTTAAACCAGAGATCATGGATATGGCAGTAATGGGCATAGTAACATTAATGCATGGAGAAATCGGCCCTGTGATTGACAAGTTTGGCAGGGATGAATTCACAGGTCATCTCGTCAGATTGGCAGCAAACCTTGATAAGTCAGAACAGGATAATATCATATACATAATGAAGGCGTTTCAGGCAATAGGCAGCAGCAGGTGTGCAGAAGAGGTTCTCAAACTGACAGATGCGCTTGACAGGGACAATACAGACTTGTTGAATAAGGCAGTCGAAGTTATAAAGGATATCGGCGAAGAGACTACTCTGATCAACTCATTAAATCATGGAAATGATATCAATAAATTGGTATCTGTGAGGGGGCTTGGTCTTTTAAGGTCTGAAAAGGCAATAACTTCGCTCACCTTACTGTTTGATGAAGTTGACAGAGACCTGAAGATGGAAATCCTGAGTGCAATGGGAAATATAGGAGGGCAGGAGGCCTTCAGATTTATTTCCGGCAAATTGTCCTGTGATGAAGGACACATCAGAGAAGCTGCTGTGGAAGCGCTTGGAGAGATGGCAGAGGCAGATGCCATAAAGCCGTTGTTAGAGCGGCTAATGAAAGAGGAGTATCACAATGTCATTGCAAGGATCGTAAGCGCTTTAATCAGGATAGGTCTCAGATATAAAAAAGAAGAACTGGCTTACGGGCTTATCAACGGACTTTATAGTAAGAATCCATCTATAAGAGAAATGGTGGTAAAGGGGCTCGGAGAATTGCGATGGATTGATTCATCTGAAGAGATTAATAGACTGCTCAATGACGAAAACTGGAGAGTCAGGCGGGCGTGCCTTGAGGTCCTTGGCATTCAGAAAGATGAAGGTTTGCTTGATAATCTGATAATTGCCGCCCATGATGAGAAAGATGAAGTCAGAATGGTCGTGGCTCAACTATTAAGTGAATATAAGGATGACAGGGCTATTGATACCCTTATTGAACTGCTTGAGAATAATAATGACCTGATTCAAATAATGGCTATTGAAGGACTTGTCAGGCAGAAAAGTATCAGGGCAATTCCTCATTTCATGAGACTTGCGGTAAGCCAGGATTACACAGTCCGTAAAAGTTCAATATGGGCGCTCGGAGAGCTTGGCGCACAGGAGGCAGAAGATATTCTGCGGGCTGCAGCCTCAGATGAGGATCAGGAGATCAGGGATTTTGCTGTTGAGGCATATAACAAGCTGATGTCATCCAAATATGTTAACTACTAATACAGTAAAAATGAGTGATAACGCATTTTATTCACTCAGGGACATGATTTACAGCAGAAGCGGCATGCACTTTCCGGATAACAAGAAATATTTACTTGAAAACAGGCTCGCGAGGCATATTGAAGATGCCGGTTATGGGAGCTTTGACAAGTATATAGATTTCCTGAAACATGATGCCGGAAAGGAAAAAGAGTTTACATTTCTGTTTAATATAATAACTACAAATGAAACTTTTTTTTTCCGTGATATTGGCCAGTTACAGGCTTTTGAATCCGTTGTATTGCCGGAGATTGTTAAAAAACTGAAAGCCAGGGGAAGCAATAAACTGCGCATATGGAGCGCTGCCTGTTCTACAGGAGAGGAGCCTTATACATTGTCCATCATGGTTTCGGATACACTGTCAGCTCCTGAGTATAAAGACTGGGACATAGAGATACACGGAAGCGATATAAGTGAAGCTGTGCTGAGCTCGGCAAGAAGGGGTGAGTATAATGATTATTCCGTGCGCAATCTGTCCCCGCAGCATCTGGACAGGTACTTTACAAAGAATGGCGGCGGCAAATATGCCATCAAACCGGATGTTAAAAGGCTGGTAAGATTCAGTAATATAAATCTGTCTGATGACGCTGCCATCAGGATGTACAGGGGGATGGACATCATATTCTGCAGAAATGTCCTGATATATTTTGATGAGGCATCCAAGAAGAAAGTCATCTCAAGCCTGTATAACAGTCTGTTATCCGGCGGTTATCTGTTTATAGGTCATTCAGAATCGCTGTTTAATATATCAAGGGCATTTAAGATCGTAAATGCCAATAACGTACTGATTTATCAGAAGTAGGAATAGTAATTAAGAACCTAACAGCAGGAAAAGGGTGTCTTATGGAAAAAAGCATTTTAGTGGTAGATGATTGCAGGACAACGAGGAAAATAGTATCACTGTACCTTGGCAGCGCCGGATTCAGGACAATATCAGCCGGCAATGGGGTTGAGGCGATAGAGAAACTCGTTTCATCCGGCGTGGATATGATCATCTCAGACCTCAATATGCCGCAGATGGATGGTGCAGGGCTGATAGAATGGGTGCGCAGTAATCCTTCGTATATGCAGATTCCACTGGTTATATTAACAACAGAGAATGACAACACAAGAAAGACTGAATTGATACAAAAAGGCGCTACGGCATTTCTGACAAAGCCTATAACGAAGGAGAGTCTCGTAGAAGAGGTAAAAATAATATTGGAGAGGTGCAGATATGTTAGATCTTAAGATGAAGGTGCTCGTTGTGGACGATTTTTCCACTATGCGCAGGATAGTGAAGAATATCCTGAAACAGATTGGTTACACGGATATTGAAGAGGCAGAAGACGGCAACAGCGCGCTTGCAAGACTGCGGCAGGGTGGGTTCGGTCTTGTGGTGTCTGACTGGAACATGCCTAATATGACCGGACTTGACCTGTTAAGGGCTATACGCGCAGACAATGTACTGAGCTCTGTACCTGTACTCATGGTGACAGCAGAGGCCAAGAAAGAGAATGTACTGGATGCCATAAAGGCAGGAGTCAATAATTATGTTGTGAAGCCTTTTACAGCCGATGTCCTGAAGGAGAAGATAGAGAAGATATTTGACGGTAAATAATGTAGCAAGGAGCCATATAATGCAGGCACAAAAACAGTCAGAGGGGGTATTGCAGTTGGTGGGGTTCTCAGTAGGCGGGGAGAAATTTGCGGTTAATATTGCTGATGTACATGAGATCAACAGATATGAGCATATCAACAGGATGCCTGAACTCCCTGGCAATGTCCTGGGTGTCATAGATCTTCGCGGCCTTGTCATTCCGGTAATTGACCTCGGGGGAAAACTTGGAATACCTGCAGGAGAAATAACAAAAGATACGAGAATTATTATAGTTGGATTAAACGGAGATAAAATTGGCATTCTTGTTGATGCCGTATCTGAGGTATTGCGAGTTTCTGATAAAAGCCTTGAAGATCCCCCGGCGATTACAAAGAGCATAAGCTCTGAGTATATAAGTGGTATTATCAGGAATAACGGGTATATTACAATAGTGCTTGACCTTGCACAATTGTTTAAGGACTATGGTCAGGGCAGCGGTCTTGCAGATACTGTACAGAATACGTATGAAAATAAATCAGACTTTAATGTCTCTGACTGTTCCACTAATGATATAGATCAGCTCGTTCATGCGGCAAGGGCAATGTCTCAGGGTGATTTTCAGCATGAAGTCAAGGAAGAATTGTATGGACAGTTAGGTGATATTGCCAGATATATCAATACAACCATAAAAAAGATGCAGGCAGTTGAACCAAATATAACACATGCTTCAGACAAAATTCCGCAGGCATCTGTACAGTTGTCGGAAATATCCAGGGCTACAGAGGCTGCAACACATACAGTGATGGGCCAGGTTGAAAAGGTGCTTGATAATCATGATCTGATTATTCATCATGCCGAGTCTGCAGAAAGGGGTAATGATCTTGTAAATTCAATCGGGGAAGTAAAAAATGTCGTTTCAGAGAACCGGGAGATACTGATGGATATTATCACCAGCCTTTCTTTTCAGGACCTGACAGGGCAGAAGATCAAGATGATAGTGGGTCTTATTGAAGATGTGGAGAAGCGTCTGCTTCAGCTGATTGTTACCTTTGGACTCAAATCTAAGGATTCAATAGAAGGGGACAGCTCACTTAAACAGTTTACAAGTAATCCTACACTGAAGCAGGATGTGGTGGATAATATACTAAAGGAATTCGGTTTCGATTAATTATTGCTGAAAAACGCCGGGCACCCATTGCTGCGAAGTAAATGCAATGGGTCGTGCGGCGTCAAGACATAAAATATGAGACTCAACGTACTACACAGTACGCCTCGCCTCAAATCTTATGTCTTTCCTTGCATCTGAACGTTTTTGAGCAAAAATTAAGAATACACATGTTTTAATTGAAATTGCAGGAGGGGGAGATGGCGGACGAGACGCAGGATGAGATGCAGGAGCTGATAAGGGATTTTGTTGTAGAGACTGATGAGGTGCTTGAAGGGCTTGATAAGTGTTTTGTAACGCTTGAGGAGGCCCCTGGTGATTTGGGTCTTATTAATGAGATATTCAGGGCGGTGCATAGTATCAAGGGTTCTGCCGGATTTCTCGGATTTACGCGTCTTGTAGAGGTGGCCCATCAGTCTGAAAATGTATTGAACAAACTCCGTCAGCAGGAGATACAGGCAACATCTGAGACCATAGATATAATCCTTGAATCAGTTGACGTGTTGAAGGTCCTGATGAGCGAGATAAAGGATAGTTCCGGCGATAAGGTTGATATAAGTACTATAAAAAGAAAGTTGGCATTACTTCTGGAATACTCAGCGCTTGTTGATTCGTCATCATCAGATCCCAATGCATCCGAAAACGCTGAAGAGAAGCCAGGTGCAAACCAGGTGATTTCTCAGGCTCCGGAGGTCGAACTATCCGAATCTGTTAAACCTGTTAAACCGGCTGCGGTAAATGAGTCGGCAGACAGGGTATCGGAAAAACAGGCTGTTGCAGCTGTTGAAGAAAAAGAACAGACATTGAGAATTGATACTGACCGGCTTGATCACGTTATGGATCTCGTCGGTGAACTGGTACTTAGCAGAAACAGACTGACAAAGATACTCTCTGATATTGAGGGATTATACGATGGAGACGAGAAGATCAAGACCCTCCTTGAGACCTCATCCAACCTCAGTCTTATCACGACAGACCTTCAGCTGTCAGTTATGAAGATGAGAATGGTGCCAATCAGGAAGGTATTTAATAAATTTCCAAGGATGGTGCGCGATATTGCCAGAAAGGCAAATAAAAAGATCAATCTCGAGATGCTTGGTGAGGCCACAGAGATAGACAAGTCAGTAATAGAAGAACTTAATGACCCTCTGGTTCATCTCATCAGGAATTCCATAGATCACGGGATTGAGGCACCCGGGGATAGGGTAAAAAATGGAAAACCTGAGACAGGTACTATCAGACTTAAAGCATGTCAGGAAGGCAACTCCATAGTAATTCAGATTGAGGATGATGGAAAGGGTATTGATCCTTCAGTTATTGAAAAAAAGGCCCGGGAGCGTGGTCTTATTAGAAATCAGGATATTAAATTATCATCCAAAGAGATTATAAACTATATTTTTGAACCAGGCTTTAGTACTGCTGAAAAGGTTAGTGACATATCAGGCAGAGGCGTCGGGATGGATGTCGTAAAAACCAACATAGGACGTATAAATGGAATAATAGATGTAAATTCAGAAGTTGGCAAAGGGACGCAGATGACGCTTAAAATACCGCTTACACTTGCCATAATTCAGGTTCTGATGGTCAAGGTAAATGACGGGATGTATGCGCTTCCCCTTGTTTCCATTCATGAGACTTTCAGGGTTCCCAAGAGCAGTCTCAAAATCATTGATGGTCAGAGAATCCTTAATGTCAGAAACAGCCTGATTCCTCTTATTAAGCTCAGCGATGCGCTGGAACTGGCCAGCGATGAGGCGGAGCGTGACTGGGTGTATGTTGTCCTCATGGATATTGCTGAGAAAAAGGTTGGAGTCATTGTAGATGAGTTGTGCCATCAGGAAGAGGTTGTAATAAAACCAGTCGGTTCATATTTTACAGATATAAAAGAGGTGTCTGGCGCAACTATTACAGGCGACGGCAAAGTGGGGCTGATACTTGACCCCGGATCATTGATTTACAAACAAAAGGAGTTGGCAACAGCATAGGGGAGGTCCTTCGTAATGAGCAGTCCTGTTAGGGTTCTTGTGGTGGATGATTCTGCATTTATGAGAAAGGCAATTACCGGTATGCTGAACTCTGACCCGGATATAAGGGTTATCGGGGAGGCGTCAGATGGTGAGGATGCAGTACGCAAAGTAAAGTCCCTGGTTCCTGATGTTGTTACAATGGATATTGAGATGCCTCGGCTGAATGGGCTGGATGCACTGAGGCATGTAATGAAGGATATGCCTGTGCCTGTTATAATGGTCAGCTCCCTTACTGAAGAAGGGGCAAGGGAGACCATGAAGGCGCTCGATATTGGAGCTGTTGATTATGTGCCGAAGCATCTGTCAGGAAATATCGTTAATATTACCAATATAAAGGATGAAATTGTAAGCAAGGTAAAGATGTTTGGCCGCAGTAAAAATAAGATGAAACGGTTAGTTGATGCAATACCTGTTTCTGTTTTGAATCATGACTTCAAGCATAAGCCTGATGCGCACAGCATTAATATTGTAATTATTGGATCCTCGACAGGAGGTCCCAAGTCTCTTCAGGACGTGCTGCCAAGGCTCCCGGGAAACTTTCCCGCCGGGATTATAGTTGTGCAGCATATGCTGCCCCTGTTTACTGCATCCTTTGCAGAGAGGATGGGTGAGTTGTGCCACATTGGGGTGAGGGAGGCTAAAGATGGCGACATCATCAAACCTGGACTGGCGCTTATTGCAAAGGGAGGTTCACATCTTACAGTTGAAAGGGGCAGGGCAGGTGATGTGCACATAAGATTGACCAATGAACCCAAAATGATACATATGCCTTCAGTGGATGTTGCTATGGAATCAGTAGCGAAGACTTATTCAGGACATGCCCTTGGTGTCATTATGACAGGGATGGGACAGGATGGCTGTGAAGGGCTTAAGATGATCAAGAAAATGAACGGAAAAGTTATTGCCCAGGATGAAGAGAGTTCCATAATATTTGGGATGCCAAAGGCTGCTATAGACAGTGGTGTAGTAGATAAGATAGTTCCGCTTGGAAAGATCGCCGATGAAATAATCAATATGTTGTGAGAGGGCATGGTATGACAGAAAGGATACTTTCATAATGAAGAACAATGCAGTTGCAGATGATACATTGCAAATAGTTACCTTTATGGTAGGAAATGAACAGTGCGGTATACACATTATGAAGGTTCAGGAGATCATAAGAGTTATTGGAGCAGTAAAGGTCCCAAAGGCCCCTTCCTATGTCGGAGGTGTAATAAACCTCAGGGGAAAAATAGTCCCGGTAATAGACTTAAGGAACAGAATGGGCACAAGTGTCACAGAATGTACAGAATCATCAAGGATTATTGTCGTTGATTCCGGGACAAGGATGACAGGCCTGGTCGTGGATGCTGTTATAGATGTTATAAATCTCAGTCCTGATGAGCTTGAGCCCTGTCCTGCTATTGATGAAAATACCAGTTCCAAGTACATTATGGGTATCGGTAAAAAGGAAGATAGGCTGATTACAGTCTTGAATCTGGAAGAACTGCTTATTGTAGGCCAGGAATGAGGTATTTAAATTCTCTTCGAATAAGACAGAAAATATATCTTGGTTTCTGCATATTATCTCTCCTGTTTGTTTCTACCACCCTGTTTTCCTTTATTTCAAACAAAGCCATTCAGAGGCATTCACATGAACTCAGGAACCGAGATTATCTGCGCCTTGAGCATACACATATTCTTTTATCCGAATTTCAGGCAATAGTGGGTTATTACTCAAATACGGCTGGATCAGCAGATACCCGTATCATGGCCAGGGCCAAAGAGAGCTCAGACAGATTTACCGCATCAATCAATGAACTTAAAATCAGTGATGCATCCGGGATCAGGGAGATTGAAGAAATAAGCGAATTATTTGAAAGGTTTAACCATGACGGCCGGCTGATAACAGAGGCAGTAATCAGCAGAGACCCGCAGATGATAGAATCCGGTATGACGAGATTCAGTGAATCTGTATCAGGGCTTAAAGAACGGCTTGAATTGTATAAACGAAGAACTTCTGAAATGTTCAGTAACAGGATTTCAGACATAGAATCCATAACAGGATGGAATAACAGGATATTTACGTTTATGAGCCTGGCCATGATAATTACAGGATTCGTTATGGCATACTTCATAGCTCGAATGACCGTTTCGCCATTACACAATCTGGCATTGGTATTTAAAGAAATTGCTGAAGGCGACGGAGACCTGCGACGGAGGCTTGATACAGACAGGATGGATGAATCAGGGGAAGTTGCCCTAAGTTTCAATACATTTGCGGATAAAATAACTGATGTGCTTACCAGGGCGGCTGAATTAACTCAACGTGCCGGATTCACGGCAATGCAGTTGTCTGCCACCTCTGAGCATATATCCAAAGGTACTGAAAATCAGAACATGCAGGTTACGCAGGTCGCTACTGCCATTGAGCAGATGAGTGCTACAGTAAGTCAGGTTGCCGGCAATACGAGTCAGGCTGCTGAGTTTGCCAGGAAGGCCTCGGAAATGGCAATGAACGGAGGCGAGGTTGTTTCCATGACAGTGTCAGGGATGCAGGGAATAGCAAAATATGTGGAAGAGTCTGCAAAGACCATTGAAGAGCTTGGAAGGAATTCAGACCGGATAGGGTATATTATAACTGTCATAAATGATATTGCGGACCAGACCAATCTTCTTGCCCTGAATGCTGCAATCGAGGCAGCGAGGGCCGGTGAACATGGAAAGGGGTTTGCTGTAGTGGCAGATGAAGTCAGAAAACTTGCTGAGAGGACTTCAAAATCAACGAAAGAAATCAGGGATAAGATTGAGTTTATTCAGAAGCGGACAGCGGGGGCGGTTGATGCAATGAACAGCGGGAGAAAAGATGTTGAGACAGGTGTGGAACTTGCTTCGAGCGCAGGCGAGAGCCTGACAAGGATAGTAGATATAGTAAGAAATGTATCAAATATGATTCATCAGATCGCTGCAGCCTCTGAGCAGCAGTCTGCTGCAGCCGGGGATATATCATCAAATATGGAGGGCATAGCTGCTGTTACAAGAGAGACTGCAGGCAGTGTCAGGGAAACAAGCAATTCCGCAAACGAACTTTCTAAAATAGCATCAGAGTTACAGGCCGTGACCTCCCAATTCAGGTTATAACTTACAATGGCAGGCGTATCCAACATACAGCAGGTGCTGTCCAATATTGCCGGAGTTGACAGGGTTCAGCATGTTCAGCAGCAACAGGTACAGGCAGAACAAGCCAGGCATACATCTGAGGGACAGAAGAGCGCGGAGACCAAAGGAAAGACTATTGAAGATAAGGAACCGGTTGACAGGGTTGAAATAAGTGTAAGAGACGAAGAAAAGGGACAACAGCACGAATCAGAAAAAAAAGAAAAAGATTATGCGGATGAAAGCGATAAGGATGAGACCGGAGACAAATCAAATCACATTGATATTACTGCGTAGTGTAAACTTAATAGTATTAACAATCATTCCACTTTCAAGTTTGCAAAGGGATTTGTGAATTGTTCTTCGCCGGTTTGCTGTTTCTCATTTAAAATAACGATGTCAACTCTCCTGTTTCTGCTGCGTCCCTCTTCAGTATCGTTTGACGCTATCGGACGGTACTCACCGTAACCTATTGCAGTAAGGCTGGATGGTTCCAATCGCATATTGACAAAACGGCGCACTATGCTTGTTGCCCTTGAAGAAGACAGTTCCCAGTTTGAGGGATAAACAGGGCTGTTGATCGGGATGTTGTCGGTGTGTCCTTCTATCTGAATATTTCTTTTGATGCCTGTGAGGGTGCCTGCCAGATGGTCAATGGTCTCTAATGCCTCACTCTTGATCTCTGCCTTTCCGGAATCAAAAAGTGCTGTATCTGTAATCCTGATAACTATACCCTTTGTGTTCTGAAAGACCGATACCTTTTTATTCTGTTCAAATGTCTTCAGTACATTCTTTATTGCGGCTATATATTCAACTTTGCCGGTCGTCCTGTCTCCTGAGGATAATTTTGGTCCGATCTCGACTTTCTTTGAAGTAAGACTTGATGGATTGAATGCCGCCTGGGCAGATTCGCTAACAGCCCTGTATTTACCCTCGTTTATGGATGATGTGGAGTACATTACTACGAAAAATGCAAATAATAGTGTTATGAAATCTGCATAAGATACCAGCCACCGTTCGTGATTTTCATGTTCTTCATGTTTCTTCTTTGACATCAGTGCTCCATTATTGATTATTTCTTAGTCTGTTTATTATTTGTTTTTTCAATGAAGCCCTCTAATTTTTCTCTAAGCAGACGCGGATTCTCGCCAGTGGCTATTCCGATTAGCCCTTCTATTGTGAGCTCCTTTATAAGTGTCTTGCTCTTTATTTTTATCTTTATGTTTCCGGCAAGCGGCAGAAAGAGGAGGTTTGCTGAGCCGACCCCATAGACTGTTGCAACAAATGCCGTTGCTATACCTCCACCCAGTTTACTCGGGTCTGCGAGGTTTTCCATGACATGGATTAATCCCAGGACTGCCCCAAGGATTCCGACAGTCGGAGCAAATCCCCCGGCTGTTTCAAATACCTTTGCTGACAACATTTCGCGCTCTTCCTGATACGACATCTCAATTTCCAGTATCTTTTTGAGCATCTCCGGCTCAGTCCCGTCAATTACGTACTGGAGTCCCCTCCCAAGAAAGGGGTCTTTAACATCTTTGACCCGTGACTCAAGGGCAAGGATGCCCTCTTTTCTTGCAATCTGTGCAAAATTCTCGAGTTGAGAAATAAAACCCTCATAATCAGTCTTTCCCGGAAATATTGCCCCTATGGCGAGTTTAAATGCCATAAGAAATGGCTTAAGAGGGTAGTTGACCATGACAGCCCCGATAGTCCCTCCGATAACGATCAGGAAGGCTGTAAACTGCATGATAGACCCGACGTGTCCGCCCTCAAGGGCCTGCCCTATCAGAATAGCAGCTATACTAAAAACAATACCAAGAGGAATGAGAATATCCATTTTCTATCTTCAATCTCCTGATTCAACAAATATTGACGGTACCAGGTACTGATTTTCCCTCGCTGCATCATAAACCCTGCATGTCTGGCATTTTCTGCTGTTTGCGACGCAGCATCTCGGCAGCTCATCCAATGACCAGCAGGCAGATTTAGAGTCCATATAGACCTGGCAGGCATTTCTCAATTCTGCCGGACACTTAAGCACTTTCCAGCATGGTGTGGTCAGAAGAAGCCGCCTGATACCCTCATAGTTGAGCCCTTCCCTGTGTATGAGGTGCCATATGTGGGTTATCCACTTTATTTCTGCATGAGTAAAGAGGCGGTGATTATTCCTGGAATCTCTATGGATGCGCAACAGCCCCTGACGTTCATATTCGCGTATGGTTCCGGAAGATACGCCTGTAAGCGAGGATGCAACGCGTATTGTATATACAGGCTGTATGTCGGTATCCTCTGACATAATAACGCTAAAAGTATCGGTTCAGTCAAAAGAGACTTTAGACAAGCGAAACAAGGAATCCTGTCAGGATCGCAGACAGGCAAATTGCGACGGTTGTCATAACTGTTTGACGAATAAACCGGGCAAAAGTGGCTTGTATCACCCGGCAGAAAATGCCTGTATTCAATAGAGCTGCTGTGTATATAAAATGAAGCATAACTCCTAACTAATTGAAACTACGAAACATATTAAGTTGGAGTATCTCAGGGTTGTCCTGGCATGCGGATTGCTTACTGTCAGAAGTCAGGCTGTAGTATTTTTCTAAGGAGGTTTGATGAACAAAGGTATATATCCGGCACTTTCAGGGGGGGTGGCCTATGAAAACCTCCTGACTATTATTGCCAATAATGTTGCAAATATCAACACAGCAGGTTACAAGGCAGACAGGCCTGTTTTCAGGGTTGATGTGCCTGATTCAACCAGTACTACTGCAACAGCATCACCTGTAAAAGACAAGTATTACACAGTGATTGACAGTGTGTTTACTGATTTCAATACAGGCGTTATCAGGCAGACTGGGAATGTTTTAGACCTTGCCATAGAGGGTGAGGGGTTTTTTGTAGTAGACACACCGCAAGGGGCACGTTACACAAGGAGTGGTAATTTTGTCCTTGATTCATCCAATGCCCTTACGACTGTTGACGGCCATATGGTAATGGGTGAGGGGGGGCCTATTGTAGTGGAGGAGGGGAAGATATCAATAGATGCTGAAGGCAGGGTGTCTGTTGATGGAAGTGAGGTAGCCAGGATCAGGATAGTGGATTTTGATAAGCCATATATGCTTCAAAAGGATCAGAATAACCTGTTCTCGGGCACCGGGGAGAAGACTGCCGAGGGTTATAAAGTCCTGCAGGGGGCTATTGAAATGTCAAATGTCAATTCAGTTAAAGAGATGGCATCAATGATAAGTGTATTACGCGGATATGAGTCGTATCAAAAGGTAATGACCACATTGGATGAGATGTCAGCAAAAGCCAACGAGGTTGGCAGGGTATAAAAGGAGGGATTTATTATGCTGCGGGCGCTATATATTTCAGCAACGGGTATGGAGGCTCAACAACTTAATATTGATGTGATTTCAAATAACCTTGCAAATGTCAACACAGCCGGTTTTAAAAAGAGCCGCGGAGATTTTCAGGACCTCCTGTATCAGACGGTAAGGAGCGCAGGGGCGCCGTCAGGTTCAGACACTCAGGTGCCTGCAGGCATACAGATCGGCTCAGGCGTAAGGCCGGCTTCGGTTCAAAAGATATTTTCCCAGGGTGATTTCCAGAATACCCAGAATGCGCTTGACCTTGCTATAGAAGGTGATGGATTTTTCCAGGTACTGATGCCTGATGGGACAGTAGGCTATACGAGGGGAGGTTCATTCAAGAAGGACAGCAGTGGAAGGATGGTAACGTCAGACGGTTATACTGTAGAACCATCCATTACAATACCCTCAGATGCACTAAATATATCTGTAAGTGCCAACGGGACAATTTCAGTATTGCAGTCCGGGAGTCCTGTGCCTGTAGAAGTAGGGACTTTACAGCTTGCAAGATTTTCGAATCCGTCGGGGCTCAATGCCCTTGGAAGAAACCTCTTTATCCCGACTGATGCATCAGGGGAAGCCCAGACAGGCGCACCAGGTGATGCAGGTTTTGGTACAATTGCCCAGGGATTTCTTGAGGCATCCAATGTAAATATTGCTGAAGAGCTGGTTAATATGATAATAGGGCAGCGTGCCTATGAAATTAATTCAAAGGCCATTCAGACAGCTGATGAGATGATGCGTACTGCCAATGAGGTCAAAAGGTAATTAAAAAATGAAGAGGATATTTCTTTTAATAGCAGCTCTGTCATTGTCCGGTATTATTTTAGCAGGCAACAGCGTTGTCTTTGCTGCGGATTCATCCGGCTCATTGCAGTCAGGGGACATTGGAAAGATAATAAAGGCGTATGTAATTGAGAACACACCATGGACAGAGGAACAGGTAACAGTGAAGAATGTTAATGTAGCAAACAATATTACAATGCCTCCTGACGGACGGTATCACCTGAAACCGGCTTCAGGGGCTTCAATGACCGGAAGGACTTCGTTCATGCTGGAAATAACAGGTACTGACAATAAAGTCCAGTCTTCATGGGTTACTGCTGAGATCGGGGTCTGGGTAGACGTGGTTCTATCATCAAAACCGCTCAAAGAGAGACAGGTACTGAATGACAGTGACTTTTATATAGGAAGAAGGGAGTTATCGAGATTGCCGGGAGGGTATCTTGACGACATAGGGCAAGTATCCGGAAAGAGGGTTAAGAGGTTTGTGGCGGCCAATTCAATCCTGACTGAAAATGTCCTGGAAGAGCCCCCGTTGTTTAAGAGAGGAGACAAGGTGTTTATTATTGCAGACTCAGACATGCTTAGAGTAACTGCAATGGGTATTGCCGGTGAAGACGGCTTCAGAGGGCGTCCTGTCAGGATAACAAACATGCAGTCCAGGAAAGAGGTCATTGGCGAAGTTGTTGCGGACGGTACTGTCAGTGTCAGGTGGTAAAGAGGAGATGAAATGAAATATCTTATAGTCATTGGGGTTCTTATAATCAGTTTGCTCCCAGGATGGTGTGATGCAGATGATAAACGTCAGATTGCAGCGGTGTCATCTGGCAGGGCATCAAGTGAGGATAGTGACGGTTCTCTATGGTCTGAAGAGAGGCAAAATGGTTTTCTATTCGGTGATTTGAAGGCCCACAATGTCGGTGATGTGGTTACAGTGCGGATAGTTGAAAGCTCCAGCGGTAAAAAGAATGCATCCACTAAAACAGCGAAGGACTCAAACCTTTCTACGTCTATATCAGCTTTTTTTGGCATGTCATCTGATAAATTATCACAGGCAGGGGTGGGTGCAGAGACCTCTGAGTCGCATGATGGTTCAGGGTCAACCTCGAGGAGCAGTGACCTCACAGCAGTCCTGACTGCAAAGGTAATTGACAGGCTTCCAAATGGAAACCTCGTAATAGACGGAAGGAGGGAAGTTATTGTCAACAACGAAACCCAGCTCATATCTCTCAGCGGTACAGTCAGGCCTGAAGATATAGGCCCTGGCAACATGGTTCTTTCTACATACATATCAGACGCAAGGATAACGTATACAGGTGACGGTGTAATAGGTGACAAACAGAAAGTAGGATGGTTTGTAAGGATTATAGACAAGGTATGGCCATTTTAGGCGAACAGGCTGGTTTAACATTATGAATAAAATAATTGCTTCAGTAATTACAGTATCGTTGATGCTTACTCTCGCAGCTCCGCTGGAGGCAGCGCGTGTTAAAGACATTGCCAGTGTTGGCGGCGTCCGGGACAATCAGTTGATGGGATATGGCTTGATTATTGGACTTAATGGCACTGGTGACAAAAAGGGTACTGAGTTTACCATACGCAGCGTGACTGCAATGTTGACGAGGATGGGTATAACCATTGATCCGTCGGCTGTCAGTGTAAAGAACGTTGCTGCAGTTATGGTTACGGCAAAACTCCCGCCTTTCGCAAAAAAAGGAGGCCGCATAGATGTAATCGTCTCATCCATTGGTGATGCTTCCAGTCTTCAGGGAGGAACTCTCCTGTTTACTCCTTTAAAAGGAGCTAATGATATGGTTTATGCAATCGCTCAGGGGCCTGTCTCACTCGGCGGATACATAGGAGGAGGGGGCGGAGACAGTGTGCAAAAAAACCATGCAACCGTCGGACGGATTGCAGATGGCGCGATCATAGAACGTGAAGTAGCTATGGATTTGAACGTAAAAAAGGAACTGACTATTACCCTGCGAAACAATGACTTCAGTACTGCTGTCAGGCTTGCCGGCGTAGTAAATCAGAATCTGAAGGAGGGAATAGCTCATGCCAGGGACGCCGGTACAATAGTTATTTCTATACCACAGGAATATGAAAACAGGGCTGTTGAGCTTATTGCGGCAGTTGAGAATCTGGATGTCAGGGTAGATGCCCCGGCTAAGATAATCCTTAATGAGCGGACTGGGACTGTTGTTATGGGAGAGAATGTGCGTATATCAACAGTAGCAATATCTCATGGAAACCTTACTATTCAGGTTAAAACACAGACGGACGTATCTCAGCCAGGGCCTTTTTCAAAGGGTCAGACCGTAGTTGTGCCTCAGAAGGATGTATCAGTTGATGAACAGGAGGCGCGGCTGATAGTTTTACAGTCCGGTGTTACTGTTGATGAGGTAGTGAGGGCGCTAAATTCTGTGGGTGTGACCCCGCGCGACCTGATAGCTATTCTCCAGGCTATTAAGGCAGGAGGGGCACTGCAGGCAGATCTTGAGATCATATAAAATCGTTTGAAGAATCAGTGGAGATATTAAGATGAACGCAGGACAGATACAAACTAATCAGATACAGGACCTGACAAAGAATAAGGATGTCAAGGGATATGAAAAGGCAGCAAAGGAATTTGAGGCATACTTTGTCGCCTATCTGTTAAAGAAAATGCGGGACACAATCCCCAAAAGCGGTCTTATGGATCCTGGGGCAGGTGGTGAAATATATACTTCTCTAATGGATGAGAAGGTAGCGGAAGGAATTGCGAACAGCGGGGCTATGGGGCTATCCCAGCTATTGATAAGACAATGGACGGCTGATACAGAGAAAAAGGAGTAAATCCCTTATCAACAAAATGCCAGCAACAGCCGATATTAAGCTAAAAAAGATAGCAGGGAAAGGTATTTCAGGTGAACTGTCATGAGCCTCAGGCTAACCAGGGTTTCTGGAAACGTCATCCCCGCGTAAGCGGGAATCCAGACCGATGGCCTGGTTCTGGATTCCCACTCCCCGCTTAAGTCCTGCGGGGACAAGTTCCGTGGGAATGACACGTAGATAGGAGCATTTTAAGATGAAGATTACGGCTATGATAGCTGAGATAAATATCCCTGACAGCAATGGAACCGGTAAATCATCGGTTATCGAAAAAAAACCTGACGTTCCGTATGGAGCAAGGGGGATATGTGATATATCAACCGGCAGTAATGTTCAGATATCTCAGCGGGCTAAGGAGTTCAGCCATATAAGGAATATTCTCAACAGGCTGCCTGAAATTAGGGAAGATAAAGTCAATTTTATCAGTAATCAAATGTTGATGGGTGCATATAATGTAAGTGCTGAAGATATAGCATCCCGATTAATAAGTGAACTGTCATGAGCCAGTTCTCGCAAAGGCAGATGATAAAATCCCCCTTAGTCCCCCTTTTACAAAGGGGGAAATTAGTTTCCCCCCTTTAGTAAAGGGGGGAGAGGGGGGATTTGAACCAAGAATTTCGAGTGAACATTATTTTGTTTTGCTGTCAGGAGAATAATCATTGGACGATAAATATTCAGACCTCCTTGAAATACTGGAAAGAGAAGTAACACTGTTCAGGGATTTTCTTTCTCTGCTCCAGAGGGAAAGGCAGTGTATGATAGACCTGTCTCTGGATAAACTATACGAGTGCCACAATCAGAAGGAGACGATTATTTTTAATCTCAGGGTACTGGAGGATGCAAGGGCTGAGCTTATTTCAGAGATACATGATAATAATCAGGCAGATCCTGCTGCAACACTGTCTGTTGTAATAGACAAGGCGCCGCTAAGATACAAAAAGGGGATGGAGGCATGCCGGTCAAATTTAAGGTCATTAGTGGAGAGCATAAAGGAGATTAATCAGATAAATGGAATACTTGCGGACAGGGCAATAAACTATACAAGGAATTCTTTATCATTTCTGAATCGTCTTGTAAGTCAGTTGCCTGTGTATCACGCGTCCGGACGTATAGGCCAGGAGACTGTGGTCGGTACGTTAGTATGCAAAAAGGGGTAGTAATGAGCGGCATAATCAACATATTCAATATTGGCAAGCATGGTATGATGGCCCAGCAGGTGGCCATGCAGGTGACATCTCACAATATTGCAAATGTCAACACAGAAGGCTATTCGCGTCAGGAAGTTATTCTTGAAGAAGGCATGCCCCTTAGCAGTAATCCAGGACAGACAGGGACAGGCGTAAATGTATCGGCTATCATTCGGAGGTATGACAGCTTCATTGAGGGACAGCTTACAGACAGCAAAGAGATGCTGGGAAATCTGGATGTTCAAAAGAACGGTATTTCCAAAATCGAAGACCTCTTCTACCATACTGACGGCAGCGGATTAAATCAACTGCTGGATCAGTTTTTTAATTCCATGCAGGATTTGTCTGCAAACCCTGCAGGCACTGCTGAAAGGGTTTCCGTACTATCAAGGGCTGATGCAGTCACGAATGAGATGCATAGTATGTACAACAGTCTGGAACAGCTGCAGAAGGATATGAATAGCCAGATTAAACAGACCGTTACCGACGTAAACAGGCTCGCCTCTCAAATTGCCTCCCTTAATACTCAGATACAGAGGGCAGAGGCGACAGGCAAGAATGCAAATGATATCAGGGACATGCGGGGAAGACTCCTGAATGATCTGGCTGAGAAGATAGATATTCAATATTTTGAAGATGATTCCGGACAGGTCACTGTAATTGGCGGAGGAATGGCTACACTGGTCGAAAAGGGTAATACATGGGGACTCAATACTGTGAGCAATGCCGATAACAACGGCTACTACAATATTGCATGGTCTCCTGATGGCACAAATTCGCTTGATATTACAGACAGGGTCTCCGGCGGCAGAATAAATGGATTTCTTGCGATCAGGGATACTGAGACCGTTGATGCAATTAATGAGCTTGACAGATTTGCTGCATCAGTAGCGAATGCCATTAATCAGGTGCACAGAACCGGATTTGGGCTTGATGGATCAACGGGGTTGAACCTGTTTTCCCCCGGCTATGAAGTCGGAGACGAATTGTCGGTGGATCTTGGTGAAATTAAATCTCATAGCACCAACACCGGAACGGGGAACCTGAGTATTACGATTGATGACCCTTCTGCCCTGACATTTAATAATTATATGCTTGAATTCTCAGGCGGAAACTACACCCTGACAAATACAGCTACTAATGCTTCAACATCAGCCGCTTATTCGGGTCCGGCTGCATTTACATTTGAAGGTCTCAGCTTCACGTTGTCGGGAGCCTTTGCATCCGGTGATGGGTACAACATAAGCGCACACAAAAATAGTGCGAGAGATATTGAAGTGGCTATAGATGTGAACGAGAGGGATAAAATAGCCGCGGCTGTCACTGCAACCGGCAACAAGGGAGACAACAGGAATGCACTTGACCTCATAGCCCTGCAGGATGCCCTTATTATTGACGGTAATTCAAGCTTCAGCAGTTATTACGGGTCTATGGTGGGGGATATAGGAGTCAGGTCGCAATACATTAAGAACCAGTATTCGGCGCAGGAGTTTTCATCTGAACATCTTCGCAATATGAGAGAGTCCGTATCAGGTGTGTCACTCGATGAGGAGATGACAAACCTGATGAAATATCAGCTTGCATATGAGGCATCAGCCAGACTAATTACAATTGGTAATGAATTATTTGACGCCTTGTTAGGGATTATTAAATAGAATAAACACAAGGTAACCTGAGGACAGGACAATGCGTGTTTCAAATAAAGAGATGTTTAATACTGTTATGGGAAACCTGCACCGGAATATGGAGAAGCTTCTGGAATATCAGAATAGCGCCTCATCCGGCAGGAGGATTATAAAACCTTCAGATGACCCGGCCGGGGCCACAAAGATCCTGGACTATAATACAGCCATATCCAGGACAGAACAATATCAGCGGAACATAAATAATGCCACAGCCTTCCTGAATGCAACGGAGACTGCCGTATCAGCGACACAGGATAATTTTATTCGGGTAAAAGAGCTTGCCATATTTGCCCTCAACGGGAGTAACAACGCTGCTGACAGAAGATCCATGGCTAAGGAGGTGCAGCAGTTATATGAACAGGTGAGGCAAATTGCAAATACGAAATATGATGACAGATATATCTTTTCCGGTCTCAGAACGGATGCCGCTCCTTATGATTTTACAGACAGTTATAACGGTACTGCTTCTCCTGGCGGCAAAATGGACATTGAGATAGATACAGGCAGCACCATATCAATCAATGTGCCGGGTTATGATGTCTTTGGTTCTGCGACTGACGGGACAGACATCCTTGCAACATTGAATAATCTGAAAACGGCAATGGAGAATAATGATGTTAACGGGATTGAGGGTGCAATGACTGACCTTGAAGCCGGAATGGACCAGGTTAACAATGCACGTGCCGGGATTGGTGCCAGGTTAAACAGGCTGGAGACGGCAAAGAACCATTTTGATAAATTACAGTTTGATCTTGCAAAATACAAGAGTGATACTGAAGATGCAGATATTACTAAAATCATATCAGACATGACCTTGCAGCAAAGTATGCTGGAGGCATCCAGGGCAACAGCTGCCAGGGTGCTTCAGCTTTCCATTTTAGATTTTCTGAGGTAAAATGATTATGCTCTGAAAAGCCACGGAGGGGAAAGATGCTAATTCTGACAAGGAAGTCAGGTGAGGGGGTAAGGATTGGGGAGGATATAAGTTTTGTCATCCTGGAGATAAAAGGGAATCAGGTCAGGATTGGGATAGAAGCCCCGAAGAATACCCAGGTTCATCGTGATGAGGTCTATGAAAAGATAAAAGCCGAAAATATAAAGGCTGCAGCATCAACCACAGAGAATCTGCAAAGACTCTTCACGCTGTGGATAGATAAAAGAAAAGGAAATGAAGGGGGTATATGAAACTCTGCACAACCAGATTTGGCGAGATTGACATAGACGAAAATAAGATCATGATATTTCATAGTGGCCTGCTTGGCTTTCCTGATGTAAAGCGCTACGTTTTGTTAAACCATATGAATAATCCTGATGTCCCCTTCAAATGGCTTCAGGCTGTTGATGATCCTGATCTTGTATTTGTGGTAATAGACCCATTGCTATTCAGCTATGATTATGTTCGTGACATAGAGGAGCACAACGTCAGAGAACTTAATATAGCAGGTACGGACGACCTTTGTATCATTGTGATCGTAACTATACCCAATGAGTTACCGGAGTTGATGACAGCAAATCTGCAGGGACCTCTTATTGTAAATCTCAGGACGAGGGAGGCAAAACAGATAGTGCTCTTAGATGAAAGATATCCACTCAGGTATCCTGTATTTCAGGACAGTCCTGTCCTCAATCCGTAGAAAACATCCCGGTACAAGATACTTCCGCAGCTCACCCTCAATGTCACAATGGAATAAAATGACGTCTAAAGTTTCTTTGTATGAAACCGAAAAAAAATGAGATATAAAAAGCAAATAAAAATATAAAAGGAGGTGAAAGAAAAGAGTGACTAACATGGGCAAGGATGCCCAATACCAGCACAGAGCTGGTATTAACAATAAAACAGGGAGGATAAAACATGTCATTAGTTATAAACACGAACTTAGCATCATTGACTGCTCAAAGAAATCTTACCAAAAACAACGAAGCTCTGAAACTTTCCATAGAGAGACTGTCGTCAGGTCTGAGGATTAATTCCGCAAAGGATGATGCAGCAGGCCTTGCCATATCTGAGAAGTTAAGGGCTCACGTACGCAGCATCAACCAGGCTGTTAGAAACTCTCAGGATGGGACGAGTCTTACACAGGTGGCAGAAGGCGCCATGGGCGAGATAAGCAACATCCTGATCAGGATGAGGGAGCTCGCACAACAGTCGGCCAATGGCAGCCTTGGCGATACCGAAAGGGGAAAACTTGACCAGGAATATCAGGCATTGACGGCTGAGATAAACAGGATTGCCGATATTACAGAATTTAACGGTACTAAACTGCTGAATGGTTCACTCAGTTCGACAGGGATTTCACTGCAGGTGGGATTCCAGAATGCAAGTGGCAATACGGTAAATGTTCTTTCAGGACTCAGTGGTGCAGCATCTCTGCACTCTCAGAGTGCACTTGGACTTACAGGTGCGTCTCTAACCATCTCTGTTGTTGCAAGTGCAGCCGCTGCGCTATCCATGATTGACAGTGCAATCTCAAACGTCGCAGGTAAGAGAGGTGACATTGGCGCTGCTCAGAACAGACTGGAGATAACCATCTCCAATCTGAGGGTAGCTTCTGAGAATTTCTCAGCTGCAGAGTCACGTATCAGGGATGCTGATTTTGCCTATGAGACAGCCGTATTTACTAAAAACCAGATACTGACACAGGCATCAATGGCTGTTTTATCCCAGGCTAATACGATTCCACAGATGGCGCTTCAGCTCTTGAAGTAGTGAATCAGGCTGAATGCGGAACATAAGGGTATGGGGAGGGTCTTGTAAGGCCTTCCCCATATATCCCTGGAGTCAGCTATGATGAACGAAAATAACAATGTTGATTTAAAAGCAGTGGGAGTGCATGACTACGCTGTTCCGTTAAAGACAGATAAAAATACGGGATATGGGGTCAAAGAGACCCCGGTGGCACCTGTGGCGGAGGAGAGGGCAAATCAGGAAAATAAAAAAGCAGAGATATCAAATGCTATTTCCGATCTTGAACGCTTTTACAGCAGGACCATTCGATTTGAGGTTGATAGTGAGTCAGATGCCGTAACAGTCAAGGTAATTGATAAAGAGAGCGGGGAAGTCATCAGGCAGATACCTTCGGCTGAGCTTGTTGAGCTATCCAGGAAGATCAAAGAATATAACATGCATATATTGGATGTAGTTGCTTAGGTTATTTTGCAGGATGAAGGGGTGTAAGGATGTCTACTTTTTCTGTTTCCGGTCTGAGTTCCGGTATTAATTCTGATGAAATTATCTCCAAGCTTATGGAGTTAGAACGCCGTCCAGTATCACTTCTGCAAAGTAAAAAGACTGCCTACAATGATAAAATAACGGCTTACAGTGACCTTGCGTCAAAGGTTTCTGCGTTTAAGACAGCTGCTGATTCACTGAAGACAACATCCAACTTTTATGCAAAGAAGGCATCGGTCAGTGATAGCACTGTTTTAGATGCCTCGGCTACGAACTCTTCACCTGCCGGCAGCTATACAATAGCATCTCATTCTACTGCAGGAAAGATACAGCTCGCGCAGACAGAACAGAAATCGCATACGGCAGGCACTGTCGCCCTTACAACAAGCGTAAATGACAGCGGCTCCGGCAAGGTCTTTCAGTATACCTATGCAGGCACCCAGAGATCAATTACCGTTGCAAATGGCACGACCCTTGAGGGTCTCAGGGACCTTGTCAACAGCGACTCAGGTAACCCCGGGGTTACTGCTACGGTAATATATGATGGTTCTGTTTATAAGCTGGCGCTTACTGGTAATGACAGCGGAAGCGCAAAGACCATCAGCATTGATGCCGGAACAACCCTGGATGGCACAGGCAGTACAGTAAATTTTACCAGCAGCTCATTTACGACGAATCAGACTGCCCAGGATGCTATGCTCAGGATAAATGGCATTGATATAACAAGCAGCTCAAATACAGTATCAGGTGTTGTTGCTGGTTTAACCATCACCCTGAAAAAGGAATCCACAAGCTCTGTTACTGTTGCAGTTACAAACGATACAGACTCAATAAAGAAAAAGATCGAGGACTTTGTAAAGGCCTACAACGATGTAATTAATTATGTAGCTTCAAAGTCGACATGGGACAGCACTTCCAGGACCGGAGGACCTTTATTCGGAGATGCAACGGCAAGGGATGTGGTAAGAAGATTGAAAGAGCTGGCCATAAGTACAGTTTCAGCCGCTTCATCTGATGTGGATTCCCTTACAAAGATTGGCATAACTACCAACTCAAAGGATGGGACACTTTCTGTAAACAGCACAACATTGGGTGACAAGCTTGCATCAAAGATAGATGATGTAGTCAAGCTATTTGCAACGACCACGACCGGCATAGCCAACCTGATGTGGAGTTACTCCGATACCGTCACTAAATCTACTGATGGCGCCCTGACTATCAGAAAAAGTGGACTTCAAACTGTTGTTAATAATATTGCAGGTAATATAACTTCCCTCGAAACAAGATTGAATAAAATAGAGGACGATCTGCGAAAAAGATTTTCATCATTGGAGACACTTCTGAACGGACTAACGTCACAGGGGACATTTTTGAGCAGTCAGATTACACAATGGAATAAATAAAGACAATAATAGGGAGATATAAAGAATGCAACAATTATCAGAGTACAGGAAGGCAGAAGTTAATACATCAGACAGGGTAAAGATTATTTCAATGCTGTATGACGGAGCCATCAATTTTATCAGGGTTGCAAGAAAGAGGATGGAGCTTGGTGACATTGCAGGTAAGGGACTTTATATCGGCAAGGCCTCCTCAGTGGTTGGCGAGCTAATGAGCTCGCTCGACATGGAGGCAGGCGGGAATATCTCTAAAAATCTCAGCAGGCTCTATGATTTTGTCCAGGACAGGCTAATCACTGCAAACATGAAAAACGACGAAAGGTCGCTTAACGAGGCTGAAAAGGTCCTTGATCTATTGAGGTCTGCATGGAAAGAGTTAGGCAGGGATAACACGGTTGATATTCCCAAAGAGGCAATCTCTGCCGGGATGGATCTCAGGGTATGAGCAGTGAAAGAGTCTGCAGCCTGTACAAAAACCTCCTCGGACTGGCAGAGGATCAGTTAAATGCCCTCAGGGAAGAAAGGTTTGAAGCAGCGTTAGAATATCCCGAAAAACGTCAGATAATCATCAATGAGATTCAGAATCTTGACGCTCTATACAAGGATGATCATGAGGCGGGTGATTTCTCCCATGAAATCAGAGTCCATATAGAAAAAATACTTACGATTGATACGGAAATGCAAAACTTCCTGAAGAATGAACTGAATTCAATCTCCCATAGACTGGAGGCCGTCCGGAAGGCCAAAACCTTTTCCAGAAACATCACTTATCATCAAAAAAGCGACACGCTTGATATCAGTGCATAACCCGCATATATTCGTCTCTTCCATCTTTTCAAGGTAACCAAGACACCATAACAGCACAATAAAAATATGGCAAGGTATTTGCTTATTCATGAGGATCATGATTAAAAGCAAGACGCCATCCACAAAAATCAGTGGATCGAAAGTCTCACTTGACAGCAGGGACCTTATAACGGACAGGGTAAATGCGTTTTATAATGAAATGCCATTTAACTATTCTGATTCTGTGCAGAGTTTTGTAAGTAGCCTTAGGACATATAACCCCATTAAAAAGAATTATCATGCTGTCCACAAGGCATTGGATAGTGCTGAACCAAAGCGCATTGCAGATGCCGGTAGCGGAACCGGATGGTTCTTTAATTGTGTTGCGTACCATTATAAATTGAATGTAACAGGAATTGATCTCTGCAGCCATACCCTGGACAGAAATCACATATCTCAGTTTATGCCCTGGTGATACTGAAGTGGCCAGGCTTCTTCATACTATGCAGAGATAATTTATGACTACTGACAATTATTATACTATATCCGTTATTGAGGCAAAGAGCGGAAGGCCGTCAATGAGAATGATCTCAGGTGATGGATCCTCAAAAGCAGTCCATAGTATATACGACCCGGAGGCTGAGGCAAAGACTATTGCGGATGCCTTTTCATTTGACGGTATAGGCATCCTTGTCATCCTGGGATTAGGGCTTGGATATCATCTGGCGGCACTTATCAGCAGGTTTCCGAAAGCCATGATTATCGTGGTTGAGTCAAGTCATGAGATATACGAATTGGCAATGAAACACGGAAGGACTGGAGAGATTGAAGATAGAGTCAGATTCATAGTTGGATTACCTTCTGATGAGGCTATTAAGGAAATTGCCAGATTTCAGATGAAGGCCGGCATGCCTCCTCTTGCCTTTTTCCCCCTGTTGCCGGCCATTTCAGCACTCCCTGGTTACTACAATCCTGTCCTGAGCTCTTTAAAAAAAACGGTATCAGTCAGATTCTGGGAGAGGCTCAGATATCCCAAGTTTAAAGAGGAGATTACGAAGATAGCCCTTATAGATTTTGGTTATTTCCTGACTTCTGAACTGGATAAGGCTATAAGAAGGCTTGGTCACAAGGTTTCAAAGGTTCCTGTAAGGAAAGGCGAGAATGGAGAGGTCATTGTGTCGCGTTTGTTGAGCAGCATCCTTGAGTTCAAACCGGATATGTTCCTTACAGTAAACCATCTTGGTTTTGATGAGGATGGGGTTTTAACATCATTTTTCAAATCCATAGATATGCCAGTGGCATCTTGGTATGTTGACAGCCCGAATCTTATTGTCAGGGCGTTTGACAGGAATGTGTCTCCCTGTGTCACTCTCTTCTTATGGGATAAGGGATACATAAGCGATATGAAGGACATGGGTTTTGAACTGGTCGAATATCTTCCTCTTGCTACGGATACTGACGTGTTCAAACCTCTTGAATTAAGCCAAAAGGACCTGAACAGATTCAGTTCGGATATCGGTTTTGCAGGCAACTCTATGGTTGAGCCGGTAGCTGATAAACTGGAAAAGGTGCCCTTTGAACTCCACGCAATTGTCGAAAGGTTAGCGCAGTACAAAAGTGTCCTGCGCGGGTCCTTCGATGATTCACTGAGAATATTGAATAAGGATGAGCAGGAGAAAATAAAGGTTCTTCCTGTCCTGGAAAGACTCGATCTTGAGGCCGCTGTGCTCTGGAGGGCAACACTTCTGTACAGACTCTCCTGTATGGAGATGTTTAGAGAATACAGACCGGGGATTCACGGGGATAAGGGCTGGCACGAACTCTTAAGCAGAGATTTCAGTATCAGGCCACCGCTGAATTATTACAGAGAACTCCCGCTTTTCTACAATGCCTGCAAGATAAATTTCAACGCTACGAATCTGCAGATGGGGAGAGCCGTTAATCAGAGGGTCTTTGATGTGCCTGCCTGCGGGGCATTCCTTTTAACGGATGACCAGGATGCGTTAAGAGATCTCTTCGATACAGGTAAGGAGGTCATTACTTATAAAGACAAGGAGGAGATTCCAGATCTTTTGAAGTTTTACCTGAAAAATCCTCAGGAAAGAATGCGCATAGCTGAACGTGGGAGAGAAAGGGTTGTGAGGGAGCATACATACGTACACAGAATAAAAATGTTGACTGACAGCATGAAGAGGCGATATTCCTGAACTGCTGGTCTGGAGGAATTAATGAAGATATCCATTTCAATGATTACACTGAATGAGGAAAAGAATATAGCAAGGGCGCTGAGTTCATGTACCTTTGCCGACGAAATAGTTGTTGTGGACGGTGGGAGTACGGACGGCACGCTGGATATACTCAGATCACACGGTAAAGTTGTGCTTATACAACAGGCATGGGAAGGCCATTTTGGGAAACAGCGGCAGATCTCTCTTGATAATTGTTCCGGAGACTGGGTGGTGCGCCTTGATGCAGATGAGGCATTTTCTCAGATTATTGAGGAAAATATAAGGGCCGTGCTTGAATCAACCCCGCCTGATACAGCCGGCTATTTTATCCGTCAGTGTAATCTTGTTGGAGATGAAAAATATTATTCAAATAGTGCGGATAACTATGAAAATATTCCGAGAATATGGCGTAACCTCAAAGTAGCCAGATGGGAAGGGCGGGTACATGAAATATTGAAAGGACTTGAGGGTGGATTAGCCAGACAGTGGGATGCATACATTGTACATTATGGTTTACTCGATAAAAAAAGGTTATGGAACAAAGGTGAGCAATATTCACAGATTGAAGAAGCCGGTTTCAATTCCCCGGAAGAACTAATCTACAGGGACTATGATGTCCAGTTAAGACCGTCAAGGTCCAGAGTCAGCAGTTGGGTTCCTCCGTATCCTCCTGAGAAGAGATCCGGACTCCCAGGGGTTGCAATTTTAAGAGGGCCTAATCTGAATCTCTGGGAGATGCAGAACTATGAACCGCTTTGCAAATCCTTTGACATCACATCATATACAACAAATCAACCCAGTTTTGACATATCCCATATAAATGTTCCAATAGTTAAACTTCCTCCCCACCCCAAAAATCCTGCCTATATGGTTGGCCTTGAGGCTGAACTCCTGGATAAGGATATTATTTATACTGCTGATATTACATGGATATTCACATATCAGGCTGCTATTATGAAACAGAAATTCGGGAAGAGGATTGTTGCCCTCGAGTGGGAAAACATCCCCTTTGCCTACGAAGAAGACGGGCAGATGAGAGAGATGAAGCGGTTTAACCGGCAGATGGTGGATCACTTTATTGCGGTCACGGAAAGGGCAAAGGACGCTTTGATACTGGAGGGGGTTCCGGAGGAGAAGATATCTGTTATCCCAATGGGAATAAATATAGACAGATTCAGACCTGATGAAGAGTCGGGTACAAGGTTAAGAAGGGAATTGGGAATCGGCAAAAGTGAAAAGGTTATTCTATTTACAGGACGGATGGTTTGGGAAAAGGGGATTTATGACCTGCTTTATGCAGCCGGGCTGCTTGAGCTTGATTGTCATATGGAAAATGATGCCGTAAGATTTCTTATTGTAGGTAAAGGCCCGGAATCAGAATGTGTTAAAAACAGGGTCAGGGAACTTGGTTTAGAACACCTTTTTACATTCATGGAAAGCTACCCATACCACAGGATGCATGAGATGTTTAACATGGCCGATATTTTTGTCCTGCCAAGTATCTCTGCAAGGACATGGAAGGAACAGTTCGGTATGGTCCTGATAGAGGCGATGGCCTGCGGTCTTCCGGTCATATCAACCTGTTCCGGCTCTATTCCTGAGGTGGTGGGTGATGCCGGTATCCTTGTTCAGTCTAACGATCCGAGGGGCCTTTATCAGGCAATAAAAGGACTTTTAAATAACGGGGAACATAGGATGGAGTTGAGAAAGAAAGGGATGGAAAGGGCTATCAGGGAATATGACTCAAATAAAATAGCCATGAAGGTTGGACAGTTGTTTGAAGAATTGTTACAGTCCTCTGTTCAGAATCAAAAAGGAACAGATGAGGCCATTGGCAGGGATTACTTTCGTCAGGGAAGAAGAGAAGTTGAGGCACTCGTACCTGTGGAAGCCATGAGGATTCTGGATGTCGGTTGCGGAGAGGGTATCCTCGGAAAACGGTTGCTGGACAGGGGGGCTGCTGAAGTTGTTGGTATTGAGGTTGATCCTGCGGCGAGTGAAAGGGCAAAAGAGAACCTGTCACGCGTTTTACAGGGAGATGCAGAGTTTCTGGAACTTCCTTATGAGGAAGGCTATTTTGACTGTATTATATGTGCCGATGTACTGGAACATCTTAAGGAACCATTAATAGCCCTCAGGAGATTCAACCGGTATCTTGCTGATTCAGGCACCATAATCGCAAGTATCCCGAATGTCAGATACTACGGCGTAATAAACATGCTTGTTGAAGGGGAATGGAAGTATCAGGACCATGGTATCCTTGATAAAACCCATCTGAGATTCTTTGCAAAAAAAGATATAGATACACTGTTTAAAGAGGCAGGGTTTGAGATAACCGGGATAGCTGTTAATATGGATCCAGGTTACACTTCTCTGAATGCCCCGTTTTCAGAGGAGATATCCTTTGGGAGGGTGAAGCTCAGGGGGGTTTCACACGAAGAACTGAAAGACCTCTTCGTGATTCAATACCTGGTTAAGGCAGAAAAGGCCGGAAATAAAAAGATGTATGACGCCATGAATACTGCAATTGATTCCGGAGATTTTGGTAAGGCGATTGATATCCTGGAGGAGTATTTGGAGCAGCATCCGGCTGATGCGGATTCTCTGTACCGGCATGCGGATGTCTGCTACAGGATGGGTCAGCCTGACAAAGCGCTCGATAGTATTGATAAACTTCTCCTCTTTGAACCGGAAAGAAGTGATGCCATTGAGCTAAAAAGTAAAATCAGTATGGTATCTTCAAGAGGATAATTCAGGAAAACATGTCTGCGAATAGCCATATATTCAGGAATAACATAGAGGTCATGAAGAATAATGACCCTGTACTTGTATCTGCAGTTATCAACGCAAGAGCCGGTGATGATCTGAAACTATATGTATCAAAGACAGGGATGCCTTCAATGAAGTCAGGGGATATAACTCTGCACAGCCTCTATGACCCTGAAAAGGAGGCTGCCGGGTGGGTTGAGTATCAGAGGGAAAAGGTAGAAATGGGATCTGCAGTGGTCGTCCTCGGATTTGGACTTGGGTATCATGTTGCAAGGCTTTGCGAACTCGATATTTGCCGGATATCAGGAATGGATATCATTGTCTTTGAACCCAGGCTCGATATCCTGAAAACCGCACTGGAAAATGTTGATTTAACCCCTGTACTCTCAAGAGTGAAACTGGTAACAGGGGATAGTATGCCTGTTTTGCCCAAAGGCTTTACTATAGCAGAGCATGGTCCGTCTGTTGCGATCAGTGGCGCCTATTTTAACGGTCTCCTTGCGAAACTAAGATTACGTCAGTCTGTGAAGAGTGGCTTGAAGATCATGGTGGCAGGGCCCATATACGGCGGCTCTCTCCCTGTTGCAGGATACTGCGTCTCTGCCTTGAAGAAACTGGGTCACCAGGTTGATTATGTTGACAATAGCAAGTATAACGATCTCTTTCAGTCCATCTCCGGGATAACAAGTGAAAATGCCCATCAGAATCAACTGCGCTCCATGTTGCTCTCCTTTCTGTCAGAGGCCGCCATAGCGAGATGTGCGGAGTTCAAGCCAGACCTCGTATTCGCCCTTGCTCAGGCCCCTTTAACGGAAACCAGTCTGCAGAAGCTTAGAGAGAACAGGATACCCACCGCCTTCTGGTTTGTTGAGGACTTCAGGCTTATGAAGTACTGGGAGAGGATAGCTCCCCTTTATGACTATTTCTTCACAATCCAGAGGAATGAGTTCTTTGAAAAATTGGCGGCTGCGGGTGTCAGGAACTACTCGTATCTTCCCCTGGCTGCTTCCCCGGACATTCACCGAAGACTTGACATGTCAAAGAAGGAAATGGACACCTACGGAAGTGATATATCCTTTGTAGGATCGGGCTACCATAACAGGAAGTTTTTCTTCAGCGGATTGCTCGATTTTGATCTTAAGATATGGGGGAGCGAGTGGTGTGTTGGCATGCCATTGCTGAGCCATATTCAAAGAGGCGGTGAATGGATAGATACTGAAGAATCCGTAAGGATATTTAATGCCTCAGGGATAAATATGAACCTCCATTCGTCCGCATATCATGAAGGGGTTAATCCTTACGGTGACTTTGTTAATCCAAGGACATTCGAGATAGCATCCTGCGGATCTTTCCAATTAGTGGATTACAGGTCTGAAATGTCTGAGCTCTTCAATGCAGGTCATGAGATTATTTGCTTCAAAGATCTGAATGATGCAAGGGAAAAAATCAGATACTATCTCAATAACCCTGAGGCAGG
Organism: Nitrospirota bacterium; assembly: GCA_020851375.1. NCBI lineage: Bacteria > Pseudomonadati > Nitrospirota > Nitrospirota bacterium. Next base: position 95,558 of record JADZCV010000045.1, on the reverse strand, counting down.
GGCTGAGATATCGGCAAGAGGCAGGGAAAGGGTCTTAAGAGAACATACGTATGAACAGAGGATGGAGAAGATGTTTGAGTTTATCTTTGAAAAGGGATATGAACGTCCTTCGTGGGATTCGGGAAAAGAAGATGTGGAAGGTCTTATTGAAGAGGCCGGCAGGCATACTGAACTGGGGCTGTATCTGGAGCGGTTCAGAAACAGAGGGGCGATTGCAATGACTGATATCGTTGATGATATGGCATCCGGCGTGGGTGAACTTTCACGGGCGGATAAAGTATTTGTATTGATTAATGAGATCGGCAGGCAGTTTGCTGCAAAGAAGGATTGAGCAATGGAAAATGTCCTTATAATCAATCTGACACGTATGGGAGATCTTGTTCAAACTACCCCTGTGATGGCAGGCCTGAAAGACGCCTTCCCTGATGTAAGGATTACGCTTCTTATAAACTCCGCCTTTGCAGAGATATGTAACTATATCCCGTTTGTAGACAGGCTCATAAGCTTCAATATGGATGGATTCATAGTGGGAGGGCGGGGTGAGTTTCCCGGTCTTGTCAGCAAATACAGATATATGGAAGAGATTCTGACGGATATTAACAGTGTTACATATGACTGTGTAATAAACTTCACTCATACCACGGTTAGTGCTGCCATCATGTCCCTTATCCGGGCGAAGGAGTTCAGGGGATTTATTGCGGATAATAAAGGACATTCCCTGATAAAACATCCATGGCTGAGGTATTTCTTTAATATTGTCCCCGGAAGGATTTATAACCCTTTTCATCTGTGTGACATATATATCAAGGCCGGAGGGGCCGCACCAAAAGTAAAAGGTCTTTTTCTTGAAGTTCCGGAAGATGTATTTGATACAGCAAGGTCGCAATTAAGGAAGGCAGGGGTCAGGGATGGCGATTTTATAATAGGATTTCAGCCGGGAGCAAGTGACAGGCACAAGATGTGGGCCACAGACCGATATGCCGAACTGGCAGGGAGACTGACGGGAAGGCTTGGGGCAAAAGTTATAGTCTTTGGTTCAGGCAGCGAAAGGGCGCTGGGTGAAGCAATAAAGATGGGGGGAGGAAGCGGGGTAATCAATATGGCCGGCAATACATCATTGAAGGAGCTTGCTGCATATCTTAAATGTTGCCATCTTCTTGTTTCTAATGATTCAGGTACAATGCATATTGCCACTGCTGTGGGGACAAGGGTTATGGGAATATCCCTCGGTGCGGCCTATTTCCGTGAGACCGGCCCATATGGGAAAGGACATATCGTCATTGAATCCACTGTCCCCTGCCACCCGTGCAGTTTTCATGTTAAATGTCAGGACATGATTTGTAATGACACTGTCAGTGTGGATGGCGTCTGCCGGATTATAGAGATGATTAAAAATGACAGTAGTGTAACAGAGGTTGATGATTCCCCTTTCTGGGAAGGTATGCAGGTTTATGAGGCGCTCTTTTCTGATGATGGATTATTAGAGTATGTTCCAATGATCAAACGGCCTGTTACCAGGGATGACTTTTTCCGTCATCTTTACAGACGGGTGTGGCTGCAGACCCTTGAATGTAATGATAACACCATCACCCCGTTGAATTCATCTGAATTCCCCCATTCCACATCTGAGAAAGAGGGGATAATTCATGATGAGATGAATGCCCTCAGGAGGCTTGAGGAATTGGCCGGCAGGGCGCTTGAAAAAGTTTGCCTGATTGCAGAAGAGGCAAAGAGGGAAAATTATGATGTCGCAAAGATTAAAGACGTCTGGGCGGATGTGCCGCTTATTGATCAGGAGATAGAGACCATTGGCTTTACCCATATTGCCCTGCGTCCCATTGTGATTTATTTTAAGTTCGGGAGAGAAAGTCTCGAAGGTGCAGATGTGGCAGAGTTGGCAGGAGCAGCATGCACCATGTACAATAATCTTATAAACCAGTTATCTGTAATGATTCAGCTTATTGAGCTGGTTAATGATAATAGCAATTTAATTTCAGAAAGGAGATAAATGTGGCAATCATAGATGTTAAAAAAAGGGAAGAATTGCTGACGGCTATAAATGACGGCATTGTCAGCACGTGTGAGATTATAGGGCAGATCAGCGGGAGATTAATAGATTGTGCCAATTTTCTCAGGATGGAACAGAATGAGAAGGTCTTTAATGAGATTACAGCCCTGATGGACAATCTCAGTGACCTCATGGATTTTATCAGGGAATTGAAAAATGGTCTGGGTCAGTTTGAGATTTCCCCGGAATCCCTTTCGTCATGGGATAAATCCGTAGATATCTTCAAGGAGATGCTCCCGGTCTTTGAAGGAAAGGATTGGATAACCCTTGCAGACCTTATTGAGTATGAGTTGAACCCGCTTCTTTTAGAAGGTAAAAATGGTTTATCTGAACTTAAGCAAAGATTGGTGGTAAAACAGGTGGACATGACAGTATCCGGTCAGCGCTGTTAAGCCTGAGCCCGCAAGTACCATCGTCCCTGGTTCAGAAACGCTGTTAGATGTGTCTGGTGCCCATTCCGCAATGCCAGTACTGCTGCATGGTTAACACCAACAGTCATTCTATTTGCCAGGGTATCCCCGGTTGTCTTCAATTTCTAAATTGTTAAATCCAATCCAGTTCTTATGCATTGCATTCGTTTGACTTGTGAGATAAATAGTTTTGGGTTAATATCAGTATGGAAAACAGGTTATGTGAGGAGTCAGAGTGGATATTCATTCAGAATTGCCGCAGTTCTACAGCGATGTCATGCAGAGCCTTTCCGCCTTTCAGCGCATTGTTGCAATGCTTAACAAAAAGTCTGATGTGAAGACGATATGTGATGGGGTTGTGAAAATACTGTCCGACGAACTTGGTCTTGAACATTGTTCAATTATGCTCCTCGATGATAGCGGTAATTATGTGGTGAATCAGGCCGGCGTATCAACTACTGATACAGCGAGAAACGAAGATGTATTTAACAGGGCATTCAGGGTCGGGGAAGGCGTAGCAGGTATGGTTGCTAAAAACAATACCCCGATACTGATATCAGATGTGGATAATGATGCCAGATTTATGAGGTTAAATTCAGCAGTTGACATAGGATCATTGCTCTGTCTGCCTGTTTCAGCAGGCGGCAAAGGGCTGGGTGTATTGAATCTTTCCCACAGTAAGCGTAAATTTTTCAGCAAGCACCATGAAAAGGTCTTCTCCATACTTTCCACAACAGTCGGACATCTTATTAATCTTGTCAGGCTTCAGAAGGACCTTGAACTATTAAACAAAGACCTGCAAATAACAGTCCTGGAGAGGACCAGGGAGATAGAAGAGTCACACGAATACCTTAAGAACATATTTGAAAATGCGAGTGACATTATTTTTACTATTGACAATGATGGGAAGTTCATTTTTCTTAATAAAAGGGTAGAAGACCTCGGTTACACGAAAAATGAACTTGTAGGTCAGCTGTTTGATACCCTCTTGATGAATGAAAGGGCTATAAGGGCCTTTGTACAGGTACTGAAGCAGGGAGGAAAGAAGACACTTGAAATGGACCTTAAAGGCAAAGACGGCACCGTATGGCAGACACTATGCAGTTTTGCCCCTCTGAGGAGCAGTAGCGAGGGCATTGTGGGTCTGCTTGGAGTTGCCAAGGACATTACAGAGCAGAAGATGCTCGAAAAACGGTTGTTTCAGTCTGAAAAGCTTGCGTCTCTTGTCACCTTTGTCTCAGGCATTGCACATGAACTCAATAACAGGCTTCTCCCGATATTAGTCTATTCAGAACTCCTGCAGCAGTCACCCATGGCTGAGAATGAATTAAAGCTTATAAAGACAGTTAACCGGTCTGCCACAGGAGCCAGGCGTATTGTTGAATCATTGCTGCGATTCTCAAGGCAGGACAAGCCCCGGAAGAGTCCCGTCAACCTCAATATTATTGTTCAGAATGTATTGACCCTGCTTAACTACAGGATATCTTCTGCTGCCATCTCTGTAAGGCATGAGTTTGATGATACTTTGCCAATGATATATGCGGATGAAAGGCAGATAGAGCAGGTATTTGTAAATATAATTAATAATGCCTGTGATGCCATTGAAGAAAAGGGCGGAACTGGTGGAATACTGGAAGTCAAATCATATCTAATTAATAAAGAAATCGGTATTGACATTGTCAATAACGGACCTGAAATACCAGGCGACGTCATTGGCAAAATATTCGATCCGTTCTATACGAGCAAGGAAGTCGGCAAGGGTACAGGGCTTGGTTTGAGCCTCTGCTATGGAATAATCCGTGAGCATGGCGGTGACATAACAGTCAGCAGTGAGGCCGGAAAAACCCGGTTTGCTTTGAGGCTGCCAATAACGACGTCTGACGATACTGCGAATAACGTAATTGAGGACTCAGCAAATGATATTGCCTGTCCCGCGAACATCAGGTTAAAAATGGTGCTTGTTGTTGATGATGAGGATGACCAGCTTGATGTAATGAGGCATATATTGGGAGACAGGTATAAGGTAATTGGTGTCAATTCCGGAAATGAGGCTATTGAAAGGCTAAGCACTGAAGATTATGACATTGTTATATGCGATTTTAAGATGCCGGGTACAGACGGTGCCGGTGTATATGAATGGGTGAGCAGGAATAAGCCATATATGGAGAAGAAGATGCTTTTCTCTACAGGTGATGTGCTTGGGGGAAAGGTTGATGCACTGATTAAGAAGATCGGCGGGAATTATATTATCAAGCCGTATAATATTGAAGAACTTCTGGAAAAAGTTGAAGGTATAATGAATAATGACGGGTGTTAGAGTTACAGCCGGTTCGGCACTTATTGCCGTAGATATACAGAATGACTTCTGCCAGGGCGGGGCACTGCCTGTGCCTGATGGTGATGCGGTTGTCCCGGTAATGAATTTGTATATAAGAAAATTCAGCGAAGTAGGTATGCATATATATTTTTCAAGGGACTGGCATCCGCTCAATCATTCATCCTTCAGGTCAGCCGGGGGGATATGGCCTGAGCATTGTGTTCAGAATACGCGCGGAGCTGAGTTGCATACGGGTCTTATAATGCCTGAGAAGAAGGTGATTATTGAAAAGGGGACGGCAGTTGATAAGGATGCTTATTCAGCTTTTCAGGGCACTGCACTTGCGGAACAGTTAAGGAAGGCAGGTATAAAGAGGCTTTTCATAGGTGGATTGGCTGTTGACTATTGCGTGAGGAGCACAGTTCTGGATGCATTGCATTCCGGGTTTGAGGTCTTCTACCTGTCAGATGCCTCGAGGGGCGTGGATGTCAATCCAGGCGACAGCGAAAGGGCTATAGACGAGATGCTCGGGGCAGGTGCTGTTGAGACGGTATATGAAGATTTAATGTGGCAGGGGGGACCTTAAATGGATCGCAGGATGTTTACAGCAGATTTTGATGATATAAAGGCCGGAAGAGTGACAGATGTTTATTTTGATCGTACTATGAAGATACTCAAGGCCAGGGGCATAGATAAATGGGTCAAGGCGGAATTCATAGCCAAGGGACTTCCGAGTGGCAGTGAGTGGGGTGTATTTGCCGGACTCGAGGAATGTTCGCGCCTGTTTGAGGGTATGAAGATTAATGTGCGTGCAATGCCGGAAGGAACGGTCTTCCACCCATATCAGCCTGTCCTCGAGATAGAGGGCATGTATACTGATTTCGGTGTGTATGAGACAGCAGTGCTTGGTTTCTTGTGTCAGGCATCGGGTATTGCGACAAAGGCAGCCAGATGCAGGAAGGCGGCAGGAGACAGGCGTATAATAAGCTTTGGGGCAAGGAGGATGCACCCTGCGATAGCCCCTATGATTGAGAGGAACGCTTATATAGGGGGCTGTGACGGCGTGTCGGTCCTGGTGAGCGGGGAATTGATAGGGGCAGATCCAGTCGGCACTATGCCGCATGCACTTATTATACTCATGGGGAATTCAGTTGATGCTACCAGGGCATTTCATGAAGTTATTGACCCTGCAGTAAACAGGGTAGCACTGGTTGATACCTTTGGAGATGAAAAGTTTGAGACGATTGCAGTTGCAGAGGCCATGGGCAGGGACCTGTATGGGGTGAGACTCGATACACCTGGAAGCAGGAGGGGAAACTTTTTCAGGATTCTCCAGGAAGTCCGGTGGGAGCTGGATCTGAGAGGCTTTAAACACGTGAAGTTGTTCGCGAGCGGCGGCCTCGATGAAGATACGATAGCAGAGCTCAATCCCGTTGTTGATGCATATGGGGTAGGGACTGCCATAAGCGATGCAGATGTCGTGGATTTTGCAATGGATATCGTTGAGGTAGACCGGAAACCCGTTGCAAAAAGGGGTAAGATGTCTGGCTCAAAGAGGGTTCTCAGATGTGACCTTTGTTATAATTCGATAATGATACCATTGACTGCAATCCCGGGAGAAGATTCACAAGGCCATGATTGTTCCTGTGGCGGACTGTTAAGGGACATACTGCTTTCTCATGTGGAGGGGGGAAAGATTATAGGAGAAAGACCTTCGGCAGGTGAGATAAGGGATTATGTCCTGAAACAGATTCAAAATGACCGGTTCCGGTTATAATCAGTAATTTAGTTCCATATGAATTTTGGATTCGGACCTGTTTTTCAACTCCTCACTGAAAAAATATCCGCACAGGAAATCAACGTCATGCAAGTCCTTGTGATCAATAGGAAAGGCCTCACACTGCTTTGGCCTGCCTGTATTATATATTGCACACCTCGTATTTCCGTCAGTTCCTTCAAGGAATGGACACTTGAGTATCAGACTGCAGCACTTGCCGCACTGAAAGCAGTCTCCATATCGCGCCTTCTGCTTTTCTTCTATGTATTTCTGGTTAAAGTTGCATAACACAAACCGTCTGAGCTTGCTGTTTATCTGTTTTAAGGTCTTTTTTGCATGCCTGTCAATATAGTACTGTATTGTCCTTGTCAATGAATCCCTCCTCTAAAATTAACAATCAGTATTGATAACATATTAGCCATAATGATATCAAGAAAAAAATTATGTGGCCTTATGCCGGTAGGGTGGACTCAATTGCTGCAGAAATTATGGATGTCATCTTTCTTATGGTATTTGACGATATGCTGAGGGGCGGCATTAATATAATTACATTACCGATCGGTCTCAGCATCAGTCCCATTTCCCTTGCCCTGAGACAGACACGGAACCCCATTTTATCCTCCAGCGGGAATGGTGTTTTTGCACGTTTATCCTGTACAAGCTCAATCCCCGCCATCAGCCCCTTTTGTCTTATATCTCCGACATGAGGGTGGTCCTTCAATGGGGAAAGCAGTTTCTCAAGGAGGATGCCCTTTTCTCTGACATGCTCAAGGACTTTATCCCTTTCAAATAAATCAATATTGGCTATGGCTGCCGCGCATCCCAGAGGGTTTCCGGTGTAACTATGGCCATGAAAGAAAGACTTGAACTCTTTGTACTCTCCAAGGAATGCACTGTGTAAGTCTTCGGTTACAAGTGTGGCGGCAAGCGGCAGATACCCGCCGGTAATCCCCTTGGCTACTGCCATTATATCAGGATCAATCCCGTCATGTTCGCATGCGAACATCCGGCCGGTCCGCCCAAAACCTGTAGCAACCTCATCTGCAATAAACAGGATATCGTATTTTCTGCAAATTGAGTATATCCTTCCCAGATAACCTGGCGGCGCTACGATCAGGCCTGCAGCAGCCTGGACAACCGGCTCAACAATAATGGCGGCTGTCTCACTATGGTGTTTCCTTAACACCTTATCAGCCTCTGAGGCACAGGCAAGACTGCAATCAGGGTAGACCTTCCCCATGGGACATCTGTAGCAGTCAGGTGACGGGATCCTGATGGTTTCAAATAAGATGGGTTTGTATATCTTGTGAAAAAGGTCTATCCCCCCGAGGCTTACTGACCCTATAGTATCTCCATGATATGCATTTTCCAGGGCAATAAACTTTGTCTTCTTCTTATGTCTCCCCCCCCTGATCTGCCAGTAGTGGAATGCCATTTTCAGGCCCACTTCAACTGCTGTTGACCCGTTATCTGAATAAAACACCTTTGACATGCAATGCAGTCCTGAATCGTGCGCAAGGTTGATCAGTTTTTCAGCCAGTTGAATGGATGGTATGTTTGAAAGGCCGAGCAGGGTGGTGTGAGCGATTTTTTTTAGTTGTCCTTCAATAGCCCTGTCAATTTCCTTCTTTCTGTGACCATGAACATTAACCCATATGGAAGAAACACCGTCTATATATTTTCTGCCTTTAGTATCGTATATATATGATGCATTCCCCTTTTCTATAATCAGGGGGGTATCGGCCAGCCATTCTTTCATCTGGGTAAAGGGGTGCCATATGTATCTCTTGTCCTTATCTTCCAGTGATGAAACTTTATTGTCCATGAATGAAAACTATCCTAAAAACAACTGCAATGTCAATATCTGAAGTCGTCTTTACAATTTAATCTGAATAATAATATAATGTAAACTAAGTCATTAAATTCTGAGGAGGGTGTCTATGGATGGGTTTATAAAAAAGTTCGATAAGAAGAATGTAGTTATCGCTACCATACTTATTTCAATTGGCGTAATTGCGGGAGTCATTGTTTCTTCAAATCTCGGATGGATTCCAATCGGTCAGGCCAAAGTTCAGCCAATTCCGCCTAAAATAACTCAGCAGCTTGCTGAGACTGAAAGGGCCTTTGTCGAGATTTCTAAACGGGTAACTCCTGCAGTTGTAAACATTTCAACAACAAAGTCTTTAAGAGGCATGGAAAGGGGGCCTGTATCTCCCTTTTTCCAGGACCCCTTTTTCAGACGCTTCTTTGGTGACGAATTTTTAAGGGAACATGATACGCCCAGGAAATACAAAGAGCAGAGTCTTGGTTCAGGCGTTATTGTTACAGATGACGGATATATAGTAACAAATAATCATGTGGTTGAAGGCGCTGATGAGATAAAGGTGGTGTTGTCAGACAGGAAGGAGTATGCAGGCAAGATTGTCGGGGCTGATCCAAAGACTGATCTGGCGATTATCAAGATAAAGGCCAGCGAACTTCCGGCTATTGTGTGGGGGGATTCTGATCAGATAGAGGTTGGGGAGTTCGTACTTGCGATAGGCAGCCCGTTTGGGTTGAATCAGACAGTTACAAGCGGCATCATAAGCGCCAAGGGGAGGGCTAATGTAGGCATTGCTGACTATGAGGATTTTATTCAGACAGATGCTGCCATTAATCCGGGCAATTCGGGCGGGGCGCTCGTAAACATAAGGGGTGAGCTGATAGGAATAAATACAGCTATATTTACAAGAAGCGGTGGTTACATGGGTATCGGCTTCGCTGTGCCAAGCAATATGGCAAAATCTGTTATGGATAGTCTGGTAAAAGAAGGGAAAGTTACAAGAGGCTGGCTTGGTGTCTATATACAGGACATTACGCCGGAGCTTGCAAAACAGTTTAAACTGAGTAACAACACAGGCGCCCTAATCAGTGATGTAATGGATGGAAGTCCGGCTGACAAGGCAGGGCTTCAGCGGGGGGATGTAATATTGCAATATAATGGCAAGGAAGTGGAAAATAATTCTCATCTTAGAAATATGGTTGCACAGACACCTGTTGGAAAAACGATTGATGTCAGGGTCATTCGCGACGGACGTACCGAATTGCTGAAAGTTGTTATCGGAGAACTGCCTGCTGATCTGGCCAAAGGAGAGAGCGGGGAAGGCAGTCCGGAAGGGATCTTCCAGGGGGTAACAGTTCAGGGCCTTACAACTGAATTGAGGGAGAGGCTCGATATCCCTGACAAGATTAAAGGTGTTGTTGTCTCAGGTGTTGCTGCGGATTCTCCTGCCCAGGGGTACGGACTCAAGCCGGGTGATGTCATCCTGCAGATAAACAGGAAGGATGTAAGGACGGTGAAAGATTTTAGCAAAGCGGCAGAGGAAGTAAAAAAAGGCGATAGCGTCTTAATGCTTGTATATCGTGACGGAATGACGATTTATATTACACTGTCACAGTAACAGAGGGACTTAACAGCAAAAAATGACAGGGATTTTCAGATGAACCGTCATGAGCCCGTCGGCTGTTCGGCACGCTAACAGCTCAGGCTCACCAGGGTTCATGAAAACGTCATTCCCGCGTAAGCGGGAATCCAGACCGGGGCCTGGTTCTGGATTGCCACTCCCCGCTTAAATCCTGCGGGGACAGGTTCCGTGGGAATGACAGGTGAATAGGAGCATTTTCAGATGAAGGTAACGGCCATAATACCAGCAGCGGGAAAAGGTAAGCGGATGGTCCATACTGTTCCCAAGCATTTTATCCGTATCGAAAACAAACCGGTACTGGCACATACGCTGGATGTCTTTGAAAAATGCCCCGAGGTACATCAGGTTCTTGTAATCTCGAGGTCCGGGGAAGAAGACTATTGCCTCAAAGAGGTTGTTGAGAAGTATGGCTATAAGAAGGTCTTAAAGATTGTGATTGGCGGGGACAGGCGGCAGGACTCGGTTTATAGCGGCATTAAGGAGCTTGATGAAGACACGGATATCGTGGTTGTGCATGACGGCGTGAGGCCGTTTGTTTCTCCAGGGACCTTAAGTGAAGCTGTAAAACTTGCAATGTTTGCTGACGGTGTTGTGACAGCAGTCCCGGTCAGGGATACGATTAAAGATGTCGGAGAGGATGGTATCATCAGATCAACACCAGACCGCTCCACACTCTGGAATGCACAGACACCGCAGGTATTCAAGAGACGGATTTTGGAAGAGGCATATTTAAGGGCATATAATGATAAATTCTCAGGTACGGACGAGTCATCACTGGTGGAAAGGCTTGGCTATAGGGTTAAGATAATGGAAGGAACCCCTGAAAATATAAAGATTACTACAAAGGAAGACCTTCTGTTTGCTGAAGTTATATTGATGATTCAGAAGAAAAAGAGCATAAAATGAGGGCAGGCATTGGGTTTGATATCCACAGATTCGAAGAGGGCAATTCAGTTATACTGGGCAATGTCTGCATCCCCTTTCACAGAAAATTGTCAGGGCATTCAGATGCAGATGTATTGCTTCACGCAATCTGTGACGCTATGCTTGGCGCAGCCGGCGAAGGAGACATCGGCATGCATTTCCCCAATACGGATGCGTCCTTAAAAGGCATTTCAAGTATTGAATTGTTAAAGAGGACGAGGGACATAATTAAACAAAAAGGTTTCAGGATCTCGAATCTGGACTCTGTTGTCATTGCTGAGGCCCCCAGGATCCTTCCGTACAGGGATTCAATGATAAGCAATATAGCAGTTGCCCTGGAGATTGATGTGAAGCAGGTAAATGTAAAGGCAACGACCAGTGAAGGTATTGGGGCATTAGGAAAGGGTGAAGGGATATCTGCATACGCAGTTTGTCTTCTATCCTATGTTTGACAATATAAGGAAGGATTTATATGCAGTTTTCGAGAGAGATCCTGCTGCGTCCGGGAAGATGGAGGTTGTACTCACATATCCCGGTTTTCATGCAGTCGTGTTTCACAGGATGGCTCACTGGTTATGGAGACGGGATATACCGCTCCTGCCGAGGATAATATCACACCTGAGCAGATTTCTGACAGGCATTGAAATACATCCCGGGGCAAAGATTGGTTCGTCTTTTTTTATAGATCATGGAATGGGTGTTGTAATAGGCGAGACCACGGTAATCGGCAATCATGTTACCCTTTTTCAGGGTGTGACATTAGGGGGAACCGGCAAGGAGAAGGGAAAAAGACATCCCACGCTTGGTAATAACATCGTAGTGGGAGTAGGCGCCAAGGTGCTTGGAAATATAGTAATTGGTGACAATGTGAAGGTGGGGGCCAATTCTGTAGTTCTTGAGTCTGTTCCAGCGGATTCCACAGTGGTAGGAGTTCCCGGCCGTGTTGTGAAACAGGGTGGAAGACGGAAGACGGAAGCGATGATGGATCATGTCCACCTTCCTGATCCTATAGCGGACAGGATTGAAAGGATCGAGAGGGAGTTGGAGGATATTAAGGAGCAGGTAAGGAGAAGGAAAAATGGGGCTTAATTCCATTGAAGAGGCTATCGAAGATATAAGGCAGGGCAGGATGGTCATTCTGGTGGATGATGAGGACCGTGAAAATGAAGGCGACCTTGTCATGGCAGCTGAAAAGGTGACACCTGAGGCGATTAATTTCATGGCAAAATTCGGCAGGGGGCTGATATGCCTGACACTGACAGCTGAACGTGTCGAGGAACTTTCACTTCTGCCTATGACAACGGACAACACAGCCCCTTTTGGCACAGCCTTCACAGTTTCAATAGATGCGAGGCATGGGATTACAACCGGCATATCGGCGCACGACAGGGCTTTAACAATACTAAAGACAATAGACCCTGAGACGAGGCCGGCTGATCTGGCCAGGCCCGGGCATATATTCCCCATCAGGGCTCAAAAGGGGGGCGTCCTTAAAAGGGCAGGGCAGACCGAAGGGTCAGTTGACCTTTCGTCGCTTGCAGGGCTGAACCCATCCGGTGTTATTTGCGAGATTATGAATGAAGATGGGACTATGTCGAGGCTTCCGGACCTGATCAGGTTTGCAGGAGAATACCATCTCAGGATTGTAACAGTGAAGGACCTGATAGAGTACAGGCTGCAGAAGGAGTCATTCATACGGAGAGTGACTGATTCGAGACTGCCGACGGAATTCGGCGATTTCAAGGTTATAGTGTATGAAGATGAGCTTGACCATAATGTACACCTTGCCCTGATTAAAGGGGATGTCAGCAGCCTTAAGAATGTCCTTGTTCGTGTCCACTCTGCCTGCATTACAGGGGATATCTTCATGTCCCGGAGATGTGACTGCGGTGAACAGCTCCATAAGGCTATGGAGATAATTGAGAAGGAAGGGGCCGGCATACTCCTGTATATTAATCATGACCTGAGGGAAACACTGATAGGCAAGATATCATTATATAAGATGCAGGATAATGAAGAGGAGGGTGCAAAGGAGTGCGTTATCGGGGGGAACAGGCCTGTTCTGCGGGAATATGGCGTAGGCGCTCAGATACTGGTTGACCTGAATGTAAGACACTTAAGGCTGATGACAAACAACCCAAGAAAAATTGTGGGTCTGGAAGGGTTCGGACTGGATGTGGCAGAGCGCGTTCCAATAGAGGTTGTTCCACACAAAGAAAACATTGATTACCTGACGGCTAAGAAGAGAAAACTGGGACACATGCTAAGTAAAATATAAATTTATAGGAGGTGTTTATGCCTGAACCAATTGAGGGTGCAATAGCCGGGAAGGGTTTAAAGTTTGGAGTTGTTGTGAGCAGGTTTAATGATTTTATAACGAGCAGGCTGCTGACAGGAGCCATGGATGCCTTCAAACAGTGTAATGTGGAGGACAATAACATCACAGTCGTCAGGGTGCCAGGGTCTTTTGAGATCCCCATGGTTGCAAAGAAAATGGCTGCGTCTGACAAGTACAATGCCATTGTCTGTCTTGGCGCAGTTATACGGGGTGCAACGCCTCACTTCGAGTATATCTCTGCAGAAGTGACGAAGGGCATAGCGGGTATTGCCCTGGACAGCGGGATTCCCGTTATTTATGGTGTTCTGACCACTGACAGTGTGGATCAGGCCATAGAGAGGGCAGGCACAAAGAACAGAAACAGGGGATGGGATGCCGCACTGCAGGCGATTGAGATGGCCAACCTGTATAAACTGCTTTCCAAATAATCAGGCCGTATGATGGGATACCGGAGAAAATCAAGGGAATATGCATTACAGATGTTGTATCAGTTTGATGTAAGTCATCAGTCTGCCGGCCTCACGGCCGGTTTTTGGGCAGACAAAGATGTGCCGGCAAACATTGTGGAATTTGCCAATAATATAGTTGAGGGCGTGATAAAGAATCTCGGTTTGATAGATGAAAAGATCAGGCTGTCAGCCAGCAACTGGAGCATTGAAAGGATGGCTATTGTTGATCGTAATATACTGAGGATGTCCGTGTTTGAACTGCTCTATATTAAGGAGATACCTGTAAAAGTTACTATAAACGAGGCTATTGAAATTGCAAAGAGATTTGGTGAAGAAGAGTCGGGCTCCTTCGTCAACGGGATACTTGACAGGATAGTGAAGGATCACCAGGATTTACTTTCAGATAAATTACAGGAAAGGATCATATGATTGAAAGATATTCACTTCCGGGGATGAAGCAGGTATGGGAGCCTGAGAACAAGTTTAAAAAATGGCTTGCAATTGAAATCCTGGCCTGTGAGGCTTTGTCGCAAAAAGGTGAGATACCTGAATCTGCCCTCCGTGTGATAAAAGAGAAGGCCGTTATAAATACAGAGCGGATCAACGAGATTGAGCTTGATGTAAAACATGATGTTATAGCCTTTTTGACTGCTGTATCCGAGTGCATCGGTGATGAGGCCAAGTACCTACATCTTGGATTAACTTCTTCAGATGTCCTTGACACGGGGCTTGCACTTCAGCTGAGGGATGCTTCAGACATCATACTTGATGATCTTAACAGGCTTTTGGAGGTTCTGAAGGAGAAGGCATATGCGTACAAAGATACTGTGATGATGGGCCGGTCTCACGGCATACATGCAGAGCCTGTAACGTTTGGACTCAAGATGGCATTATGGTACGAGGAGACAAAAAGGAATATTGTACGTCTGTTAAACGCCCGGGACGGCATTTCTTACGGCAAGATCTCAGGTGCTGTGGGCACTTTTGCCAATATACCTCCGTATGTGGAAGAGTATGTTTGCAACAAACTTGGATTGAAACCTGCACCGGTATCAACTCAGATAATGCAGAGGGACAGACACGCTGAATTTATGTGTACACTTGCCATAACAGCCGGCAGCCTTGATAAATTCGCAACAGAGATAAGGCACCTTCAGCGGACAGAGGTGCTGGAGGTTGAGGAGCCTTTTACCAAAGGGCAGAAAGGTTCATCCGCGATGCCTCACAAGAGAAATCCTGTGGGTTGTGAAAATATAAGCGGACTCGCAAGGATTGTCCGTTCAAATTGCCTTGCAGCTCTCGAAAATATACCGTTATGGCATGAGCGTGACATCAGTCATTCTTCTGTCGAGCGGGTTATAATGCCTGACAGCACGATTCTTATTGACTATATGCTTAACAGATTGATAAATATTATAAGGGACATGGTTGTGTATCCTGAAAATATGATAAAGAACCTTAATCTGACCCACGGACTTATAAATTCACAGCGTGTGCTTCTTGAACTGGTGAGAAAGGGGATGGACAGAGATAAGGCATACAGATTGGTACAGAAAAATGCCATGAATGCATGGAACATTGGTGCGGATTTTCAGAAGCTCCTTCTGGATGATGCTGATGTAATGCAGTTGTTGAGTGAGGCTGAGGTCAGATCATGCTTTGATATCGGGTACCATTTAAAGAATGTAGATTATATTTTCAACAGGGTATACGGAAAATAGGCGGCCTGAATGATCCGGCTGCCGGAGGGAGGGTGATTTGAAGGTAAACGTCTATGTTACGCTCAAGGAGGGGATTCTGGACCCTCAGGGTAAGGCAGTAAAGCATTCATTGCATACCCTTGGATATTCTGCAGTTAATGATGTCAGGATAGGCAAGTATATTGAGCTTAGCCTTGACAATACCACAGGGGCAGATATTGAGTCTCAGATTAAAGAGATGTGCAATAATCTTCTTGCTAATACTATCGTAGAGGATTTCCGATATGAGATTAAAAAATAAGTCTTGATTTATTCCCGGAATCCTTAAATTATGAGCCTTGAAGGACATTTATCAGATCTCAGCCTTCCTGACATACTTCAGATAGTCCACATAAGTAAAAAAAGCGGTGTTTTAAATTTGGAAAGCCAGGCCGGTAAAGGGCGGGTGGTTTTTCATGAAGGTCAGATACTTTATGCCTCCATGCAGGGGAAAGAAATGCTGGGAGAGAGGCTGATCAGGGAAGGTAAGTTAAAGGAAGACGACCTTGAAATCGCACTCAGGATCCAAAAGGACAGGAAGGTGTATGAACCGTTAGGTTCCATTCTGACAGAGAATAAATTTATCGGCAAAGATGTCCTTGAAAACCTTATACAGTCGCTGGTCAAAGAGGTTATTTATGAGATGCTTTCATGGGACGAAGGGGTCTTTCGTTTTGAGCCTGAACAGCCAATGCCATATGTGTCCCAGGGCATAAGCGTCAGTACTGAGTACATACTTCTTGAAGGGACGAGACTGAGAGATGAAGGAAAGAAGGTTATATCGTCTGTGGATGAGAAAAATACTTCTGAAACGCCGGCCGGCAATTCCGGATCTCGTTCCGATACCATTGTTTCGCTGATTGAAGAGCTCAGGATCCCGTGTGTTCGCACAGAGATGCTGGTTATGATCCTCAGGATTGCCGGTGAATCGCTGGGCAGGGCTGTCATCTTTAAAATCAAAGGAGGCAGCGCAATTGGGTTTGGGCAGGTTGGTATATCAATGGGGGCAACAGAAAAAAGGATAAAGGATTTACGTATTCCTGTTGATAAACCTTCGGTAATTAAAAATGCGATGGAAAACCTGCAGGCATACAGGGGGCTGCTTCCTGAGACAGACTGGAACTCCTATATCGTAAAACATCTGGGTGAAGGTGTGCCTGAGGAGGTTTTCATAGCGCCATTGATTGAAGGTAAAGAGGTAACGGCCGTATTATACGGTGACAACCTGCCTGGAAGGAGCAAGATAGACGACACGTCAGCCCTTGAGGCCTTTGTCAGGATTGCAGGTATAGCGTTGACAGCTTCAAAACCTCAAAATGAGTAACCCGGGAAATGACTATAAAGAGTTTCTGACAGAGGCAGAAGATATTATCCAACACCTCAACAAAAACCTCTGTATCCTCAAGACATCCTGTAATTCAGCGAAGGTGCACGATCCTGACGTCGTTAATGCATTGTTTCGCGGGATCCATACCTTAAAAGGCATATCTGATGTAACCGGTTTTTCAAGAATCAGTTCCTTAAGTCACAGACTTGAAGATTTACTGGATTCCCTGAGGTTCGGCAGGATTAAGTTAAATTATGATGTTGTAGATGCTTTGTTCGAGGTAGCGGACAAATTTACTGCACTTCTGAATGATATAAATGAACAGGGGAATGAGTATTCCGACATAGCTCCTGCAGTCGAAAGGATTGGCAAGCTTCTTAAAGTCAGGATTCAGGATGATACAGGTGCAAATATTAACAGCAGGATGCCACATGAGTTAGCTGCCAAACTCTCGGATTTCGAACAATACAGGGTTATGGCGTCTCATAAGCAGGGTCGCAGGATATACAGTCTTATGGCACACATGCAGATTGACTGTGTAGACGGGGAGATGTCAGGATTAAGGGAGTATCTGACTGGTTGCGGGGAGATCATTGCAGTTATCCCTGTATCCGGTTTTTCTTCTGATGACATGATGTCTTTTGAGATACTGTTCTCTTCGGACAATAATACTATATCTCACCCTGCCATCGTCTCCGTAACCCGGATTATGGAGGTGAAAGACACAGATGTCCCTGAGGCTGCGCCTCATTCTGCAAAGAGTATAACAAAAACTGTGAGAGTTGACATTGAACGGCTCGAAGATCTTCTGAATACTGTTGGTGATATATTATTATTAAACAGCTCCATGACTCACTCAATAAATGACATAAAGATTAAATACGGCTACAATGTAACATTTCTTGACGTTAACAGATGTAATAAATTGCTGAACAGGAAGATTGCAGCGCTGCGCGACGGGCTTCTGGATATCCGATTGGTGCCAGTAGGAGTGCTGTTTGAAAGGCTATTCAGAATAGTGGATTTGTTGTCAAAGGAGTTGTCCAGGAAGGTAAGTCTTGAAGTTTCCGGCGGAGATACGAGGCTTGACAGGTCTATGATAGAAGAGCTTGCAGACCCGCTTATGCACTTAATACGTAATGCAATTGACCACGGTATAGAGGATGAAAAAGTGCGCAGGGAAAGAGGCAAGGATCCTGACGGAATTATAAGAGTTAGCGCCGTGCAGAAGGACAGCAATGTTGTTATTGAAATTGAAGATGATGGCAGAGGGTTAAATTTCGATTCTATATACAACTCTGCGCTTGGAATGGGCCTGATCATGGCTGATGAAAGGGATGAAAGAAGTCTCATGCAGGTGCTCTTCAAGCCTGGCTTTACCACTAAAGATACAACTGATGACGTATCCGGAAGGGGGGTTGGTCTTGATGTTGTGGCACGAAACATTGAGGCTTTGTCCGGTATGATAGATGTTGAGACAACTTACGGAAAAGGAACCATATTCAGGATTACCATTCCGGTATCCCTGCTGATAGTGAGGGCATTAATAGTATCCGCTTCAGGAAAAGAATTTGCAATACCTTTAAATTCCATATCAGAGAATTTGAGGTTGAGAGAGTGTGATATAAAGATTATAAGGGATAGGGAGTGCATTAATCTCAGGGGGGATTATCTGCCGCTTGTCAGATTGAATGATGTTATGAAATATCACGGAGCAGCGGTTGCGGATACCCTTCAAAAGGACAGATACGTCATAATTGCCGGCCTGGCACAGAAGAAAATGGGTATAATAGTTGACAAACTGTATGGCCAGAGAGAGATACTTGTTAAACATCCCGGCAAATTACTTAAGGATGTTCCGTGTATAGCAGGTTTTGCTGAGATAGATACACAGAAAATTGTGCCTGTAATTGATATAGCCGGCCTGACAGACAGGACATTCTGCAGCCGGGTTCCTTTCTGACAACGCAGGGACGTTGTACGAAGCCATTATTTCTTAAGATTATCAGTCAGCTTCCGAAAAGTCGTAAGAATGAATAACAGTGTCCTGATAATTGATGATTCCCACCTTATGAGACAGAAGGTAAAGGAAAGTCTCAGGAATGCAAATCTTTTTGAAAACTATTTCGAGGCCAATGACGGTTTCAGCGCCATAAAGATCTTATCCAGAGAAGAGATTGACATGATGATCTGTGATGTAATGATGCCTGGGATGGATGGTTTCAGATTGATGGAAATGCTGAGCAGGGAAAAAAGGTTTGATGACCTAATGGTCATAATGTTGTCTGCCAACAGGGGGATATATGACAAGATCAGGGGGCTGGAGAGTGGTGCAATTGACTACATGACGAAGCCCTTTCATCCTCACGAACTTGCTCTAAGAGTAAATATCTTACTAAGATTAAAAGGCCTTCAGAAAGAGCTCAAGGCAAAGATTACAGAGCTGGAACATGTGAGTGTCGTGGATTCCCTGACCGGTTTATATAATCAGAGATATTTGTATGGTACACTCAGAAGGGAGTATAACAGGAGTGAGAGATTCAATCTGAAGCTTTCCCTTATTATTCTTGATATTGATAATTTTAAGGACATTAACGACACGTTCGGGCATCAGCGCGGCGATGAAATCATACGGGAAGTCGCAAGACTCCTGCAGGTAATGTTGAGGGGATATGATTTTGCAGTAAGGTACGGAGGGGATGAGTTTATCATTGTCCTTTCACAGAATACAGTTATAGGATCACATATAGTTGCGGAACGTATCCGAAGGCTGATTGAAGAAAATCCCCTGCTGATAGAACTAAACGGAGGAAGGCAGGTAACTGCAAGCATTGGCGTATCAACATTCCCTGATGATACCAAGGATGGGTGTGATGCCCTCATAAACAAGGCTGATCAGGCATTGTATAAGGCAAAACGTGAAGGAAGAAACCGCGTTGCATACGGCAGCGGCCGGTGATCTCTTGAGACAGCTATGAATTACGCTCCAGGCGTAGATGAAAAAGACAGGGACTCTTTGTCAGACTGCACTGCAGAAGTTTCCGAATTCCAGTCGGATAAATACCTCATTTTCAGTGTTTCAGGTCAGGAATATGCAATGGATGCCGCAATTATTGTGGAAGTGATCCACTATGTGGATGTGACAGAGGTCCCCAACACATTTTCATATGTAAGGGGTGTATTGTCATTAAGGGGCACTGTCATTCCAATTATTGATTTCATGGAATATATTGGACTAACAGCCACCACAGTGAAGGTCAACACGCGTATACTTATTGTCAATTTTAATGATATGCTTGTCGGAATGCTTGTTGATTCAACAAGCGGGGTTGTTTCAATTTCCCCGGAAAGTTTCCGCCCGGTTCCCGAATTTATCGGAAAAGAAAACCTGAGGTTTTACAGGGCTGCCATGGATTACAACAGCAGGTTGATTCTGCTGATTGAAACCAGTATGGAGAAGACATGAACGGCGTATCAGAAGACACAATTATTATATGTACAGATGATGACGGTTTGAACGGGCTTATCGCCTCCATACTTGGACCTGAAGGCTTTACGCTTATTTCTGCGTTAAATCAACGCATGATATTCAGTCTGATTGAAACGTATATGCCTGTAGCCGTAATTGCAGATTCAGGACTTCCTGAGATTATGGGGAAAAAAACATGGAGGATAATTAAGGGTATTGAGCGGTTCAGTGATACCAGGATTATCCTGGTTACCGGAAATTCCATGCAGCAGGAAAAGGATGAGATTGAGCATGTTGATGAGGTGATTGAAATTGACCTCCTCAGCACAGGTCTCCTTCCGGCAGTTTACAAATATTGTTCACATGGTATTCCATGTAAACAAACGGATGGGGTGGTTCAGTTAAACGAAGATGCAAGCAGGCTGGCCAGGGCAATAGTATCCGATATAATTATTTATAACTCTGATGCGGCATACAAGGGTGCAGCAGATGGCACTTTTTATGACATCCTGAAGGATGAAATCGAAAAAGGTATGGCAATATACAGGCAGAGATTCTGTGTACACACAAACCCACCAGATCTGCCTGATTATTTCAATGATGCAATCAGGGATTTTATAAGTAAAACGCAGCAGTGCAATTTGGTCTTGCCGTAAAAGTTTGATTCCTGATATAATACTCAAACAGAGAAGATACCACTTAAAATATGAAATTTGCAATAATTGTATTTCCAGGTTCTAATTGTGACCATGATTGCTATAACATCGTAAAGAATGTATTAGGCAGGCCTGCAAGTTTTGTCTGGCACAAGGAAAAAGACCTCTCTCAATATGATGCTGTTATCCTGCCCGGCGGATTCTCGTATGGCGACTATCTCAGGACAGGGGCGATGGCTTGTCTTTCTCCTGTCATGACATCGTTAAAGGAATTTGCAGGGAGGGGAGGGCTTGTCCTTGGTATATGCAACGGTTTCCAGATCCTTCTTGAGGCAGGACTTCTGCCTGGTGTCATGCTGAGAAACAAATCCTTAAAGTTTATCTGTAAAAACGTCTACCTGAGGGTTGATAATATCAACACCCCGTTTACCCTCAGGTACTTTGAAAACCAGGTTGCCAAAATGCCTATAGCCCACGCTGAAGGCAATTATTATGTTGACAGCGAAACATACTCTCACCTGAAAAAGAACAATCAGATCATATTCAGATATTCCAGACAAAACGGAGAGATAGATGAAGCTGCCAATCCAAACGGATCAGTAGGTAATATCGCAGGTATATGTAATGACAAAGGAAACGTCCTCGGCATGATGCCTCATCCAGAACGATGCGGGGAGCAGATACTTGGCGGAACGGACGGGTATACCCTTTTTGAGTCAATGATATATTATGTTGAAAAGATGACTAACAGGTCATAGCTGAGGGAGAATCTTGATATCAAGAGAAATAATTGAGTCACACGGATTTACAGATGAAGAATACCAGAGGATATTAAAGATCCTTGGCCGGGAGCCTGGGATTGTGGAGTTGGGCATCTTCTCTGTAATGTGGAGTGAGCACTGCAGTTACAAGAGCTCAAGGATACACCTGAGGAAATTCCCAACAAAAGGCGACAGGGTATTGCAGGGGCCAGGTGAGAATGCCGGCGTAATAGACCTTGGGGATGGTCTTGCAGCTGTCTTTAAGATGGAAAGCCACAACCATCCGTCATTTATAGAACCATATCAGGGCGCTGCAACAGGCGTTGGGGGCATTCTGAGGGATATATTCACTATGGGCGCAAGACCGGTGGCGATACTTGATTCGCTTCGTTTCGGCGATATAAAAGTGCCCCGTAACAGGCATCTTTTCTCAGGGGTGGTAAGCGGCATAGCAGGTTATGGAAATTGTATCGGGGTGCCGACCGTTGGCGGTGAAATATATTTCGATGAGATATACAACAATAACATCCTTGTAAATGTATTTGCCCTTGGAATAGTCAGGAAGGACAGGATTTTTAAAGGGGTGGCAAGCGGTGTTGGCAACCCTGTCATTTATGTCGGCTCAAAGACAGGCAGGGATGGAATCCATGGCGCTACAATGGCCTCTGACGTCTTTGATGAAACCTCTGAGGCTAAAAGGCCCACTGTTCAGGTAGGCGACCCGTTTACAGAAAAACTCCTGCTCGAGGCCTGCCTCGAGGTCATGCACAAGGGGCTTATAGTAGGAATACAGGATATGGGTGCGGCTGGGCTGACAAGTTCATCCTGTGAGATGGCCGGAAGGGCAGGGACCGGGATTGATATTCATATTGACCTGGTCCCTGTGAGAGAAGCCGGTATGACCCCTTACGAGGTAATGCTGTCAGAGTCTCAGGAACGTATGCTAATAGTGACTGTACCTGAAAAAGAAAAAGATGTTATGGAGATATTTCATAAGTGGGACCTTGACGCAGTAGTAATTGGAAAGGTTACGGATACAAGGAGGATACGGGTTATCAACAATGGCGATGTGACGGCAGATATCCCGATAGATTCCCTTACAGATGAGGCCCCGCTTTATGACAGAAAAACGTCCCCTCCGCCTTATCTTGACATCCTTCATGATCTTGACATGGAAAATCTGCCTGTTCCACAGGACCCTGGAAATGTACTTCTGACACTCCTGGCTTCCCCGACAATTGCTTCCAAGGAATGGGTATTCAGGCAATATGACCATATGGTCCGGACTGACACTGTCGTTGTTCCCGGGTCTGATTCTGCGGTTATCAGGATAAAGGGGACTAACAAAGGTATAGCAATGACTGCTGATTGCAACAGCCGTTACTGCTTCTCTGATCCGCACGCAGGTGGTGCAATAGCTGTTGCGGAGGCGGCCAGAAATATAACTTGTGCCGGAGGCGAACCGGTTGGTCTGACAGATTGCCTTAATTTTGGAAATCCCGAAAGGCCTGAGATTATGTGGCAATTTCAGCAGGCCATAGAGGGTATATCCGCTGCCTGCAGAAAATTCAACATACCTGTTATCAGCGGCAACGTAAGCTTCTATAATGAGACCAACGATATATCAATTTATCCTACTCCAATAATAGGAATGGCAGGCGTTATTGACGATATATCAAGGTTCATGACACATTATTTCAAGAAGGAAGGGGATGTTGTTATCCTGTTAGGCAATAGCCTCGAAGAACTTGGTATGAGCGAGTACCTTCGGGAGATACACTATAAAGTGCGGGGGCTCCCTCCGTTCCTTGACCTGGATCTGGAAAAAAAGGTGCAGGAACTTTGTCTTTATGGGATAAAAGAGGGTATAATTAAATCAGCGCATGATACGTCAGAGGGTGGGCTTGCAGTAGCCCTTGCCGAGTGTTGTATGCATTCTGAAGGCAATGGAAATCATGGTGCAATAATTGAACTTACCGATGAAATCAGAGTGGATGCCCTTCTCTTTGGCGAAAGTCAGTCAAGGATTATAATTACAGTCAACCCTGAGAGGGTTAAAGATTTGAATGAAGTCGCCCGGAAAATGATGACCCCTTTTACGGTAATAGGAAAAGTTACCGGAGAAAGGCTCGTGATCAGACATAAGACAACGACAGTCATTGATTTGCCAGTGAGCCGCATGGCTGACGTATGGAAACGTGCAATTCCGGCGTATCTTGGGGAAGAATAGGAATACACATGTGTGGAATATTCGGCGTATATAATCACAATGAGGCGGCAAACCTCACTTATCTTGGACTCCACGGACTCCAGCACAGGGGGCAGGAAGGGTCCGGCATAGTTTCTTCTGATGGAAGCAAGCTTTATTGCAAAAAGGGAATGGGACTTGTTTCAGAGATATTCAAGGATGACAACTTCTCGCGTCTTAAGGGGATGAGCGCCATAGGTCATAACAGATATTCAACTTATGGCGAGAGCATAATTGAAAACGTACAGCCTGTAGTCGTCAACTTTGCAATGGGCTCCCTCGCCCTGGCACATAATGGCAATCTGGTCAATGCGTCATTTCTAAGGAGCGAGCTTGAGGCGCATGGTTCAATATTCCAGTCTACAATTGACAGTGAGGTCATAGTTCACCTGATAGCCCTTTCGAGGGAGAGGACTATACTTGACAGGTTAATTGATGCACTGAGAAAGGTAAAGGGTGCATACTCACTCCTCATTTTAACGGAAAAGGAGATGATCGGTGTAAGAGATGCCTATGGTTTCCGGCCGCTGTCACTGGGTGAACTCAATGGTTCATTTGTACTCTCTTCTGAGACAAGCTCATTTGAGTTGATTGGGGCTCGTTTTATCCGGGACATTCTGCCTGGTGAAGTTGTGGTTATCAATAACAACGGTCTTACCTCATATATGCCGTTTGAAAAGGCAAATGAGGCTTATTGTATTTTCGAACATATCTACTTTGCGCGTCCCGACAGCTATGTATATGGTGAAAGTGTTAATATTATAAGAAAGAAGATGGGTATGGAGCTGGCAAGAGAGTCTGTCGTAGAGGCAGATATCGTTATTCCGGTTCCGGACTCAGGGACACCTGCAGCCATGGGATTTGCTGAGGCCAGCGGTATACCTTTTGACAATGGACTAATAAGGAGTCACTATGTCGGCAGGACATTTATAGTTCCCAAGCAGTCTATAAGAAACTTCGGTGTAAGACTCAAGTTAAATCCTGTCAAGGAAGTCTTAAAGGGTAAAAGGGTTATAGTCGTTGATGATTCTATTGTCAGGGGCACCACAAGCAAGAAGATTGTTACAATGTTGCGGGAGGCCGGTGCAAGCGAGGTGCACATGCGGATTGCATCGCCGCCGGTGAAATATTCGTGTTTTTACGGTATAGACACTCCGACAAGGAGAGAGCTTGTTGCGTCTAAGATGGGTGTGGATGAAATAGGCAGGCAATTAACTGCGGATACCCTTGCATATCTCAGTATTGAGGGGATGTTAAGAGCTGTCAGTAACCCGCCGGACAAATTCTGCGTGGCATGTTTTAATGGCAGCTATCCAATACCATTTAGTGATGATGAAATCAATCAACTTGGTCTTTTTGATGTTTGATAACTTACTAACGCATGAATAGTGACAGGCGAAGGTTCTTACGCGCACCTCTTTCCCTTTCGATTAAATACCACAGTCCTGATAGTATCGTGATTGAGGAGGGGTTCACCTCTACTATAGGAGGTGGAGGTCTCTTCATAGAGACATTCCATCCAATGTCTGCCAACGAGGTCGTTACTGTTGAGCTGTTCCTTCCTGGTGATACAGACAAGACGGTTATAGAAGGTGTGGTAGTATGGGCACGGAAGGAATTTGCAGGAGATATTGCCCCTGGCATGGGTATAAAATTTATCAGGATTTCCCTGAAAGATAAAAAAAAGATCAGCGATCTTGTATCAAGGACTCTGGGCGGTAAGGCTGATGGAGGGGTATAAGATTTAGATCAGAATCAGAATATGAAAATCAAGAGTCTCTTTATATGTCAGACCTGTGGTTATAGTTCACCAAAGTGGCTGGGACGATGCCCTGATTGTAATGGATGGAATACGATAGCTGAAGAAACAGTAAACGCCTCACCTGTTTCCGGAAGGCGTGATTCAGAGATTGTCCCGCTTATTCTCGGCGAAATTGAATATGAGAAGGGTGTAAGAGTCATGACCGGACTCGGGGAGTTCGACCGGGTTCTTGGCGGCGGTATTGTTCCGGGTTCTGTAGTCCTGATTGGCGGAGACCCCGGCATAGGCAAGTCAACTCTTCTCCTTCAGGTTGCCGAGAGGGTGGCAGGTGTTTCAGGAAGCGTTCTGTACATATCCGGCGAAGAATCTCCGTCACAGATTAAACTGCGTTCAGAACGGCTTGATGTTTCTTCAGACGGGCTCTATATAGTGTCTGAGACCTCAGTTGACGATATCCTGGTTCACCTCGGGAAGTCTGCCTACAATGCCATTATAGTTGATTCGATCCAGACTATGTTTACTGCAGGCATCTCTTCTGCTCCTGGCAGTGTAAGTCAGGTGCGCGAAACAGCCTCAATATTGATGAATTATGCCAAGAAACATAATGTGCCAGTATTTCTTGTAGGTCATGTGACAAAGGACGGAACTATAGCCGGGCCGCGGGTACTCGAGCATATTGTTGATACTGTCTTATACTTTGAAGGTGACCGGGGGCATCCTTACAGAATCCTGAGGGCAGTTAAGAACCGGTTTGGCTCCACACATGAAATAGGGGTTTTTGAAATGAGGGAAGGAGGGCTCGGTGAGGTGTCAAATCCCTCCAGCCTGTTCCTTTCAGAGAGGACTGCCGGTTCCGCAGGTTCAGTCGTAGTATCGAGTATTGAAGGCAGCAGGCCTATACTGACCGAGATACAGGCCCTCGTCAGTGCATCCCCCTTTGGTATTCCCAAAAGGGGGGCAATTGGGGTTGACTATAACAGACTCTTGCTGCTCGTCGGTGTGCTTGATAAGAGGGTAGGCATACACATACAGGGACAGGACATATTTGTCAATGTTGTTGGTGGTCTTGAACTGGACGAACCTGCTATTGATCTGGGCATTATTGCAGCCCTGACATCAAGTTTCAGGGAGATTCCTGTTGACCCGGAAACGGTGGTGTTCGGGGAGGTCGGCCTTGGCGGAGAAGTGCGTGGAGTGACTTCTGCTGATGTCAGGGTCAGGGAGGCGGCAAAGTTGGGTTTTAAACGCTGTATAATACCAGAGCGCAATGCATCACAGATGTCATTAAACATAGTAGAAGTTATTGGAGTGTCAACAGTGAAGAGCGCTATTGATGCAATGTTTTCCTGATGAAGAATGCCGCACCTCTGATAATACTGCTTTTCTTTGTATTATTTTCCCAATCTTGTACCGCAGTAAGATCATCTGTTGACCTGTCTGTAAGCGCAGACAGGAAGGCTATAGAATACCTTATAGAGAGGGCTTCAGGTATACCAGTCATCAAGGCAGAGTTAAAATTGACATCACCTGAAATTGCTGCACCGTCAATTGATGCATATCTGAATTTTGAAAGAGGAGGGTTTTTCAGGCTTACCGGTCTTACTCCTTCCGGTTTTACAATGTTTGACATAAATGTCCGGGAAGGCCTTGACAATAATCAGATCGAAGGTTTACCTGCCGGGGATATGATGAATCCGGAACTCGTGCGGGATGTGCTGGACTTTTATGGGAGTGATAGTCAGGATGATTTCACCTGGTTTACAGAGGAGTCTCACGAGTATTATATTGTCAGTCAGTTAATGAGTTCCGGGAAGAGTTCATATCCTGTAAGACGGTGGTGGATTGACAAATTGCAGATGGTGATAGTAAAAAAGGAGTTATATTCCGATAATCCTCATAAACAGGGTGTACTGCTTTTTGAGGCGCGGTACAGTGATTTAAGGGATATCAGGGGCATAATGATGCCGTTTAATATTTTAATATTCAATGGGAGTGGAAGCAAGGCCGGCAGGGTTAGTTTCAGAAAGATAGAATTTAATCAGGATGGGGCGGGTGATGAAGGTTCTGGGAATTGACACATCTACAATGATGGGGAGTGTTGGTATTATTGATGATAACAGACCTCTTGGTCAGATCAGTCTGAACGTTGAGACGACTCATTCTGAACGGCTGATGGACGCTGTTGCAGGTCTGATGGAAAGTGTCAGGATAAGCCTGGAGCATATAGATTGTCTGGCAATATCAATAGGCCCGGGTTCTTTTACCGGTTTGAGAATAGGTCTTGGCACTGCGAAGGGGCTTGGGATGGCCACGGGAAAGAGTGTTGTCCCGGTATCAACCATGGAGGCGCTTGCATATAACATCCCATTTTGCCGGAATCTTATATGCCCTATCCTGGATGCAAAGAAAAATGAGGTATATACGGCCCTCTTTAAATATGGAGACGATGGAAGTCTTATCAGGTTAACCGGTGACAGGGTGATGTCACCGGATCTGCTCATGGATAATATTCATGAGCCAGTAGTATTTACAGGAGATGCCGTATATGTGTACAGGCATATGATAGAGAAACAAGCCGGCGGTCTGGGGTACTTCGCGCCGGCTAATGCAGTATTGCCTTCAGGTATATCAGTTGCAATGATTGGACTGCACAACTTCCGTAAGGGAATGGCAGGGTCCGGAAACCTTGTTCCTGTCTATATCAGGAAGTCTGAGGCTGAGATTAAATTTGAAGCCAGAGGGTGATAACCTGGTAATTGAAGATATAGAGGAAGATGACCTTTCTCAGGTCATGGAAATAGAAAAGGAGGCGTTTTCTGACCCCTGGACCGTTGATATGTTTTATTCAGAATTGTATAACACATTTTCACACATGTGGGGGGTAAAGTCAGGTTCAGGGCGGTTGACAGGTTATATCTGTTTCTGGAGTGTAGTGGACGAGGCCCATATCCTTAATCTTGCAGTGCATAAGGATTACAGAAGAAAAGGCATTGCTTCAAAAATCCTGCTGTCAGCCCTGGATTACTGGAAGAACAGTGGTGTGAAAACCGTATTGCTGGAGGTCAGGCGGTCTAATACGGCTGCGCAGGAATTATACAGAAAGTTTGGTTTTCATGTTATTGTAAGCAGGACTAAATACTACAGGAATCCTGTGGAAGATGCACTGGTAATGGCAATTGGATTATAGTTATATGATGAAAGACAGGGGGGGCTTATGAAAGAAAAACATATAGCACTGGAAGAAAAACTTCGAAGGGAGAATGATGAGTACCTGCTCTGGGAGGAGAAACATGACAAGCTTGAGCGGGAAATACGCAGTCTTAACAGAAAGCATGTGCTTACACCTGAAGAGGAGATTATACGGAAGAATCTTCAGAAAGAGAAGCTTCTCGCAAAGGATATGATGTTGAAGATATATCGTAAAGAAGAGATCAAGCAGAAATCAGTAAAATAGCGTAATTCATAAAAGAAGAAATATTAATGGACACTGATAATACAAATGAGCCTGCTTCAGACAAGAAGATGTCTCTTGTTGAGCACCTTTCAGAGCTTAGAACTTGTCTGATTATTTCAGTTATAGCGATAGCAGTCGGATTTGTCGCTTCGTTTTACTTCTCAGAAGGGCTGCTTAAGGCTCTAACAGACCTTATAAGCAGTGATCAGAAGCATGTCTTTGTATTCTTATCCCCTGCCGAGGCGCTCTGGGCAAATTTCAAAATTGCGCTTATTGCCGGATTCCTGGTTGCCCTGCCTGTAATATTGTATCAGTTGTGGAAATTTATTTCGCCGGGGTTTTATAAAACTGAAAGGAAATACGCACTGCTGTTTATTGCAGCAGGTGTAATATCTTTTGCCCTGGGCGTAATCTTCTGTTATTTTGTCATACTAAGGTATGCACTTGATTTTCTGATGACATACAAGACGGCAAATCTGACTCCCATGATATCAATAGGTTCGTATATGGATTTTGTCGTGAAATTCATGCTTGCATTTGGTCTTATTTTTGAACTTCCGATTGCCATAATTTTCCTGACAAAAATGGGAATCCTGACAATATCATTTTTAACAAGAAATCGTAAGTATGCCATACTTATCAACTTCGTGGTTGCAGCCGTTTTAACGCCGACACCTGATGTATTTAATCAGTTGATGATGGCCGGGCCTCTGATAGCCTTGTATGAACTTGGAATAATCGGGGCAAGAATATTCTGCAGGGATGCTAAAACAAGAAAGGACTTAAGCGTTAACCAGCTGTTTTTTTAAAGAGATCTGTGTTTGTTCGATAGCAGTTGATACATACCTTGCAATGATAGACAGGAGTCTCAGGTCATGTTCTGTAAAGACCCTGTCCGGGTCATTCAGATAACTCAGATTCAGCACTCCTATGACCTTTCCTTTCAATTTTATTGGCAGGCATATCGCCGCAGAGATATCCTCAGTCTTTTTCCGGAAATTATGGAATCTCTCATCGCTGACCCTGCCGGTGAGGAACAGGTGTGTTCTGTGCTCACAAACCCATCCGGCCACCCCCTCATCAACCCTTTGCTGACGGGTCTGCATTACGTCCAGGTCTATGCCAATAAAGCTTGCAACCACGAATGTCTCCATCCTTTCATTAATCAGCATTACAGATGCCCTGTCAGCCCTGACCATACTGTAAGCAAGGGATAACATCTTATCGAGTTTCTTTTGGAGAGTCAAAGATGAGACGGTTATGCGGCCTACTTTATAAAGCATCGTTGCTTCTTTTAACCTTTCCTGAAGTGATGATGCCCTCATTTTCTCTTCGATATTTCTCAACTGCTCTTCAGTAAGGTGTGTGTCTAACCTCTTTAGCTCACGCTGCTTGTTGATTATGTATACTGAGAATATTGTGGTGAGAATTAATAAAAAGAAGACAGTCAAATATTGGTGCTCAATTAGCGACAATATAATGACGGTTGTGGTGAGTAAAAAAAGCACCCCTATTTCGAGACCAAGTAGTTCCCATCTCTTTTTTTCTATGATTGTATGGTCCTTAAGGGATTCCTTCACGTATAAAAAATATCATATAATTAGCTACTTGACAAGAAAAGTCGAATTACATAGTATTTCTAAGTTTAGGCGTAGTTATTTAAATCCTAATCAAGGGGTGAATTGGTGAAAATAAAAAAGCGTGTGACGAGGAAAACAGAGGTAACAAAAGAAGCCGAAGACCTGCAGGAGATATTACAGGACATTAAATCCAGGTCTTCCGGTGCCCTGGAAAAATACAGGCTGGCTGCCATTATAGTTGTCTCTGCGATAGTAATTATTGGAGCTGTAGCAGTGTCGTACAGACTGCTCTCTGCCAGGTGGGATAGAGCTGCCTCTGTCCTGCAATATAAGGCATATAATCTTTTCCTTGAAGGGAAGTACACAGAATCAATTTCATCATTCCAGGAGATTGCTGATAAATATTCAGGAAGCAAGAGTGCTCCTGTTGCCCTGTATTATATCGGAAACAGCTATTCAGCGCTTGGACAGTATGACGATGCCATAAGAAGTTACAGGAGTTTTATTGAAAAGTATCCAGGGGATGAGGGCATTCTGCCACTCGTATATTTAAATCTCGGGGCAGCATATACTGACAAGGGGGATTACAGCAATGCAATTGCAGCCTACAGGAATGTGGTTTCCATGAAAGATACTTTTGCTGCTGACAGGGCAGTTTATGAGACAGGAAGGGTATATGAGGCATCAGGTGATAAAGCCTCAGCAATGGAACAGTACGAAAATCTGACAAAGAGCTATGTGGCCTCCTCATGGGGTCAGGAGGCAAAGGCCCGGTTGACAGTATTGAAGGGAGATGTGCCGGTACAGACAGGGGAACATAAACAGGAAGACGTAAAACCAGAGGCGGCAGCCAGGGGCAAAAAGTAGTAGCAGCCTTCGTGGGTGTTAAAGTGAACCACTATTTACCGGGTCTTATAAGGGTTCACAAAGACATCGGGAATGACAGGTACACAGGGGGATTTTAAGGTGAAGGAGGATCATCTATGTCAAGGGTATTGATTACTGGCGGTGCAGGTTTTATAGGATCGCATCTTTGTGAAAGATTCCTTGCTGAAGGAGATGAGGTTATATGCATGGATAACCTCATAACAGGCTCAGCGGACAATATATGCCATATTCAGGATAGCAGATTTTTATTCATCAATTATGATGTGACCAATTATATATATATCAAGGGGCATCTTGACTACATCCTCCACTTCGCCAGTCCTGCAAGTCCCCTTGATTACATGGAATATCCAATACAGACACTCAAGGTAGGATCTCTTGGTACCCATAAGGTGCTTGGTCTCGCAAAGGAGAAAAAGGCACGAATACTCCTTGCATCAACCTCAGAGACATATGGCGATCCTCTGATCCATCCTCAGAATGAGGACTACTGGGGTAATGTAAATCCTGTCGGCCCCCGTGGAGTCTATGATGAGGCCAAGCGGTTTGCCGAGGCAATGACTATGGCATATCACCGGTATCACAATGTAGACACAAGGATTGTCAGGATATTTAATACCTATGGTCCAAGGATGAGGATTAGGGATGGCAGGGCAATCCCCAACTTTATTGCACAGTCGCTCAGGGGTGAGGATGTGACTGTATTTGGTGATGGTATGCAGACGAGGAGTTTCTGCTATATTGACGACATGGTTGACGGCATATACAGGTTATTGATGTCTGATTACAATATGCCTGTGAATATAGGAAATCCTCTTGAGATGACTGTAGTGGATATGGCGCGGGAGATAATATCACTTACAGGCAGCAAGAGCAGAATTATTAATGCGCCTCTTCCTGAAGATGATCCGAAGGTAAGGCAGCCTGATATTTCCCGGGCAATCCGTATTCTGGGATGGAAACCGGTTGTCGGTTTGTCAGACGGGCTTATAAGGACAATTGAGTATTTCAGGACAAAGATGGGGGTTGTAAGATAAAATCCATAGCGGCTTATTTTGTTATATTCCTCATTGTATCTTATTCCCTTCTTTCATCTGCAGCGGTTCCGTTTTCTTCCGGTGAACGTCTCGTATTTGATTTATCCTGGTATGGTGTAAAAAGCGGGACGTCTGTATTTGAGGTCAGTAATGCGGTGTATGAAGATCGTCCTGTTCTCAAATTAAGTTCAACGGTCAAATCCAATTCGTTCATCTCAATGTTTTATCCAATAAAGGACGTTGTTGAGTCATACGTTGATGTTACGAATCTGCAGCCGTATCGCTACCGCTCGATACAGCAGGAAGGTTCATACAGGAGTGACAAAGAGATACTTTTTGACAGAGAAAAAAATGTTGCAACGTATATTAATCATAAATCAGGTGGAAAGAAACAGGTATCTGACACTGCAGCAGGGGTACATGATCCATTATCAGTCGTGTACTATCTCCGCACGATCCCCATCCAGGCCGGTCAGACATTAAATATTGAGGTTAATGACGGCAGAAAAAACTGGACTCTGGTGGCCGTGGGACTGGCCAAAGAAAGGGTGAGTGTGCCGGCAGGGACATTCAATACCATAAAGGTAAAAACTTTAGTTAAATACGAAGGACTTCTTGTCAATAAGGGAGACGTCATAATCTGGTTTACAGATGATGACGTTAAAATGCCGGTACAGATGGAGAGCAGGGTTAAGGTCGGGGTAATCACAGCCAGGTTAATTGAAAAGCATGGCATTGCTGATTTGTCTGATTGAGTTTTCTGTGCAGAGGCACAAAATGCCATAGTCACAAGGATGAAAATACCTGGACATCTGTCAATAGCATGACGTTTTAAGAGGTTTATTGACATACTATTTGAAGACGAACCAGAAGTATGAATTGATATTTAGCAATAAAAACAATGAGATGTAAATATAATTAGAAAGTATTAGGCCATTTCTTACGATGGCATATTTTGTGCATCAACAGTGAAATGTCATGGAAAAGTTATTAGATCCTGAATTTTATAAGAAGCTGAAAAAGGTAAACAGCGAATTGCGCTTACAAAAGAAGAAACTACTTGATGAGAGAAATGCGCTGAAGAAATGGGGCGATGATCTGTGCAGCCTGAACGATCTAAGTAAGGCAATTGCAGGTACCCTTGACTCTGACAGTATTGTTACGACTGCGTGCGCAAAAATGCAGGAAATAGTACCTCACGATGTGTCTTGCGTGGTTTTGTACAATCAGAAGAAGTTGTGGGTGCTCTCACCCATGAAACTTTATGTGGAAGAGGCGGAAGAGATAAAGAAGCTGGTGTTAGAGACAATGAAGACAATTGTGGATACAGGGGACGACAGTCTTTATAAGGTTGAGGTCAGGTGTCTCAGGGATCATGAGTCTGACTCGGGGCAATTCAAACCTGAGACATCCAATAGGTTGTTCTATCCCATGGAGATTGGCGAAGCAAGGATCGGCGCCCTTCACCTTATCAGAAACAGTGACAAGGCATTTTCCGGATATGAACAAAATCTTGTTTCTATGCTTGTAAGCACACTGACCCTTGCCCTCAGGAACTCTGAGGTACATAGAGAGGTACAGGAGCTTGCAACTACTGACAGCCTTACCGGATTGTTTAACAGCAGATATTTTCATGAGAGCCTTACAAGAACATTCAAGAGTACAATGAGGTATCAAAACCCGGTTTCTCTGCTGATGATTGACATGGATAACTTTAAGGAAATAAATGACCGTTATGGACATCAGGGTGGCGATGCCGTTTTGCAGGAGATTTCAAAGAGGCTTATCAGAAGTTTAAGAGAGATTGATGTTCCGGCACGATATGGTGGAGATGAGATTGCTATCATCCTGCCGGAGACATCTGTCGAGCAGGCATTCTTCGCTGCAAAACGACTTAAGAGACTTCTTGAAGAAAAGCCTGTATTTTACAGGGGACAGTATATTAAAGTGACGGCAAGCTTTGGTGTGGCAAGCTGTCCCAATCCTACAATAAGGTCAGTTGAAGACGTGATTTCAGTGGCAGACAAGGCCCTCTATGATGCAAAGAAGTATGGCAGAAACAGGATAGAGGTCAGCGAGAGTCTGTTTACCCAGGATAATTCGTTTCTGGGGCCATTCGTTTTTTAGATGCCGATATGCTTCCAATAGACAGAAGAGAGAATGTCAGGGTTAAAGACAGGATACAGGTTGCCTACAGACTTGTAAGCGCAGAGGATATTGCAGGGAATGACAGGCCGGCAAGATTCTTCCCGTTTATATGGAATAAGTATCCTCAGGTGCTGCCGTTAGACGAAGTTGAAGAACATAATACGAGACTGTTTCACCACATTGTTGAACTACACAGGAAGCTGGACATCCTGATTGAGACGGTCTCGCCTGAAAACAGGACAATAGTTGAGGTGCCACGAGAGCGGAATGTTTGCATCAGCGCCTCCGGAATGCGAATTCAGCTTGATACCCCTGTGATTGCAGGTCAAATGATCCTGCTGTGCCTGATTCTCCCCTTTCTTCCACCCGCCAGTATATTTGTTACAGGAGAGGTGATCAGGAGTGAAATGTCTGACAATGTTACCCAGGATGAGGAGCCGTCTTGCGGCACCGTAATAAATTTTCTCACAATAAAGGAAGATGACAGAGAGGCCCTGATAAGGTATATATTTAAGAGACAGCGTGATATGCTGCGGGACAGGGCAGTAGAAAAAGGCGGGGAATTACATACGTTAAGTGGAACAAATGAGTGATGATGTCAAACAGTTATTTTCAACTCAAAAAGCGCCTCCAGCCATAGGCCCTTATTCCCAGGCTGTAAAGTTTGGCAGGTTCCTGTTTATCTCCGGTCAGATACCAGTTAATCCTGATACAAAGGAAATAGTAAAGGGTTCAATTGAAGCCCAGACAGAGCAGGTTCTTTCCAATATCCTTGCCATTCTTCAGTCTGCAGGCATGGATTTGAGGGATGTAGTAAAGACCACACTGTTCATCAGGAGACTTGAAGACTTTGACAGGGTCAACAGGATTTACAAGACTTATTTTTCAGACAACCCGCCGGCGAGATCCACAGTCGGGGTCGCAGGACTTCCCAAAGATGCTGATATAGAGATAGAAGCCATCGCCTGCCGTTGATTAGAATAGAACGCAATAAATGCCTTTATACGGCGTTGGACTCCTCGGGAAATCCTCAACGTACTAAAAGTACGCCTCCGGTTTCCATCGTCGTCCGCCTTGTCTAAAGGCATTTCCTGCGTTCTAAATGTGGAATAGCAGAGAGTGTTATACTGCTTTTTGAACACGGTTGGAGCGGAGACACCGGGTGCATGCCATGATGTATTTTGGCGCACTGTTTATAATGACCCGTACCCTCTGAAGGTTGGGCTGGAACACCCTCTTTGTCCTGTTGTTTGCGTGACTTACGTTATTTCCTGAACGCCTGCCTTTACTGCATATTGAACATTCCCTTGCCACTGTATTCCTCC
The DNA here is from genome assembly GCA_020851375.1 of Nitrospirota bacterium. Lineage (NCBI taxonomy): Bacteria > Pseudomonadati > Nitrospirota > Nitrospirota bacterium. The sequence goes on along the minus strand of JADZCV010000045.1, from coordinate 59,417 downwards.
TGACGATTAAAGACTTGTATAAAAAACAGTGTAATACTATCATAAAGTACGTCAATAATGCAAAGCATTATTTTATTTGATTGAATGATTATGTTATGGATCTTCAGAGCGATATACAATATGTAAAAGGGGTTGGTCCGGCGCGGGTCAGGCTCCTCAACAAACTGGGGATTTTCACTGTTGAGGACCTCCTGTTTTACATACCTTTCCGGTATGAAGACAGGGGAAACCTCAAGTCAATAAAAGAACTTTATAAATCTGATAATCCCGGGCTTACCTCTGTGCAGGGCAGGATTGTTTCAGCAAGTGTAGTTATCACACCAAGGCAGAGGAAAAAGATTTTTGAAGTTGTAATAGGGGACGAATCAGGTTTTCTTACAGCCAAATGGTTCAATCAGTCATTTCTTAAAGATGTCCTTCGAAAGGGCAGTACAGTATTGTTGAGCGGTCAGATTAAGACCGACTATCGCGGTTATGGCATCTGCATGGAGGGCCCTGAATATGAGGTTATTGAATCTGAGGATAATGATCTAATTCATGCCGGAAGGATTGTCCCCATATACCATGTCACAAGTGGACTTTCTCAAAAGATCATGAGGAGTATAGTAAAAGGAGTTCTCGATAACTGCAGTATTCCGGAGACCCTGCCTGAAGACCTTCTGAACAGACATGGCCTTCCTCATCTGAATGACGCAGTCAGGGGGATCCATTTCCCGCCTGAAGGCTCATTGACTGACACACTTAACAATAATGAGTCATCTTATCACAACAGACTTATATTTGAGGAATTTCTTCTGCTCGAAACCGGACTTGCCGTAAAAAAGGGTTTTGTAAGGAAAGAGACCGGGATTGCCTTTAATGTTCAATGCAAACTTACTGAGATGTTTTATTCCTGTCTGCCTTATAAACTGACATCATCGCAACGAAAGGTGATCAGCGAAATAAAGCTTGATATGGAGGCCCCGCACCCTATGAACAGGCTTCTTCAGGGAGATGTAGGGTGCGGTAAAACAGTAGTGGCTCTGTCGGCCATGCTGATAGCTGTTGAAAACGGCTATCAGACCGTTATGATGGCACCTACAGGCATACTGGCAGAACAACACTATCGAAATATCAGGGAATATCTCGGAACATTGAATGTTCCTGCCGCCATTCTTACCGGAAGTGTAAAAACCGGGGACAGGGATGCTGTTCTTGATGACATAAGAAACGGGAACGTAAAGATCATAGTCGGCACTCATTCACTGATTGAGGAGGGCGTCAAGTTTGACCGGCTGGGTCTTGCTGTGATAGATGAACAGCATAAATTTGGCGTGCTTCAGAGGGCAGCGCTTAAAGAAAAGGGGTACTGCCCTGATGTCCTGATAATGACGGCAACTCCGATACCGCGGACGCTTGCCCTGACTGTATACGGAGACCTGAACCTGTCAGTGATAGATGAGCTTCCGCCTGGGCGGACAACAGTCAGGACGAGGTGGCTGTATGGAAACAGCAGAAAAGATGCCTATTATTTAATGCAGGATGAACTTGCAAAGGGCAGGCAGGCATATGTTGTCTATCCTCTTGTAGAGGAGTCAGAGAAGCTTGATCTTAAATGTGCTGCAGAGATGTCGGAAAAGCTGAGAAAGGCATTTAAGGGTTACAACACTGCCCTTTTACATGGAAGAATGAAGAACGCTGAGAAAGATGCGATTATGAATGGATTTAAAAATAATGAAATTCATATCCTTGTATCAACTACAGTAGTGGAGGTAGGCATAGATGTTCCCAATGCAACTATTATGGTTATAGAGAACGCTCAGAGATTTGGCCTTTCTCAATTGCATCAACTAAGGGGGCGTGTGGGCAGGGGAGAGGGACAGTCATCCTGTCTGCTTTTGACTGAAGGATTTGTTACTGATGACGGGAGAAGGAGGCTTGCTGCGATGGTCAGGACAAATAATGGATTTGAGATAGCTGAAGAGGACCTTTCCATTCGCGGCCCGGGTGAATTTTTTGGCACAAGACAGTCAGGAATACCAGAGCTGAAGGTGGCAAATATCCTCAGGAATTCAAAAATCCTTGAAAATGCCCGCGAGGAGGCATTTGACATTGTAAGAAAGGACCCGTTGCTATCGCATCCGGACAATAAATTGCTCAGGGGCGCAATTGAACGCCGATGGAAGGACAAGTTGATTTTGTGCTGACAACGATGTAGTATTCACCTTATGGATATGCTTGACAGGATACAGCATGATATTTCAGAAGGGCTCTCTGTAATCAGAAAAGAGGGCACAACCCTGTTCCTTAAATCAATGACAGAAATAGACATGGTCAAATACAGGTTTGATATTTACAAGGCTCACAGCCGCCTGTCAGCCCTTTACAGGGAACTGGGGGAGAAATTTTCCGAGGCAGCAGACAAGAAGGACACCACCTTCTTTGACAGAGATGATACAAAAAACCTGATAGAGATGATTGAGGGTGCAAGGATAGAGGAAGACCAGTACAGGAAAGAAATCGAAAGCTTAAGGGAGTTGAAGGATAAATAATAATATGAAAATAGCGGGTATAGATATTGGTACTAATACACTAAGGCTCCTGATTTCTGAAATTTCTTCCGGTAAAAGATGCCGGACACTGGATTCTGACCGTCATATAACGAGGCTTGGTGAAGGGTTGTCCTCTTCAGGAAGTCTTAAGGATGAGGCCATGGACAGGGCTATTAGAGTACTGAAGGATTATGCCGGCAAGTGCGAAGGAAATCATGTTGATAAAATATATGCTGTTGCTACCAGCGCTGTGCGTGAATCTGCTAATGGCCATGATTTCATCAATAGAATAAGAGAGGAGACAGGCATTGATGCGGAGATTATCTCCGGCGATGAAGAGGCAAGGCTCACGTTGCTTGGTGTTTCGACAGCCCTTGGACTGTCAGGAGAGGATGCATTGGTGATGGACATAGGTGGAGGAAGCACTGAGTTAATAATAGTCTCAAACGGTGAGATTGAGTTTAAGAAGAGTACAGATATTGGTGTGGTAAGGTTTACTGAGCAATTTATTAAATCAGACCCTCCTGATATCAATGAAATGAAGCTGCTTGACAGGGCTGTCGAAGAGCGCCTTGAAAGAGAAGAGTACTTCACAGATTTGAAAAAAAGCGGAAGGGTACCGGCTGCTGTTAAATTTATAGGGACTGCCGGCACTGTGACAACCCTGGCTGCCATAGATCAGATGATGAAGACATACGATCCGGAAAAGATCAACGGATACAGGATGAAAAAAGAGAATGTCAGGGGCATACTTGATATTCTCAGGGGTATGACTAACAGGGAGAGGATGGACCTGCCTGGAATTGAATATGGGCGGGAGGATATAATATTAGCAGGTGTAATGGTAGTGTACAGGGTAATGGATTGGTTTGGGTTTGAAGATATGACAGTCAGTGATGCAGGATTACGGGAAGGATTGGTGGCAGAAATATACTCAGGGATAAGCTGATCAGCAATGTTTAAAAGTATTATTCTGATATTTATTGCAGCAGCAATTATTGCAATACCACTGCTGTCTTCAGCTCAGTTCAGGGACAATGATAATCCCGGAGCTGACCAGCCTGATGACAGTGCCCTTCTTGGTGATGACTTATACCCGACAGACCTTGAAAAAATATCCTTAAAAATCAGCAGGGATTCTGCTGTCGCCATACTTGATAATGGATACAGCAGGCATTCTGCCATGTTATTTGGATTATTCCTCCCGGTTCGTATGATTTCTGAAGATGATCTCCGTCAAAGGACATCATTCATCCGGATGCTCATCATTCCTTCAGGAGGTCTCACGTCTGTCCCGGACAGGGACAAATTAGGCGCCGCCCTGAAGGAATTTACCGGTGAAGGGGGAACACTTTTTGTTTTTTCCCAAAGGACCGGAAATGATTATTCTATTCTGCCTGTACCTGATGGAAAACCTTTGACAGTATACGGGTGGAGCGAAGAGCAGAGCAGGCTGGCCTCATCTACATTCCTGTCAATGTCGCACCCGATTGTCTCAGGGCTTACTGCATCATTATTGAACCTGAATATTGATGGAACACTTGAGTCCTTTCCTGAAAATAGCAAACCGATTCTCAGAAACAGGATAAGCGGTCAGCCTGTAATGATCGTCTACAAATATGGAAAGGGTACAGTTGTTGCGACTACGCTATTTACAGACTGGGCCTATTTGCACCAGCAGGCAACGAGGGATGAGATAAACCTTTTTGCAGGGCTGATCAAATGGTCAGGCCTGGCCATGGGCGAAATGCCTGACAATAGAAACAGACGAACCGGCCTTAGGGCAGCACTTCCTGTTCCCCTGCCGCCGATTGGATTCTCAGTTCAGTCGGATGATGAAATATACATGGCCGGAGACAAAGCTGATTTTACAATCAGGCTTTGGAACTACGAAAACAGGGCTCGCCGGATAAAAATATATTATGACGGCAAAGGAGAGGACAGGGAGCTATTGCCCAGAGGTTCGACTGAACTCTCATACTCCCTGCCTGTATATTCTACAAGAAGGCTTTGGGTCTATTTTTATGATGAGAACGAAATATTCCTGCAAACCGTGCAGCGGGGTTATTCTGTAGTATATCCGTAAGGGGTCAGCTCCATTCAGCTATAAGATTTTTGGCATACTCCATCTCTTCCTCACGGTTCCTGACTATCCCATTTAGTTTAGCGTTTAATGTAAGGTTCAGCGCTTTTGTGAAGACAGGGCCGGGCTTAATTCCAAGGCTGACCAAATCTTTTCCGGTTATAGATAGTTTTACATCCTGCAAATTGCTGAGGTACAGGGAGATCTTTTTCTTCAAATCTTCCCTGTCAATCTTTGCCATTAAGAACAGCAGCTGTTCCTGTGAATGATGTGTACACAGAGCATAGATCATTCCCGGCGATGCATTATTCATCTGACTGAGCTGATTGATCAGGACAGGGGTGTCTTTCTTTACTGCGAGTATTTCTCCAAGCATGCGCTCCCTTATCATCAACCTGCAGCAGGCATCCCTGGTTTCTGCATATGACAGTTGATCAAGGAGCCCGTATAGATAGACCTTCCATGTCTCACATTTCCGGTCAAGAAACAGGAGCTTGTACCACGCAATGGTTTTATTGACAGATTCAAACACGGATATTGTATTGCTGTCCCATTGCAGGGACGGATGAATGAATCTCAGGAGATCGAACTCTGAAAGCCTTGCGAAGGGTTTTGCAGGGTCATCTTCACTCAGGAGCAGGATAATCTCAGCAAATAGTCTCTTGCCTGAAAGTCTGTGAAAGAGATCAATCTTTACTGTACTTCTGATCAGATTCTGGGTGTGCCTCGCTATTCTAAGCCCAAACCTCTGTTCGAATCTTATGGCCCTGTATATGCGGGTAGGGTCTTCAATGAAGCTCAGATTATGCAATACCCTGATGGTCTTCTCCTTAATGTCACGCTGGCCGCCGAAGAAGTCAATGAGACGTCCGAATTCCTTCATGTTCAGTCTGATTGCAAGGGTATTAATGGTAAAGTCTCTCCTGTACAGGTCTTTTTTTATGGAAGATACCTCCACCTTTGGCAGGGCCGTAGGATATTCATAGTATTCTGTCCTTGCAGTTGCAACGTCTATCTTGAAACCATCAGGGAAAATAAGGACTGCAGTGCCGAATTTCTGATGACTCTTTACCCTTGCCCCTGCTGTTGACGCGAAGTATTCTGCAAACTCTATCCCATTTCCCTCCACCACAATGTCAATGTCATAATTTTTATAACCAAAGAAGAGGTCCCTTACAAATCCCCCGACTGCATAGGCATTAAGCCCCATTGAATCCGCGGTTTCGCCTATGCGTATAAGCAATTGTTCAATTCCTGCGGGAAGTTTTTCTCTTAACAGCGCACGCAGATTTCTCTCATGTGGTTTCTTTGGTCCTGCCTGACCCGTTGATATCCACGGTCCGGATATATCTTCATGCATAGTCCGTAAAATGTCAGTCCTTGTAATAGCCCCTATGACCCTGTCGCCATCAACGACAGGGATGAAACGCTGATTATGTTCAATCATGGAGGATTGAATTTCTCTGAATGGGGTATCACCTGTTACTCTTTCAAATTCAGTGGACATAAAGTCTGTTACCGGTGCATCAGAAAACCTGTGAAATATAGCCTTATGAATAACCTCTCTGTATATAAGGCCCGTAAGCCTGTCGCCGTCAGTTACAGGCAGTACGTTTACGCCATAACGGGTCATTAGGTCGCCGGCCTGTACAACAGTTGCAGTATTATTTACGGTCTTGACAGGGGCAGTCATGATATCCCTAGCAGTTTTGATGGGTTTTATCATCTCCCGGAGGAGCTCTAAAATCCGCTCTTCAACCTGTATGGATGTCAGATCTTTAATGCTTGCCGAGGCGGCAGTAGCATGACCTCCACCGCCGAATTCCCTCGCAATGGCGCCGAGATCAATGTCAGGAAGTCTGCCCCGTGCAACAAGCTGTATCTTGTCCTCCATCCTTACAATTACAAAAAGAATATCAAGGTTCTCCATGTCCCGCACCCTGTGTGTAATTGTGGAAAGTTCTGATATATATTTCTCTGTGTCCCCCTTTGCAATGACAATCTTGACGCTGTCAATGTAAAAACTCTTTGCATTGTGGATTAGCTCATCCAGAAGGGCTATCTGACCGGCATCCATCTCATGCACGAGATATCCCGATAATATCCTCAGATCAAGGCCGCATGACATCAGATATGCAACTGCGAGGATGTCTCTCTGTGTGGTCGACTGGAAAGTGAAAGATCCTGTTTCTTCATATATGGCTATTGCAAACAGCGTTGCCTCAGAGGGGCTTATATGCAACCCCTTCTCTTTAATCACCTCGACAAGAATGGTAGTGGCAGCTCCAACCAACTCAATTACCTCAAGCTCGCCCCGCAAATCCCCCGGAGAGACAGGGTGGTGATCATAAATATGGAGGCTGATATCCGGTTTGTTCAGCAAGGAGCTCAACTTCCCAAGCCGGCCGGCATTCTTGTTATCAACAATGACAAGACGCGTGACTTTATCAAAGGGTACATCCTTAATACTTCTGAATACGATATTGTTTTCTGCGATATAGTTCCTTACATTTGTTTCCTGTGTGCCCTGAAAAATTAATTCAGCTTCGGGATAAAGCTTCTTAACCGCAATCATTGCCGCCAGGGCGTCGAAGTCAGCATTAGTATGTGAAGTAATAATCTCCATTATTGTCATGGCCTCGGATGGCATTTCTCGTGAATTCTTTTAAGCCTGTCACGGTTTATATGCGTATATATCTGTGTTGTTGAAATGTCGGAATGGCCGAGCATCATCTGTACTGAGCGAAGGTCTGCGCCTCTCTCAAGGAGGTGGGTTGCAAAAGAATGGCGCAATGTATGAGGGGAAATATCCCTGCCTATTCCTGACTCTGCTGCATATTTCTTTATAATCTTCCAGAAACCCTGCCGTGTCATTCCCTTGCCGCGGGCTGTTACAAACAGGTGCGGAGACTGGCGGTTTTTCATAAGCTTATTTCTTGCAGACCTGAGGTATTCCTTTATCCTGTCAAGTGCATAATCTCCGGCAGGAACTATTCTCTCTTTGCCTCCCTTGCCTGTTGTAATAATATAGCCGACTTCGAGATTTATGTTGCCGTATTTCATTGATATGAGTTCGGACACCCTAAGTCCGGTTGCGTATAAAAGCTCGAGCATGGCTGAATCCCGGATGCCTTCGCTGACCGTTTCATCAGGCTGTTTCAACAGTGCATCCACCTCAGAAAAGGTGAGTGTATCTGGAAGCCTGCGCCATCCCCGAGGTGATTCAAGATACGCAGTCGGATCATTATCAGTGTGCCCCTCTGTTATCAGGAATTTATGAAAGTGGCGTATGGAGGAGATACAGCGTTTGACAGTTGATACGGACATCCTGTTTCTCAGCAGTTCAGCTGTAAAATCACGCAGGTTTTTAAGGGTGATTTCTCCCGGGGTGTCCAGGTTATTCTTATCAAGATATGCCAGATAACGTGTCAGGTCATTTCTGTATGATTCTATTGTATTACCTGACAGGCCTTTCTCAATCCTGATATAGCTGATGAAATGGTTTAGGTGTGTATTCAGTTTGCAAATCACTTATCAGGATATTACTATCAAAGGCAGTAAAAGGCAACCTGCGGCAATAAAACGGCTGTTGCTCCACATTGCTCCTGAATGCACAATGTTCAGTGCATCACAAGAGGGAAAATGCACAGTTTCACTCGAAAATCTCCGTTCAAATCCCCCCTCGCCCCCCTTTACTAAAGGGGGGCACTGATTTCCCTCTTTTATGCAGAGAAGAATTACTCTCCCCCTTTATAAAGGGGGACTAAGGGGGATTTTCATCTGCCTTTGTGAGCCTGTCTCATGACGGTTCACCCGAAAATACACCCCTGTCCAGTCAGGCCGTTATTTCCCTGGCACGAAAGATGCTATGATATTCATCCTGTGTTGATTTTTGGAGCCAAACAATGTAGTTTATATTCAATATGTCAAAACAGTTTTTTATCAAGACATTCGGATGCCAGATGAATGAGCATGATACGGAAAAGATAACCGGTGTGTTATCAGAGTTGGGCTATACTGTGACCGACACTCCTGAGAAGGCAGACATGGTTATTCTGAATACGTGCAGTGTGAGGGAGAAGGCGGAGCATAAGTGCTACAGCGACCTTGGCAGGATCAATGAACTTAAGAAAGCCAATCCTGACATGATTATTGGTGTTGGCGGGTGTGTTGCCCAGCAGGAGGGTGCTAATATTGTAAAAAAAGCCCCCTATGTTGATATGGTCTTTGGGACTGATAATATACCGGACATACCGCGCCTTCTTGAGAAGAAAAGAAGTGCACCGGCAGAAAGGGTTTCTACTGCCCGCCGCAGAAATAAGTATTTGAATAAGGCCTATTATGAGACTTCAGTCTTTTTCAAGCGGGCACACCCTGTTAAGGCATGGGTTGGAATCGTTGATGGATGTGATAAGTTCTGTACATTCTGTGTCGTCCCGTTTACCCGGGGACGCGAGACTAGCAGGCAGCCTGATGACATATGCAAAGAGATTACAGGACTTGCGGGCAGGGGATATAAAGAGGTGACATTGCTGGGACAGAATGTGGATTCTTATGGGAAGGACCTTCGGGGCGAAGCTGACCTTGCCTGCCTGTTGAAGATGGTAAATGATATTGACGGCATTGAGAGGATCAGGTTTGTCACATCACATCCTGCAGATATTGATGATAAACTTATCGGTGCCATTTCGACCATTCCAGGTGTATGCGAACATGTGCACCTTCCACTTCAGTCCGGTTCTGATTCAGTCCTGGAAAGGATGAAGAGAAACTATTCATTGAGTGATTACAGGGGAAAGGTAAAAAGGCTCAGAGATGCCATCCCTGGTATTTCAATTACAACGGATATAATTGCAGGATTCCCCGGTGAGACAGAAGACGATTTTAACCGTACAATGGATGTCCTGGAGGAAATCCAATATGATGCTGCCTTTGCCTTTCAGTACTCGAAGAGGCCGTATTCGCCTGCCCGCCTTTATGAGGCACAAATACCATTTACAGTGGGAAGGGAGAGGCTTAACAGGGTTATAGATCTCCAGAACAGTATTACGCTGTCCAGGAATCAGGAATGCATTGGCAGAGTGTATGACATCCTGATTGAAGGCGAAAGTAAAAAGGATAATGACATGTTGACCGGTCGTACCCGCACCAACAAACTTGTTCATCTTCCAGGGGATTCAGGTATTAAGACCGGCGATATTATTAATGTAAGGATCATATCTGCAACACTTTCTGCTCTGACAGGGAAAGTTATCTGATATGAAGAGGTTTTTTCTTATATGGGGACCGGTAATCCTCTTTGCCGCTTTTATATTCGCGATGTCTTCCCTTTCTTCTCAGGATGTCAGCGTGCCATTTCCATACTCTGACAAGGCAGCACATTTTGTGGTATATGGCCTCTTTGCCTTTCTGATATTCCGGGGTATAGTACGGACAACCAGTAATAAAAATTATTTTTTGATTTCGATTCTTACGGTAGTTGTCGCTGTTGCTTATGGTATGAGTGACGAGTTTCATCAGTCCTTTGTTCCAACGAGGGAATCTGATTTGCGGGACATTGTCGCAGACGGAACCGGGGCAATAGCAGCTGTTACAATATTGTATATCTGGAGGAGATTTTTCTGCAAGGATAAGGGGCCGGCAGAAAAATAAGTCTGTCCCCATTTTTGGGTGAGCGTAAATGCCAAGAATTGCCTTTTCAACGCTGGGGTGTAAGATAAATCAGTATGACACAGCCGTAATGAAGTCTTCTGTAACGGAGGGTGATGAGTACAGTGTCGTATCTTTTGATGATGAGGCAGACATATATGTTATAAATACATGCACTGTTACAGGCAAGAGTGATTCTGAGTCGAGGCGCCAGGTCAGACGGGCATTGAAGAGGAACAGGAATGCACGTATTGTTGTAACAGGATGCTATGCACAGACAAACCCGCAGGAGGTTGCGGAAATACCGGGTGTTTCATCTGTCCTTGGAAATAATGAGAAAGTAATATTAAAGGATTATCTGGGACATGATCCCGGTTCGTCATCAGGCAGGAGCAGCGATATTCATGTAAGCGACATCCTCGAAACCAAATCCATGCACATGTCAGCCATTAATGGGTTTCAGGGCAGGTCCCGTGCAATTCTTAAGATTCAGGATGGCTGCAACAGCAGGTGTTCATATTGCATAGTGCCATTTGCAAGAGGGGTAAGCCGCAGTCTTTCTCCTGATGAGCTGATTCAGCAGGCGGCATTGTTGTGGAGGAAGAATTACATGGAGATTGTGCTGAGCGGCGTGCATCTTGGCGGCTATGGACGGGACCTCTTTCCAGGGACATCATTGCCTGCTGTGATTAGAAGGATATTGTCTGAGACAGGTATAAAGCGCATCAGGCTCTCATCAATAGAGCCCCGTGAAATTACTGATGAGTTGATTGAACTGATGGCCGGAGAAAGCCGGATATGCAAACATTTACATATCCCGCTTCAGAGCGGCGACAATTATATACTCCGCAGTATGAACAGAAATTACGACAGCTGGTTTTATGAGGATTTGATTGCAAAAATCCGGGATAAGATTCATGATGCAGGGATTGGTTGTGATGTAATGGCAGGTTATCCGGGTGAAGAGGATCGTCACTTTGAGAATACATACAGATTAATAGAACGACTGCCTTTAACATATCTTCATGTATTTGCATATTCTCCGAGAGAAGGGACTTCGGCATTCAGAAACGGGGAAACTGTGACTGGTGATGTCAAGGCAGAGAGGAGTGAAATCTTAAGACGTCTTGGTGAAGATAAGAATATGATGTTCAAAAAAGCGCATATAGGCAGGATAGTTGATGTGCTGGTTGAAGATGACAGGGATGATATGAGCGGAATGATGAAAGGATATACAGGAAATTACCTGAGAGTTTTAATTAAAGGAGGCCGCTCTGCAATGACTGAGGTTGAAGGCGTAACGAACAGGATTGTAAGTGTTAAAGTAACAGGCATTAAGGGCAGCAGCCTCTCAGGCAGCCTGCGTGGCTGATGAAAAGACAGATGCCGTCTCCAGTGCAGAACTTACAGAACTCAGGATAAAGACACGGTCTCCTTCTGTTAGCAGCACCCTCTCATGGGGAATGCAAAACCTTTCATTGTGGATTATCGCAATTATGATGCTGTCATGAGGCAGTGATAATTGATGAGCATATTTATTAAATGCACCGGAGTCCAGGGAGACTGTAAAATCTTCAACCGTAAATCCGCCGCGTCTCATATATCTCGTCAGTTCGTCGAGTTTTGATTTTACGCGTTCTTCTCTCAGGAGGTTTAACTCCTTTTCAATTTTGGTTATATCAGACTGCAGAATCCTGATTCTGGAGATATTTTCCCGAATCTGCTCCTGTTCTGTAATTTCAGAGACCGACAAGGGGCGTAATTCATGTACTGTCTGACCTGTTTTTACATATAATTTATCCATTGATTTCTGCAGCTCAAATATCTGATAGAGGAGCCTTGCGATCCGGGTATTCTCACTCATGGTAATTGCTATCTCCATGAGACTCTTCCTGAGGCCATCCAGCGAGATCTCAAGTTCCTTGTATATCCTGTTCCAGATGAGCATGAGTAGAGTATATGATACAGAGGTGAAGCGGTCAAGTAGTCAAACTTCAAGTCTGGGATGAACCCCATCCTTGTATAAAATGGGGAAATTAGTTCCCCCCCTTTAGTAAAGGGGGGATAGCGGGATTTGAACGGAGAATTTCAGGTGAATATATCATGTCAAGGATTAAGATAAACCTGTGGCCTGAGGATGAGAGGCCAAGGGAGCGGTTACTGAGGACCGGACCAGAGCATCTGTCACCGGCTCAACTGCTTGCAATTGTGCTTCATACAGGAAGTGAAGGAAAGAGCGCCGTGGAACTTGCCATGGAGGTGCTGCAGCGATACAGCGACTTAAGTTCGATAGCCGGGGCAACCGTGCACGAGCTGTGTACTATCAAGGGAATTGGCCCTGCAAAGGCCGCTCAGATAAAGGCGGCCATAGAAATAGGCAAGAGGATCTCTTCATACCCGCTAAGCAGGAAGGTCCGCATTCTGTCGAGCCGGGATGTGTATAACGTCTATCGTCATTACATCCCGATTTATCAGGGGATTAAGAAGGAGATCTTCAGGCTCCTTATGCTTGACGGCAAGAACAGGATATTTGCCGACTACCTGGTGTCAGAGGGATGTCTTACATCAAGCATTGTCCACCCGAGAGAGGTCTATATCCAGGCTATAAGGAATTCCGCTGCGTCGGTTATATTTCTTCATAATCACCCGAGCGGGGACCCCTCCCCCAGTCCTGAAGATGTTGACATTACAAAAAGGCTGGTAGCTGCCGGTGAGCTTATCGGGATAAAAGTCCTTGATCACATAATAATGGGCGAAAAAGAGTATGTTAGTTTTGCAGACAAGGGACTTTTATAATATAATGTCATGATAATGCAATTCCCTGGCGTAAAAAGCGGCATCAGGAAAAGGATTATCAGGTCCATGCTCATTATCAGTATTATGCCGCTTGTTGCCGGGCTTTATCTCACATATCTTGATGTAAGCGGCGCCCTCCGGGATTCCATAGGAAAATCTTTTCAGGAGGAGGCTAATGAGATTGCTCATAAGATAGAGATGGTAATTAATGCCGAGACGGTTGAGGTCCAGAGACTGACTGTGTCTGCAGATGTCAGACAGGCAATCAGGAACAGGACTTCTGGCAGCAGGGAATTGGAGCGCTATATAAGTGCATTCAGGAGTTATGATGAAAAGGAGGTTCACAGCCTTGTCATTGTTGACAGCAATGCAAAATATGTTGCCGGCATAAATGCGGGTTCCGGAGATAATTTCAGAAGTGAGCGGTGGTACAGCGTTGCATATAACGAGGGGGCGGGAAAAGTATATGTTGGAGACGTAAATCTGGATAAAAAGACCGGCAAGTATCTGATGAACATAGCGGCACCAGTCATGGATAGCGGCAGGGCAATTGGTGTTGTTGCAATAAGTTATACTGTGGACAGCCTTTTTGAGATCATAACCAACGTAAGGATTGGCAACACGGGTCACGCAAATCTTGTAGATTCAACTGGTACGATTATCATGTGTCCCATATTCCCTCTTAAAAGTCATCATATCAGCAGTGACCTGGTAAGGCTCGTATCAAGCGTCAAACCAGGCTGGGGAGTCGCAAAAGATGATGCACACGGCGGAAGGGACTCTATAGTTGGTTTCGCACCTGTACTTTCATCCATGAATCCTGAGTCGGGATGGCTTGACGGCAACAAGTGGTATGTCTTTTTACGGCAGAGTCCCGGAGAGATGTACGCCCCTATTTACTCACTTCTTGCAAGAGTTACCATATTTGCCTGTGTCCTGATTATTTTCCTGGCGCTGACTGCAGTTTATGCGGCTGGAGATATAGTGAAACCCATTAATGAGCTGTACAGAGGAGTGGAACTTATCGGACAGGGCAAACTTGACCACCGTCTGTATGTCAAGACAGATGATGAGATAGAAAAGCTTGCAGATGAGTTTAATAAAATGGCAGAGGAGCTGAAAAAGACATACACGACCCTTGAGGAGAGGAACAAAGAGCTCGAAACATCAGAGGAGAGATACAAGGACCTTGTTGAGAATTCCCCGGAAATGATCCACTCTGCCAATGCAGATAGATATTTTGTCGGGGTAAACAAGACAGAGCTTAACACCCTCGGATATTCAATTGAAGAGATGCGCAACAAGAGGCTTGAAGATATAGTCCCGGACGAATACAGGGAAAGAGTACGAAAGCATGTGGAAAGGGTCATTAAAGAGGGTAAAAGCAGGATGGAGATACAGTTTATCAACAGCGACGGCAAGAAGATTGACGTCGAGATATCGGCTACTGCCCTGTACCATCCGATCACAGGACAGTTTGTAAAGACGAGGGCATTTGTCCGCGATATTACTGACAGAAAGAGGCTGGAGAGACATCTGAGAGAGTACCATGAAATACTCGAACAGAGGGTATCAGACAGAACAAAGGAATTAAGTGAGACCAAGGATTATCTTGAAAACCTGCTGGAAGGGGCTAATGATGTTATCTTTACCCTTAATCCGTCAGGCATTATTACGTATGTCAACAAGAAGGTTGAGGAATGGGGTTATAAGAAGGAAGACCTCGTGGGGAGTCAGTTCCTCGGAGTATTATCGAAAAAGCACAAGGGTGAGAGATTAAGGAGGACTCTTGCAGAAGGAATACGTCAGACATACGAGGTCGAGATAGTAGACAAGTCCGGAAACATGAAAAATGCAGTTCTGAGCATTTCTCCGCTCAGGACTGGTGACGAGAACATGGCCGGTGTACTTGTTATAGCAAATGACATCACAGAGAGGAACAGGCTTGAACAGAGGGTGGCTCAGGCAGAGAAGATGTCGGCTATAGGGCAATTGGCCGCCGGCATTGCACACGAAATAAATAATCCGATTGGCGGCATAATGAATTGTCTTTATAATATCCGGAATAAGCGGCTGCCCAAGGAGAGGGAAGATGTGTATCTTAAATCCATGGAAGACGGGATACAGAGGGTACAGAGGACTGTGGAACAGTTACTCGATTTTTCTCAGCAGCATGAGCCAAGGCTTTTGGCAGTGGATATCAATATCCTTGTTGAGGACGTACTATCGCTTATGAGTTATGCGGTTACCAAGACTGGCATCCATCTCAGGAAGGAACTTGATTCAAACCTTCCGAAGGTGATGCTCGACCAGCATAAGATAGGTCAGGTAGTTATGAATATGTTGTTAAATGCCTTACAGGCGGTTAAGGAAGAAGGGGAAATACATGTGAAGACCTATTCCGATAATGGCTGGTGCTGTATTGCAGTTTCAGATAACGGAGGCGGGATACCACCGCATATTATGCCAAGGATTTTTGATCCTTTTTTTACAACGAAGGATGTTGGGAAAGGGACAGGACTGGGGCTTGCGGTAAGTCTTGGCATTGTTGAAAAACACTCTGGAAAGATTGATGTAAGGAGTGAAGAGGGAATAGGAGCTACATTTACAATTAAGTTACCTATTAAAATGGAGTTTTAATGCACAGGTTACCGGAAGTATTAATTATAGATGATGAGCCGCTCATGCGGATATCCATCAGCGATGCATTAAAGGCTGAAGGATGTAATGTTTCAAGCGCTGCAACCGGAAGTGAAGGATTGAAGGCTGTTAAAGAGGCTGTCTATGATATTGTGATAACAGACCTGCGGCTGCCTCAGGTGGATGGGGTTCAGATATTAAAAATGTGCAGGCAGGTGTCACAGCACACGAAGGTGCTCATGATCACTGCATACGGCTCAGTGGATAGTGCAGTCGAGGCCATGAAGACAGGAGCTTATGATTATATAACAAAGCCGTTCTCGATGGATGAACTTATTCTGACAGTGAAAAGACTGATTGAGTTGAGAGACCTTGAAGATGAAAATATCTACCTCAAGGAGAAGATTGAGCAGAAATATCACTTCAGCGGAATCATCGGCAAGAGCGATAAGATGCAGGATGTCTTCGAAAAGATCAGGATAATTGCGCCTACAGACACGACTGTACTCATCTCAGGGGAGAGCGGCACAGGCAAGGAACTTGTCGCAAATGCCATACATTATAACAGCCCTCGGAAGAGCGAGGCGTTTATTAAAGTAAGCTGCGCTGCTCTGCCTGAGACACTTCTTGAGGCAGAGTTGTTTGGTCACGAGCGGGGCGCATTTACAGGGGCATTGAAGCAGAAAAAGGGGAGGTTTGAGCTTGCCCATAAAGGTACCCTTTTTCTTGATGAAATAGGCGAAATAAACCAGACTGTACAGGTAAAGCTTCTCAGGGTGCTTCAGGAGCGTGAATTTGAAAGACTTGGTGGTACAAACACTATCAACGTAGACGTGAGGATTATAGGCGCTACGCAGAGGGATTTGAAGAAGGAAGTCCAAAAGGGAAACTTCCGCGAAGATCTCTATTACCGGTTGAACGTAGTCCCTGTTCAGCTGCCGCCATTGAGAGACCGCAAGGAGGACATCCTGCTGCTAACAGACCATTTCCTGAAAATGCATGCCAGGCATATGAATAAACCTCTCAAGGGGATATCAGTGGACGCAAAGGAATTTATTCTAAAATATGACTTTCCCGGCAATATTCGGGAACTTGAGAATGCTGTAAGGAGGGCGGTTACCTTATCAAGGGACAAAGAGATTCAGCCATGGGACCTGCCTGAAGATATGTGCACTATCTGCGGAGAAGGGGATAGGATAGGCGGGAAACTTGGATACTCAGAAACCCTTCCAACTGCGATATCACTATTTGAGAAACAGTATATATTGAGGGTGCTTGAAGAGACTAAAGGTAATAAAACCCTTGCCGCCAAAGTGCTTGGTATTTCAAGAAAAACACTCTGGGAAAAATCAAGGTTGTATGGAATGTTAAAAAAGGAAGATGAAGATATTGACGATGATAATCGTGCATAAGATGCGTTACGATTGCGTAACAGTTTTGATATTTTCACACAAATCATCAACTACCGCAAACATGGCCTGATATAAGGTCTTCCAACATCCTTCCATTCTATAACGTTACTGCAAGGTAACTAACAAGAATTCAATTTAGAGCCCATAAAACGACAATTAACGCCATAATATCAAGTAGTTAAGAGTGTGCCCACTGCGTGGCATCTGTCTTGCAGAATCTATCCTTCAATATCATCATATTTTTGTGATTCAGTTATTATGAAATAGATGAATCAGGAAGGTAATTTCAAATTCCAGAGGAATTGGAAAGGGGGTGGAGTAAATTACCGGTTGATTCATTGTTTATGAAGGTACAGGAATAAGTTTTATTATGACTGATAAGGAAATTATGATTTGAAATAATCAACAGCGCGTATTTATGTAAATACCCATATGCCTATATGGGGAAGGAGATAACATCATGGCTGGATTTAAGGAATTTTTGAAATCAGGGCACTGGCCCACACTCTTCTGCGCATTTTTATACTTTGATTTTTGTTTTGCAATCTGGGTTGTTAATGGCGCAGTAGCGCCATTCATTAGTGAGCAATTTAATCTGACCCCTGTACAAAAGGGGTTCATGTTGTCTGTACCGGTTCTTGCCGGAGCCTTCATGCGCTTTCCAACAGGTCTCCTGGCCCAGTACATAACCCGCAAATGGGCTGCAATGCTTGAGATGAGTTTGATTACCTGCGGGCTGGCCTATGGCTACTTGTTTGTTGATACCTACCGGGAGGTCATCTGGATGGGTATACCACTTGGCATAGCAGGAGCCTCATTTGGAATAGCGCTTTCCCTTGGCGGAGGCTGGTTTCCTCCCAAATACAAGGGGCTCGCAATAGGTATATCCGGGGCAGGAAACAGCGGGGCAGTTATCGCGATGCTGACCGCTCCTCCACTTGCGGCGGCCTACGGCTGGAGAAGCGTTTACGGTTTTTATATCATACTGATGCTTATACCTATGATCCTGATGGCGTTGTTCGCAAAGGAACCGCCTGATCAGGAAAGAAAAAAGATGAAGGATTACCTGAAGGTTATCATAGAAAAAGACGCTTGGGTATTTAATATCATGTATATCGTCTCCTTCGGAGGCTATATTGGATTTACTACGTTTCTTCCAACCTTCTTTCATGATGCCTACGATATACCCAAGGCTCACATGGGACAATTCGCTGCTGTTATTGCCATATCTGCAAGCGTCTTCAGGGTGCTTGGAGGATGGGCGGCAGATCGCTTTGGCGGCATCAGGGTATTAAATGTACTCTACTACATTATTATATTAAGCCTTTTTGCTGCAGCCTTAATGCCAAACGTTTATGTTATAACCGGTATATTTATCGTGATATTTTCTGCCCTTGGAACAGCAAATGGCTCAACCTTCCAGTTGGTGCCGTTCAGGTTCCCTTATGCAACACCTGTGGCAATGAGTCTCGTAGGCGAGATCGGAGCCCTTGGCGGAGGTTTCCTCCCGAATGCAATGGGATTTTCCAAACAGTATTCGGGATCATTCAGCGGTGGATTTATTGCCTTTGGCATTTTTGCTATTTTTGTTTTGATAGTATTCAAGGTTGTTCAGGGCAGCTGGCAGGGGAAATGGATTGGTGTCGGCGGCAAGGCCCTGCATCATGAAGAAAAGATGTATGGATAATTGAGACAAATTAACGAACTTGATGGATTCATGCCTCTCATACCTTGATGCAAGGAAGGTGTGAGAGGTTTTGCTGGAGGCAGACAAGAGGTTCCGCATGGATTATAAAGTGATACTGTGTCCCATTGATAGCTCCGGGTTAAAGGATAAGTCAGTTGAGGTGGCATCATACATCTCAGGATTGTCCGGTGCTAAATTAATATTGCTAAATGTTGTTGAAAAGTGGTATCGTTCTGAGCCTATGGTTACAGACTCACCGCAATGGACAAGCATACATGAGGATTGGTTGAACGAGGGCAGGTCTCTCCTCGAGTCAGAAGCAAGGAAGCTGGTGGATCAGGGGCATAAGAACGTGGAGACTATCCTGAGTGAGGGAGATGCCGCTCACGAAATAGTAGCAGAGGCCATCAAGAACAGGGCTGACATGATAGTTATGGCGACGCATCGTTATTCTTCAGCAGGCAAATTCTTTTTGGGAAGTGTTACTGACAGGGTGACAAAGAAGTCTCCATGTCCTGTGATGTGGGTTTTTGGCTGATTTGGGATGACAGGCCTGAAGAAGCAGGCCTGTTTTTTAATCTAACAATAAGAAAGGAGGTGTAAGCAGAATATGGTTAAATCAATCGTTGGTAGGAGGTTGGAGGTTTTGATGTTCGTAGTGCTCCTGATTGCAGGCCTTGTGAGTCTGCCTGTCATGGCAACGGCTGAAACCGCTCAGGACCAGGCTGCGGCTGAGGCAGCGCCTGAGGTTCAGGTAGTCCAGGGTGATGCTGCCATCGGGAGGATGTTGTTCACAGGAGAGAAGAGGTTTGAGAATGGCGGTCCTGCATGTATTTCCTGTCACAGTGTAGGTCTTGGCACCCTCGGTGGAGGAACGCTGGGCCCGAACCTGATGCTGCCGAACGAGAAATACGGGGTTGGCCCTGCTCCTCAGAACCCTCTTATAGCAGCAGCCTGGATTAACAGCACAGGCACACCTATAATGGGGCCGGTCTTTTCAAGAAAGAATGTAACTGATGATGAGGTGACTCATTTGAAGGCATTCTTCAGCACGCTGCCGGCAGAGCAGGCATCCAAAACCGGTGCATTCATTGGTATTAGTGCTGCAGGATTTGTCGGTATTCTTATCTTCTTCAGCATCGTATGGAGCGGCAGATACAGAAAACGCGTTGGTGGAACAGCGCATGAGGCAATTTGGAGGAATTATGGTGGGAAAGGAGGGAAATAATTAAATGGCTACATGGATTCAGGATATTGTTGACCCGGCCAAGAGAGGCTGGGAAGAGTTTTACAGAAACCGCTGGCAGTATGACAGAACTGTCAGAAGTACGCATGGCAACAACTGTACAGGTGGATGCAGTTGGATGGTCTATGTGAAGGACGGCATCATAACCTGGGAACTACAGGCGACTGATTATGAGGCGATTGACGACAGGGTTCCGCCGTATGAACCGAGAGGCTGTCAGAGAGGTATTTCCGCATCATGGTATGTTTACAGCCCGGTGAGGGTGAAGTACCCATATATCCGCGGCCCGCTGCTTGATGCATGGAAAGATGCAAGATCAAGACATGCAGACCCTGTGGATGCATGGAAGAGCATTGTTGATAATGCAGAACTCCATAAAAAGATCAAATGGTCGAGGGGTAAGGGTGGATTCAGGAGGAGTACGTGGGACATGTGCGCTGAGATCATAACAGCAGCACAGATCCATACCATTAAGACATACGGTCCGGACAGGAACATCAGTTTTTCGCCGATTCCGGCTATGTCTCAGATCAGTTACTCATCAGGTGCAAGATATCACCAGCTTATGGGTGGTGTAAGTCTGAGCTTCTATGACTACTACACTGACCTTCCGAATGCACACCCTCAGGTATGGGGTGAGCAGACAGATGTGTGTGAGAGCGCTGACTGGTATAACACAGGTTATGTGGTTATTACCGGCGCAACACCAAACAGGACCAGGACTGCAGACTGCCACTATGTTTCCGAGCTCCGTATAGGAGGAGCCAAGGTGGTTGTGTGTTCTCCGGATTATGCAGAGGTTGCTAAATATGCAGACCTCTGGATCCCTGTCAAGACCGGATCTGATGGTGCGTTATGGATGGGTATCAACCACGTCATAACGAAGGAATTCTACATTGACCGTCAGGTGCCGTATTTTATGAATTATCTTAAGCAGTACACAGACATGCCGCACCTTATCAAGTTCCGCAAGGCAAAGAACGGGTATGAAGGCGGCCGTCTCTTAAGGGCATGCGACATGAAGGAATATGCTGAGACGGATAATCCTGAGTGGAAGTTTGCCATGTGGGATACGAAGACCAGCAAGGCCAGGATAGTCTATGGCGGCATGGGATTCCGTTATCCAAAGAGACATGAAAGTGAAGGGAAGTGGAATACCATGATAAAGGATGAGAAGTCAGGGGAGCAGTTTGACCCGGCACTTACCTTTATTGACAGCAAGGACGGGGCTCTCGAATGTGCCTTCTACGAACTTGATACCGGTGAGGTCTACAAGAGACAGGTTCCTTTCAAATATGTAGAGACAAAAGAGGGCAAGATCCCTGTTACTACCATATTTGATCTCTTTGTATCTCATCTTGGCATTGCACGTCCCGGACTAACGGGTGACTTTGCAAGAAACTATGATGATGACAAGGGTTTCTCACCTGCATGGCAGGAGAAGTACACCGGAATAGGCCGTGATACAGTTATTCAAGTTGCAAGGGAATTCGCATCCAATGCTGAGGTCACAAAGGGACGTTCCATGGTTATCAGCGGTGCAAGCAGTAACCACTGGTATCATTCAGATCTTATCTACAGGTCATTCATCGGTGCACTGATGCTGTGCGGATGTATCGGAAGAAACGGCGGAGGACAGAACCATTATGTGGGACAGGAGAAGCTTGCCGCGTTCGATTCATGGGGCCAGTTTGCTCATTCTCTCGACTGGATCAGGCCGCCACGCCTTCAGAATACACCGAGCTTCTGGTATATCAATACCCAGATGTGGAAATATGACATGAAGATTACCGACTATGTGCCTGTCCCGGATGCAAGCGTCCTTGATTATGAGCATTGTGCTGATTATCAGATTCGTGCGGTCAGGATGGGTCATCTGCCGTGGTATCCTCAGTTTAACAAGAGCAGTCTTGTTTTAGCTGAAGAGGCGCAGAGGGCCGGCGCAAAGACTGATGCCGAGATAGTTGATTACACGGTAAAGCAGTTGAAGAGCGGAGCCCTTCAGTTTGCCATAGAAGATCCGGATGCCCCGGAAAACTGGCCGAGGGTCTGGATGATATGGCGTGGTAACGCACTTGGTTCAAGTGCAAGAGGTCAGGAATACTTCTTTAAATTCCTGCTCGGTACGCACCATAATATGGATTGTACTGAGGTGGCAAAGCCCTACCTTAAGGAGATGAAGTACAGGGAGAGCCCGCTTGGTAAACTTGACCTGCTCTGCGATCTCAATATGCGTATGAATACCACACCGACATACTGCGACATAGTCATGCCGGCAGCACACTGGTATGAGAAGGAGGATCTCAACTCAACTGACCTTCACTCATATTATGTGCCGATGGGCGCAGGAGTTCAGCCAAACTGGGAGGCAAAGAGCGACTGGGATGCATATCAGTTCCTTGCCTTGAAATTTTCCGAGCTTGCAAAGAAACATCTTCCAAGGCCAATGAAGGACGTTGTGGCTACACCGCTTGCCCATGATTCACCTGGTGAAATTGCACAGGCTGCTCTGAACGGCATTGAGGATTGGAAGAAGGGACAGTGTGAGGCTATCCCCGGAGTGACCATGCCGAATCTGACTGTTGTTACCAGAGACTTTACAAATCTCTATAACAGGCAGGTTTCGGTTGGACCGAATCAGAGGGGCAAGTACGGCTTCCACGGTATCATGGTGGATGGCAAAAAGTACTATGAACAGTACATGAGGAATGAGCATACTCGCAAGCACGAGTTCGATGGCGAGAAGTATATATGTATTAAGGATGCCAGAGAGCTTGCAAATGTGATCATGCACTTCTCCAATCTGACAAATGGCGAGGTAAACTATGAGGGCTGGCAGATAGAGGAGCACCACACCGGTCTTCATGGCGATCAGTTCCTTGAAGCCAAGAACTCTGTTAAGGCTGTATTCGGTGATGAGATCAAGGTTGATGAGCATATGCATGGTCTTGCAGATGAACTGGCAGCACCTACAAGAGATGTGAAGATTACCTATGAGGACATTGTTGCACAGCCAAAGAGGTGGCTCACATCACCAGTATGGACTGGTATCGTACTTAATAAACGTACCTACAGCGCCTACTGCCTGCAGACCGAGTACAGGATTCCATGGAGGACACTGACAGGCCGTCAGCACTTCTATCTGGATCATCCGGAGTACTTTAACTTCGGAGAGGCACTGCCTACGCACAAATACAAGCTGGATCCAAACAAGATGAATGAGCTTGTAAAGAGTGACAAGAGCGGCGCTCTCGTACTCAATTATATTACACCGCATGGTAAGTGGCAGATCCACTCTACTCACTATGATAACCTGAGGATGTTGACCCTGTCCCGCGGAGGCAACTCGATCTGGATCAATGATAAGGACGCTGAGAGCGTTGGTATCCAGGATAATGATTGGGTTGAGGCATATAACGACAATGGAATATTCTGTGCCAGGGCAGTTGTCAGTGCAAGGATACCATCAGGCGTTGCTTTTGCATATCACTCACAGGAGAGGACCATTAATGTCCCCAAATCAGAGCAGAGAGAGAAGAGAAGGGGTGGGTTCCATAACAGTCTGACAAGACAGAGACTGAAACTCCCGACTCTCAGTACAGGTGGTTACGGACAGTTCTCTTATGGATTCAACGCGTGGGGGCCAATACCAATCATCAGGGATACAAATGTCCTTGTGAGAAGAATGAAGAATCAGGAGGTGAAGTGGTAATGGACGTCAGATTTCAACTATCAATGAGCTTTAACCTTGACAAGTGTATCGGATGTCACACTTGCAGTGTCTCCTGCAAGAATGTCTGGACATCGCGTCAGGGAGCTGAGTATATGTGGTGGAACAACGTGGAGACGAAGCCGGGTACAGGTTATCCTGTAACCTGGGAGGATCAGGAAAGGTACAGAGGTGGCTGGGAGCTCAGCGGAGGTAATCTCCGTCTGAAACTGCTCAAAGGGCCCGGTAAGATACGGACCCTTGCCAATATCTTCTTTCAGCCGAACCTGCCTACTATTGATGACTATTATGAGCCGTTCACCTTTGATTATCAGAACCTGTTTAATGCGCCGCTTGGTGATGACCAGCCGGTTGCAAGGCCAAAGTCATTAATTACAGGCGAGTTTATGGAGAAGGTATCGCTCGGCCCTAACTGGGACGATGATATGGGAGGATCACCGCTTTATGCAACCAATGATCCTAATCTCAGAAACCTCTCTGCATCGCAGAAGGAGCTGTTGACAAAATTCCATAAACTCTTCTATTTCTATGTGCCGAGAATATGCAATCACTGCCTCAATCCAGGCTGTGTGGCATCATGTCCTTCCGGTGCATTGTATAAGAGGGGAGAAGACGGAATAGTCCTTCTTGATCAGAATATCTGCCGTGCATGGAGATTCTGTGTAAGCGCATGTCCGTACAAAAAGCCTTACTACAACTGGGCAAACGGTAAATCGGAGAAGTGCATATTCTGCTACCCGAGGACCGAGACCGGACAGGCAAATGCATGTGCACATGCCTGCACAGGAAGGATCAGGACAGTAGGTGTTTTGATGTATGATGCTGACAGGATAGAGGATACGGCAAAACTGCCTGAAGACAGGATTGTCGAGGGTATGAGAGACCTGATACTTGATCCGTTTGATCCAAAAGTCATAGAAGCAGCCCGCAAGGGTGGTGCAGAAGACAACTGGATAATGGCAGCACAGAGGTCACCGGCATACTTCCTGTTCAAAAAATGGAGGATATCCCTCCCGAATCATCCTGAGTTCAGGACTCTGCCGATGAACTTCTATGTTCCGCCGCTATCGCCGATCCTTCATCAGGCAAAGGCGGACAGGGGAGGTACGTTCGATCCTGAGGCGGATGATTTCTTCAATGAGATTGACAAGATGAGGGTTCCGGTGAAGTATATTGCAAATCTGCTTGCCGCCGGCAATGAGGCCCTTGTAATGGAATCACTGAAGAAGCAGATGGCAGTCAGGATGTACTGGAGGCAGAAGCGTGTGGGTGATGTAGGAGAAGGGGCCGTAAGAAATGCCCTTTCGTCCACAGGCCTTTCTGAAGAAGATGTGCATGGTATATACAGGATCAACTCGCTTGCAACATACAATGAGAGGTTTGTGATACCTGAAACACATCGTGAGAACAAGACCACTGTGGACCCGAGAAACATGTTTGAGAAGAGGGGTTCAGTAGGCTTTGGTCCAAAGAGAAAGGAGTTCCCTTCAAGGGAGTGGTAAAATATGACAGAGACGCTCCTGGGTAAAGATCCATATTCACTGCTTGCAGGACTTCTTGATTATCCTCATGAAGAAATGCAGGGTAAAATAGAAGAGGCAATTAATATTATCAGCGGTCATCCTGAATATCCAAAAGAGGTATCAGACTCTTTAAGGGAATTCAAGAAGGAACTCACAGAGATGAGTCTTGATGACCTGCAGGGTGTATACTCTTATACCTTTGAGATGAGCTCTGATTATTCTCTTGATCTTGGTTCTCATATTCTTGAGGGTTTTAAAAGGTCCGGAAACCTTGTCAACATCAAAACGATGTTCAGAAGGTTTGAGTTTCCGTATGAAAGTCTCAGCAAGGGGGAGTTGCCTGATCACCTCCCTCTTGTGCTGAGATTCCTCGCTTATGTAAAGGATGAGCAGGTAAAAAAGGATTTCAGAAGGGACTTTGTCATCAGGGCCGTGGAAAAACTATACAAGAACTTTCAACATAATCAGGAAAACCCATACAGGCACATTATTACTGCTGTCTATAAAGTTATAGACAGGGATGTAAAGGAGGTTAAATAGAAATGTATTCAGTGCAAGTTGATGTACTTCATTTTCTCTTGTTTGGCGCTATGCCGTACATATTGCTGACCATCTGTGTGGTTGGTTCAATATGGCGGTATACATCAAACCGTTATTCCTGGTCGAGCCAGTCGTCTGAGTTTCTTGAAAACTCAGTTCTGTTTTATGGTTCATTCCCATGGCATTACGGTATTTTGATCATCTTGTTGACCCACATATTTGCCCTGATTTTCCCAAGGGCTATACTGGCATGGAATGGCGTGCCGCTAAGGCTTTACCTGCTGGAGCTTTCAGGGCTTGCCCTCGGGTTCCTCGCATTCTTCGGCCTCCTCGTATTTACATACAGGAGACTGACTGATGTCAGGGTAAAGGCCGTTACATCAGGATGGGATGTGCTCGTTCTTATCGTACTCCTTATCCAGGTTGCGACGGGGCTTATCAATGCCATCTTCTACAGATGGGGTTCCAACTGGTATGCTGCTACAGCAGTGCCGTGGATGTGGTCAATATTCACACTACAGCCTGATCCGTCTTATGTATCCGGTCTGAGGTTGATAACCAAGGTGCACATCTTCAATGCCATGATATTTATCGCATTGATTCCTTTCACAAGACTTGCACATTTTGTGGTCATCAGGCCATATGCATATCTCTGGAGGCCGTATCAGGTTGTCAGGTGGTACAGGAGAGAGGCTCCTGAGAATATCGTCCAGTCTAAGTAGTTGGACATGATTGCAGCAAATACTCAGGCGGGGGTCAGGTTTCCCTGACTCCCGCTTTTTTAATGTCAAACCAAAGGCGGTGATGTGGAAACTATATTGTAATAATAATTGATTGCAGATTGGTGATTGTTTTATTAATTGATAATTCATCCTGAATTTTCTTCCAAGAATAAAAGGAGTGTGAGAAAATGTCTACTTGGTTAAAAAGGTGGGAACCTGAAGACCCACAATTCTGGAAATCAGAAGGCAGCGGACGTGCATGGGGGACGCTGGCTATTACCACATTTGGCCTGTTTTTTTCATTTGCTACATGGTTTGTCATGAGCGCTGTGGTTGTCCGAATGCCGAATATCGGTTTTACCCCTGAAAAGGGATTTGGCACTATGCAGCTCTTCTGGCTCGCGGCAATGCCAGGGCTTGCTGCCGGCGCATTGCGTACAGTTCATGCCTTCCTGATCCCCATATTCGGCACAAGATATACCGTAACAGTTGCTGCTTTTTTAAAACTTATTCCAATGGTTTGGCTCGGTTATGCTGTACAGAACCCGGATACTCCTTACATGCATTTTCTTATCATAGCGTTTCTATGCGGATTCGGAGGCGGTGACTTTTCATCGTTTATGCCCTCAACGAGTCTCTTCTTCCCGAAAAGATTACAGGGGACGGCCATGGGGCTTCAGGCAGGGCTCGGGAATCTGGGTGTGAGTGTCACCCAGTTTGTGGCGCCTGCTATCATCGGTTTTGTTGTCATTGGAGCAGCCGGCGGACCGCAGCTCTTTACAAAGGCAGCACCGGTTTTTGATGTGAAGGTTCAGAAAGAGGCCGGGGTAGTCACCGATGTCTTTGTGAAAGGGGATCTTGCCACGGATATTCAAGTGGTGAAGACTGAGAGTGGGGAGATAAAGGAGATCGTCATTGCTGAGACAGAACGGACAAAGGGAATGACTACCGAGATCAAGAGGAACGAGGCAGGCAAGATTCAGGAAGTGCTGGTAAAGAAGGTGGTCAAGAAGAATATATGGCTACAGAACGCCTCCTTCTGGTTTATCCCGTTTCTTATAATCGCCGGTGTGATCAGTTGGTTTTACCTGAAGAGCATCCCTATGAAAAAGGTCTCAATCGGAGCGATGATAAAGAATATGACTGACAATAAGCATGGATGGTTTATGACCTGGATCTATGTCATGACATTCGGTTCCTTCTCCGGTTTTGCGGCGACATTCCCCCTCATGATAAAGATCATATACGGAAATATCCCCGGCATGGACCCGGCCCTGGCGCCTGATCCGCTGAAATACGCGTATCTCGGACCCTTGGTAGGCTCGGTAATCCGGTTTGCCGGTGGGCCTCTTTCTGACAAATTCGGAGGGGCGATCTTTACAACAATCTCAGGGTTAGGGATCATAGCTGGGTGTGCGGGCCTGATATTCGGTGGTTTCCTGACGCCTGTCTCTCTTGATCAGTTCCCTGTGTTTGTCTATATCATGCTTGGGATATTCTTCTTCGCAGGGGTAGGCAACTTCTCAACGTTCCGCCAATTTCCGATTGCGTACGCCTTTTCTCCGCGAAGGGGGGCGCAGATTCTTGGTTGGACAGGTGCGTGGGCAGCATATGGCCCGTTCATATTCTCTTCCCTGATGGGATCGGCCATTGCCAAATATGGATCAGCGATCCCCTTCTTCGGGGGGATAGCCATATTCTGCATTATAGGGACAATTCTCAACTGGATATATTATAACAGGCCAGGAGCTGAAAGAGGCGACTGGGGTGTTGGCAACACCTGGTGGACAAAGTTATCCGAAGCTGAAAGACAGAGATACATAAGCGAGAATCCATAAACATCAGGTTGACTGGAATCATTGAAAATGGGGACAGATTTATTTCCTGTCCCCATTTTTCTTTTCCTTGACATAGGCGTGGCAGTAGCTTTAAGATAAATACATCAGGCTGTAATTCTTTAAGTAGGTTCTTATCGGGACATAACAAAGGAGGTGGGTCATGGCGGAAATCAGTGCTTTTGATAAGTTTGGTATTGAATCCATGAAGAGGGAGGAGTTTGATGCCAGGCAGGCATATGTTACAGGAAAGTGTCTTTGCACAACATGTCCGACGTATGTAAAGGGTGACGCTCCAACCGGTTATTGTTTCCCGCTTGTAGGGACAAGCAAGAGTATAAAATGGGAGAAGGATTGTATTTGTGAAAAATGCCAGATTCACAAGGAGTATGACCTCACGCACACCTTTTACTGTACAAGGTGCTCTCAGTTGTGTCAGGCATACAAGATGGAAATAGGCGCTGGTCACGAATAGGGAAGCAGGATGTGTGCTTTATTAACAGAAAGGGAGGAATAAGTTGGAGATTACAACAGTAGAGCAGGCAAAGGAAACAATATTAAAATGGCTGAAGGATAATCATCATCAGATAGATGAGTTCAAGGATGAAAATGCTAATTTTCATTTTGAAATTGATTTTCCGGTTGGGACGATGAAAAAACAGAGGATTATTCAGCCTAAGGATTATCCACAACTCGTGTTGATCTTAAACGGAGTTTCCATAGCGCCTGAGCATGCGGAAAAATTAAAGAAAATGAAAGATGAGGAGAGAGAGGAGTTTTATAATGAGATCCGGAAAGACCTGATGTT
The DNA here is from genome assembly GCA_020851375.1 of Nitrospirota bacterium. NCBI lineage: Bacteria > Pseudomonadati > Nitrospirota > Nitrospirota bacterium. Next base: position 30,215 of record JADZCV010000045.1, on the reverse strand, counting down.
TTCCGAGGTAAGTTATGACCTTAATCTTGATCAAGAGGGTATTGCCAAGCAGGTGCAGTTCTCTTATGAGTTCTATTTTGACGGGCTTACAAAGACTCAGACCTTTAAGGCGCTGCTTTTTAATTACAGGGTGCTGATGTATTTTGTGACAAAGTTTAATGATAAATTCGGCATTCCTGAGATGAAACAGGCTCCTGAGACACTAAACGTCTGATGAGAGGATAATATATTATGACAAAAGATCATCTAAGAATAAAGTACAGATGTCAGCATCCGGACTGTCAGATTAAGAGCTGCCGTACCGGTGAAATTGACCTTGATCAGGATGTGTTTGAAGAGATGTCTTCATCGCAGGATGACAAGACATTGTTCAGGAGTCCCCGCAACATTTGCAGGCTTGGGTTCTCACAGACATTCAAGGCGCTGGATGTAAGGCGGGTAAGTGATATATCCGAAGATGCCGGTATTGAGGCAGAATCTGAGGAGATAAATCCTGTTTCCATTCTGAGAGAGGAGCATCAAGGGGTGCTTAGGAGACTCGATGTTATTGAGGACATGATCATCAGGAGAGACATCAATGGTTTGTGGATTGCTATGGCAGAGGTGGAAAATGATATAGTACTGCACTCTCTGCGCAAAGAAGAGGGTGTCCTGTTCCCACTACTGATTAAGCTGGATCCGCTAAATGAAAAGTACATTGAGATTATCAAGGAGGATCACCGTGAGCTGATGGTTCTCCTTCATTCTGTCAGGAATGCAATGTGTGATGATGATATCCCGGACAATGTTCTTCGTTCTGCATTATCCAACCTGAGAAGTCATATCAGTAAAGAGGATGAGGAATTCTTTGCCATGATTGAGGAATGCCTCAATTCAGATGACAGACGGTTCCTTGTTGAAGAAATGGGCAAGGCCGAACAGTCTCATGTTGTAATAACTGCGGGTGAACGCACACATGGTGCTCATGAACATGAAGATGCATCGCCTGAACAGATGAAATACAGGGAAGCTGTATTCACGGCGAGACAGCTTGCAGAAAAGGATCACTGTCACTGAGATGTTCCTGAGAGTACTGAGCGTCCTTCTTGTCTGTTTGCTTTCCCATGGCGTATCTCACATCTCGGAAGCGGCTACAAGCTATGTAAGGGATAACTATAAGAATATTCAGGACGCAATAAACAATGCCGCTCCCAATGATACCATTATAGTGAGGGATGGTGAGTATGCCGAAAACATCGTAATCTCAAAACCTGTGACAGTTAAGTCTGAACATGGGTCTGACAAGACTGTGATAAGGGCTTCAAAACCATCAGAGCCGGTAATTCTGGTTGCAGGGGTAAGTAAAGTCACTGTCTCAGGATTTACCGTCTCTGATTCATCAGTGGCCGGCATCTATCTCAATAATGCAGCAAATATTGAACTACGGGACAATAAGGCTGTCAATAACCGGCATGGCATCTTTCTTGATTCATCCGGAAACAATATACTTGCACATAATTATACGGCGTATAACAAGCTTGCAGGCATTTATCTCGATTCCTCTCACAATAACACGCTGGAAAAGAATGAGGCCAGTTTAAATAAGGAGAAGGGGATATTCCTCAATTCATCCAACAATAATAATATTGTTGATAATATCGCCAACAGGAATGAGTGGAATGGAATAACCCTCTGGGTCTCCAATAATAACAAGGTAGAGAAGAATGAGGTAATGCGAAATACGTATAGCATTATCCTGAGCGGCTCGACAGGCAATATAGTAAATGACAACAGTACCTGGACGAATCTCTATGTTATATTGCCTATTCTGCTGATATACATTGGCATAGTTTTGTTTTTTATTCAGAGAAAGATATTCATCCTGATATACAGAGAATCATGACAAGCATTAGCAGAATACTTGATATTAATACTATCGTTGCCTCGATCGGTTTGATAACGGCAACAATGAGCTTTATTACAGGGATACAGACCGTAAGCAAACATCGCAGTTCTGCCTTTGTGATGGTCAGGATGCACAGGTTTGACGGATATATAACCTGCCTAATATACCTTGCTGTAGCAGGACTTTCATTGAGCAATGGCGGTATAAGATTGTGGCCTGTAATCGGGTGGATTGCCGGACTCGGATTGATTATATTAAAGATACTGATAGTCAGAAACCGGAAGTACGTCAAGTATGCCAGCAGGGTTGGGATGCTGCTGTTTCTTTCGTGGCTTTATATCATATACCAGCACATAACTTGAGATTGACGCTGAAAAAGGCGGGGTACCCATTGCTGCGAAGTAAATGCAATGGGTCGTGCAGCGTCAGGATGTGGAATTTGAGCTTCAATCCCGGATGCCGGAATTATTTAACAAAATTTGCGACAGATGCAGAGCGTTGAAGTGATTACTGGAGCCTTATTCCGGTGGCAGCCTCTCTGTCATGTTTTCCGTATCGGACCTTCAGCAGGCCGGTTTCATCCACGCAGAATGTTATTTGGGAATAATCCTCAACAGGTTCATCATAAGACAGTGTAATGATCCTCAGATCCTTTAAGGTCATGTCATCTGCAGGCTTTAGCACCTGTTTAATAAATTCCATACCCCCTTCTCTTTCCCATCTCCTTATGATATACCTGTCAGGCACCTCGAATAGTTCAATGTATATCTGTTTCTGCTCGCCGAGTGTTTTTGCAGGTGTGACCCTGAATGTCTTTTCAAACGGATATGACTCGCCTTTCTCGAAAATTATATCATATGCGAATGGCACATCCTTGTCCCTTGTCTTATAGCGGATTGCATATGACAGCCTCAGGTGTTTGTCGCTTATTTTCCTTGTGGCATACATGGCAGCTCCGACAGCAACTGCAGAGAATGGACTATGGTTATAAATGCAGTTTTGTCTGTAAAGTTCCGGGAAGAGGGATTCAATCTTTTCCCTGAAAGAAGGTATCTGGGATGAGCCTCCGGTAAGCAGTACGGCATCAATCTTCTCCCTTTTTACACCGACCTTTCCAGCCTTCCAGAGCACGTACGATATGGTCCTGTCAACCGAATCGTAAAAACCATGTTTATTCAGTATATCTTCGACATCTTTCCTGGTTACAGGGCATACAGCATAATTGTCCCACCGGAACATAACTTCCCTGCTGCCGGAAAGGGCGATCTTAATCTCTTCTGCCTTATCTATTAACTCCCGCGGGGGCTTGTCACCTTCCATACCGAGTTTTTTGCAGAGGTACCCGGCAATCCATCTGTCTATGTCATGGCCACCGATAATCTTGGATCTGTCAGGTTTGGCAACAACATGCGCCTCATTTATATTAAGCCTGGCAATTATAATATCGAGTGTGCTGCCGCCGAAGTCAATCAGAAGTACGACCTTATCATCCTTTTCAGCCATTTGATATCCGATGGCTGCGGCAAGCGGTTCTTCGAGGATATCTGTATCCACACCACGTAAGGTCTTTGAAACTATATTTTTTAATGCATTTCTATAGTCAGGAAATCCTATTGGCGCAGTAATGTACAGCTTGTCTGTAAGAGAGTTTGAAAATACTGACAGCCAGCCCGGGCGTTTAATTTCATCTTTCAGGTGCCTGCAGAGTGCAGAAAAATACTTCGCCAAATATTTCTCTCCGTCAGGGTGTCCTTCAAGAAGCAGCCTCTTGAAGTTGAAAGCGACATTATCACTTCCGGCAGCTGTCCCAATGGACTCCGTCTCCATGTTAAGCAGAGTAGGGACAATAGGAACTTCATCGTAGTGCCGTGTAATTCCCTTTATGTCAATAAATTCCGGCTGCATGTCCCATTTGCGTTTCATGATGACAGTGTTTGTTGCTCCAAGGTCAATGGACATACATTCCTTCACTGAAGTTGTTTTACTGACTTCAGAAGAGGGATGCCTGTCAGCCGAATGGAAGAATTCACCCGAAAAATCAGGCCGCTCTATCTCACTGCCATGATAACTATTCTTCAGGCTTTCCAGATGTCCCACTATTTTATTCACTGCAGTACGCAGCGTCTTTGGCCGTATCCAGACATGGGTATATGGTTTCAAGACCTCAATCAGCCTGATATCGTTTAGCAGGAGGCCGAATTGTTCCAGATCCCTGGCAAGTATGTGTGCATACTTGTCCTTTGTAAATTTGGATTTCTTGGAGTCTCCAACGGTTTTTTCGTCCATCAGCAGGACGAAATCCAGGACATCCATTGGAGTAATGTCTTTTATCCTGCTTTGAACAGTATAGAAGTCAAGGATACTTGTCAGCGCCTCACTCAACTGCGGAAAGAAGTCTGCTGATTTAGGGAAGAGCTTCAGAAGATCAATCATGGCATGAACCCTGACAATCGGTTCTTCAATGCATGATGCAGCCTTATGAGCCTCTGACATGGTATGCCTGTACAAGGCTGCCAGTGCAGGCGTTCCCGCAAGTTCCTCTGCAATATAACAGAGTGCATATTTCCTGTAATAAGGCACTTCAATTGTTACTGCCGCTGCAATGGCGAGCATCATCGCCTCTTTGTAAAGATCCAGAAATTCACCTGTCCTGGGAATCTCCTTTGCAATTCCGAGAAGGGTATACTGTCTGTAGAACTCATAGTCACTGGCCTTGGGAAGGGTCTTTGCGATCTGCTTGAGCCTGAGCTGATCGTACTGGGCCTGATTGACATTGGTCGCTAGATTGAGTGCAAGCTTAAATGCCCGCAGCCGAAGGTGATTAAATTCCAGAGTCCCCGGAATTTCATTAGCAAGACTTAGCAGTGCGTGCACTCTGTACTGTTGATCACCTATCTCATCTGCCGCTTTTATTGCGTGATTCATTGCCTCGCTAAAAAGGGGCTGGAAGTCTTGCTTTTCAGGGAGGCTGTGTATTATATCGAGAAGCGCATCCTTCCTTATCCGCGCATCTTTAATCGCATTTGCCGCTCTGACAGACTGGGAAAATATATCAAGGCTAAGGATATGGAATTCCGGTGTCCTGGGCAGTTCACGGGCAATGGCAAGCAGCAGCCATTTTCTCTCCGACGCGTTCTCCAGCCGGCTGGTTAACGATACGCATAACTCGTAGCCGGCCATGGATTCAATTTTTTTAGGTATCTTTTTGATGCAATTGACGCACTGTGAAAGGATACTTTTCCTGGATTCCGGTTCAATTACGTCCGTGATCTTCGGAAATGTCTCAAGTATGCAGGCTATGTCTTCCCTGTTCTCTTCCATCAAGCCACCTTGCTGAAACCCGTCTGGGTAATTGTCCCGTCCGGAGCTATTATCATTTCAATTTTTCCATCCATGACAAAATCTGCTTCCGTGTATTTATCACTCAGAAAATGAAATCTCTGATTTGTCGAGCCACGGGCCAGCATCGTAGGCTCTTTCCCTGCAATCTCAAACCTGCCATCCACAAGTACATCAGTGTATTTTAAGATTGCCCTGGCGGGGGGCGATGCAGAAAGCCTTTCATAGGAGAATCCGGTATATACAACAGTTGAAAGTCCATAATCCTCCCTGGCTGATATGAGAAGCTGCAAGAGCCCCCTCCGCTGGTAGAATGGTTCGCCGCCGCTGACAGTTAATCCCTCAATGCCAGCGCGAAAATACTTTCCTATAAGAGATTTGGGAGAATATCCGGTTTTTTTTACGAACGCATGCGTATCCGGATTAAAGCATCCGGGACATTTGTTGTTGCAACCCTGAAAGAATACGACCATCCTTTTTCCCGGGCCGTTTATGCAGGATACAGGTATTATGGAATGTACATTAATGATGACTTCATAGTTCATTTGAACAGTCTATTGACTATACTATTCCCTCTCGACCTTCAATTTCTTTTCAAGGGCAATTTCAGTCTCATCCTTTACATCAATCTTTTCAACACTTCCAAGAAGATCTTTCAGCTTGTCTGCGACATCCATGCAATCCTTAAATACTGACGAGTCCACCTCAACCTTTCCGTCTTTAGTAATCTTTATTTTTATTTGCCTGTCCATCATTACTACCTTCAGTCTTCTGCCTATCTACCTTCCGTCTGTTTACACATTCATCCCTTAAGCGTTATATGTATTTCCCCTGCCTCTTCCGTTTCCTTTGAGATCTCGAAGTCAAGCGGCAGGTTGTCTTTAATAGATTCATAGGCGTACAACTGTTTTATCCTGTCACTGATTTCCCGTGCCGGACGGGAGATTCCGCCAATCTCGTAGTTGGCAGCTTCCTTTGTCCTTGATACTGTAACCACCTCGCCATCCCTGTCAACCTCAATCTTGTCCTTAGTCTGACTTACTGAATAGTTCGTAATCTCGCCCTTCCTCTGCATCTCTGCAAGGGCGGCGATGACATATTTCTTTCTGGATAATTCAGTCTTTATTACGCAATAAAATGACATATCAAACGCCCATTTTGTCCACTACGTGATGATAGCTGAAAAACTTACCCAGAGCCTCACCATTCAGCAGCACCTCTTTTTCAAGTTCTGCAACGAGGCTCATGAGAACGTCCCGGTTTCTCTTGATTACAGCTTCTGTCTCTGCCTTTGCATTTTCCAATATTCTTTGTACATCGTCAAATATTTCCTTGCCTGATGTCAGTGCAAAGTCCTGCAATGCCAAAAGGCTTGTATTTCTTATTATGTCACCAAATCCGAATTCAACGACCATCTTCCTTGCGATAACCGTAGCCGCAATAAGGTCATGTGATGCGCCAACTGTCTTGGAGTCATTTCCAATAAGCTCCTCTTCAGCGACCATGCCTGCAAGTATGATCCCGATCTCTTTCTCGAGCTCTTTCTTGGTAAAGGTATGTTCCATTGAATCTGTAAGGGGCAGGTAGACAGTGTAATCCTTATATGTGTCCAGACTGATAAAAACAGGAGTCTTTCTGAAATGGTGCCACATCATGATAGTGTGAGAAGCCTCGTGTATGGCGATATTCCTCTTTTCCTGTTCACCAAGATTTTCCACACGTTGCAGGAAGAGGGAGCGTGAGGCAGGCCTTGCCCTCCTGTGACTCCATTTTCTAAGCTCGTCTATCTCTTCCTTTTTCAGGATTGAAAGGGGCGTTATGCTCCTGACGGAAGCAAGAACCGTAGCCTTGTTTACATCAAGGCCTGACAGTTCGCTGACCATCACTTCAGCATCTTCACCCGCCTTACCCTCATGCAGCCTGTTAAAGGTCGTCACAATGGAATCTTTCACAGCCTGCTCAATCTCGGCACCCGTGTATCCGTGACTATTCTGTGCATATTCCCTTAAATCAGACGGTGTTGTCTTCTGTCCACGGTTCTCCATGTGTATCTTGAATATTTCTTCCCTCTCCTCGACACTTGGCAGGTCTACAAAAAAGACCTCATCATATCTTCCTTTGCGCCACAACTCAGGAGGCAGGTTTTTTGGCTCATTTGCCGTTGCTATAACAAAAACAGGTTTTTCTTTTTCCTGCAGCCAGGTAACAAATGTCCCAAATACCCTAAGCTGCGTACCTGAATCACCCTGATAGCCTCCCACTCCGCCAAATGCCTTGTCTATCTCATCAATCCAGAGGATGCAGGGGCTTACAGCCTCTGCAAGCTGGATGCATTTTCTGATATTCTTTTCAGACTCACCGACTGTTGATCCAAATAATCTTCCAACATCGAGTCTAAGCAGCGGCAGGTTCCATATTCCGGCAAGGGCCTTGCAGCAAAGGCTTTTACCTGATCCTGGAACGCCGATAAGCATAAGTCCCCTTGGGATGTCAAGGCCGAGTGTGTCAATCCTCTCCTTGCTAAGGCGGAATACATGCTCCCTTTCAATGAACCACTTCTTGATTTCTCCAAGGCCGCCAATATGCTCAATTGTTTCCTTATGTGTATAGTAATCGAGTGTCTTCTGTTTTTTGATAATCTGCTGCTTCTCTTCCTGGATGAATGTTATGCAGTCTTCTGTAAGTTTACCGTTATTCCGCGTGATAGCCTTTCTGACAACCCTTCGAATGTTATCCATCGAAAGTCCCTGAAGGGACTTGTACAATATTGCCCTCGTTGAAGGATACCATTTCTCAGGAATAAGTTTCCCAAAGGTCGTTGTGACCATCTCCTCAATCTCATCATAGTCAGGAAGCGACAACTCAATTACCACGATATCCTCTTCCAGCTCAGGTGGAATCTCTGTCAGGGTAGGTGACAGGATGCATACTGTGTTCAGGGGGTGGTTCTCTTCTATAATAGCAGGCAAGTCCCTGAATTTTCTTAGAAATTCGTGTGAGTTAAAATATCCTGATATGTCTTTCAGCAGGAAGAGATTATTATCATTCTGGCTCTTTGCTATTTTCTCTTCAATCGTCGTCAGTACCTTTTCCCTGCCGAGTGCCTCCCACTTCTTTTTTTCACCGCTGTACAGCCCCCTTGATACAGACCAGCACCAGTATTTGAAGTCAGTTTCAGCGGCCAGGCCTTCAAGAAGTTTCTCTACCCTGCGCTCCTCGAAGGAAACAAGCCATAGCACAGGATATCTTGCTTCAACGTGAATCTTTATTTCATTCTTAAATTCTTTCGCATTCATGATAATCTCATTATATCACAACTGCCTCAACATTATCATCACTCAATACCCGTCTTTTTTGCAAATATCTCAACTTCCCTGGGCCTTCCTTCGGAAATTATCTTCTCTTTCAGTACCTAAGTGATACCTTGCATTCAGGACAGATAGATTCTATCTCCTTTGGCATGCCAAACTTTATAGGCGAAATCGGCGTGCCTGAGAATGTCTCAGACGGGTTTTCAATGACCTTTGAAGGGGTGTCTGTAACACCTATTGACTCTAATACATTATCTAATAGACTCATAGTAAACCCTCCTTATAAACTATATCAATGTCAGGACTAATAATCTATACCTTTTTGGGGCTCAATCCCGGTTTTAAAAGCGTGCTTGATGTCCTTCATCTCTGTAACTGTATGTGCCTTCTCAATCACCTCCTGGCAGGCATCCCGGCCTGTAAGTATCAGATGCATCAGTTTTGGTTTGCTGTTAATTAACCCTATGACTTGCTGAAGATCAACAAGGCCAAGTTCTACGGCATTGTTGATCTCGTCAAGTATCAGAATGTCGAAACCCCCGGAGATCATTTTATCCAGAGCCAGCTGCAATCCCTTTTGTGCGCTTTCTCTGTGCTCCTCAAAGGTATATGGACTTTCAATTATAGCTAAAAAGCCTTTTCCTGTCACATGTAATTCAACCTCAGGGGCTAATCGCTTTATACCGTCAAACTCGCCGGAATACATATCTCCTTTAATAAAACATATTATACAAACCTTCATGTTATGGCCGGCGGCCCTTAACGCAATGCCAAGGGCTGATGTAGTCTTGCCTTTACCGCTGCCTGTAATAACTATGACAAGTCCTGTCTTTTTCAGTGGCTCAAGAACTTTCAATTATCACATCCCATTAGACGGACAAATGTCATAGAGTGCACACTCATTGTGTTTTGGTTTTTTAGCCATACAAACAGCCCTGCCGTGAAATATCAGCAGATGAGATAAATGTCCCCATTCCTGTTTTTCTGTAATATTCATCAGATCCATTTCTATCTTTACGGGATCCTCATATTTTGTTAGGCCGAGCCTGAACGAGACCCTTTTAACATGGGTATCCACGGCAATACCCTCGTTTATCCCGTACGCATTATAAAGGACTATGTTGGCGGTCTTTCGGGCAACGCCTGGCAGGATAGTAAGTTCCTTCATGGTCTTTGGTACATTACCCCTGAACCTGTCTATAATCAATGTTGCAGCCGCCTGAATATTCTTTGCCTTAGTCTTATAGAAATTTACAGAGCGTACATCTTTTTGCAGGGATTCCAATGAGGTCTCTGAGAAATCCTTTATTGAACGGTATTTCTTAAAAAGTTCACCGGTGATTTTGTTGACGTGATTGTCTGTAGTCTGGGCAGAGAGGATTGTGGCCGCAAGGATTTCAAAAGGCGTGCTGAAATTGAGAGAAGTGCCAGCCTTTGGATATTTGAGTTTCAGACGTTTGATAATTTCTAAAACCTTATCACGGCCAGTCATGGTATTTGTATATAGAAAAAGAGTTTGATTAGTCAAGTTCTTATCATAGTAATCTGAAAAAATCAATAGCCATTATGAGGCGGTATACAGGTAAATTGACAAAACGCTTTCTGCGGTGCTAATATCAGGTTCATCAGAGGAGGTTGGAAGGATGCCATTGTATGAGTATAAGTGTGAGGATTGCGGGGCGCTGTTTGAAAGGCTTGTCTCACAAACAAACATTCAGACTGCCTGTGTTAATTGCGGTAGTGAACGCGTAAAAAAGCAGTTTTCAGTATTTGCCGCATCGGTTTCTCATGGCAGATCCGGAGACATGCCTCCCTCACCATGCGGGTCTTGTGAATCCCCGGGACGCGGCCAGTGCGGCATGGTTTAAATATGCGCCGGCTGATTACTATTCGTTTATCAGTAAGACAGGGCAGGGGGTGTTCCGTGTCACCCTGTCTGTTACACTTCCTATAAATAATTTTTCAATCCCTGAGTAGCGTTCAGTTGTCATTACGATCAGGTCAACCCGTCTTTTTTTAGCCTCAGCAATTATTTCGTGCGATATGTCCCCTTCTGCAAGGACTGTTTCCACATTATTGACCCCTGATTTGCGCACCGCTGACTCAGCATCTTCCAGCAGTTTTCTGCCCTCATCCAGCCACTCCTTGTGGATTGCAGTCCACTCAGGCGAGTTTGTGGTAAATGACTGAGACCTGTACCAGTTCTCAACTACATGTAGCAGGACAAGTCTTGCCCCTGAAATCCTGCTAAGATACATTGCAGTATCTATCCCTTTGTGAGAATGCTCCGGGGTATCAATTGGACAGAGAACAATTCGATATTCCATGCAGTGACTCCTGATTTCAGTAAAACACGTTATTATATCACAATCATAAAAAAACCCTTATCCCAGGATTATATGGGATAAGGGTTATAAGGAAGGATTGTTGTGTCAGAATGAAATTAATGGAAGGATTTGATCTGCTCAGGGGTAAATTTGTCTACCCGGACAACGCGCGCCTTGTTCCGGATAAATCGGGGAACCAGATTCATTGCCTCATTTTCGCTGTTTGCATTAATAATGGCATAGCCAGTGTGGTCCCCTGCAGTACAACCCCAATCGAACTTGCTAAGAACAGATGGTCCTTCTGACAGCATTTCGTCTAATGCCTTCAGACACTCCTCCTTTGTGTGTGGTGACTCAATTATGTATCTTTCCATCATACTCACCTCCTTACTAATGGTAATGATAATCAATCTCATAAACACTGTAGCATGTAAAAAATGTAGTGTAAATCACCTGAATGGTGTATTTTAAAAAAAGTCAGACGAATAAAAAATGGGGGGATTGTGAAGAATATTACTGCAGACCTTATTATATTTGATCTCGATGGAACATTAATAGATTCAAGTGAGGACATAGCATGGGCTGCAAATATGGCCATAGCTGATCTGGGGCACGGGAAGGTGAGCACGGAGAAGGTGAAAGAGGGGATTGGGTGGGGGGTGAAGTCACTGCTTGGCAAGATGATGCCGGATGAAGGGGCAGACCGTATAGAATATGCAAGGGTAAAGTTCCTTGAGTATTATTGGGGGCACAGTGTTGTAAGTACGTATATTTATCCTGGGGTAATGGAGACTATAGAATATTTTAGTCAGAGAGACACGATTATGGCAGTGGTAACAAATAAACCTGCTAAATTTTCAGAAAAGATACTCACTGAATTGGGTATTATAAAGTATTTCAGGATGGTACTTGGCGGTGATTCTGTCACAAACAGAAAACCTGATCCTGAGCCTCTTGAGAAGGTTATTTCTTACACAGGGGTAGAGAGAGAGAGGAGTCTTATTGTAGGAGACAGTCCTGTAGATTGCGAGGCCGGCAAGAAGGCAGGTATTGCAACAATTGGTGTTGAATATGGTTTCCGCAGCAGGAAAGAGCTTGAAGAGGCAGGATGTGATGTGATAATTAAAAAAATGAGTGAGCTAATAAATGTCTTGACAAGACATTAAAATGGGAATAAAATCCCAAATGAAGCAAACTTAAACAGGAAAGGACAACTATGAAGTTAAAATCTGGTCTTATTGCAATTGCAGGCATTATTTTCTTCACCGGAATTGTTGGATGCGGCAGTACGGGCAGTACAGGAGGAGAGCAATCCAGCGGCGCTAATGCAGGAAAAGTAGGGATACTCATCAAAGACGATCTGCTTTCTCGTCCGTCTGACAGAGCAAATGACATTCCGGAACTCTCACAACTATGGGTGACCATCAAAAAAGTTTCTATCATGAAGGGCAGTATTGAAAATGACAATGATTGTGGTAGCATGGATGAAGATAAATGGTTGACTGTATTCGAGGGAACTGCCAGATATGACCTGCTTACACTACAGGGTAATAATGCGTCCCTCATGTCACTGGTCCCAGTCCCGGCAGACATGGCTGGTTATTATGAAAAGGCAAGGATTGAATTGGATGAAACAACAGGCAAAAACTGTTTCTATGCACTTCCTGATGGTGTTGCTGATGACCCATTGAACCCATGTACGGATAACGATGCTTATCTGCTTAATGTCCCTTCCGGGAAGATTGATATAAAATTTAAGAACGATATTTATCTTGGTCCTGACACGACTGAATACATAGTCTTTGATCTGCTTCCTGCGGATTCTATCAAGATTGCAAATCCTGCTGGTCTTGATGAATATCAGTTGAGGCCGGTTATTCTCGCTTATACAATGCCATCATTGATTGATGACAAGGGCTGGGATGATATGAAAGTAGAGGAAGTCAAAGGGCTGATTACAGAGATAATCGGTTGTGACAACCCTGATCTGCCGGATACTCTGATTCTTTCTTCTGAGAATGATGGGGTCAATGTCAGTATTGATATAACAGAGGCCGTTATATCACTTGATGATTCAGCTGAGTTTGTTACATGCGGTTTCTTACTACCAGGTCAGAAAGTAGAGTTGCATGTTAGTCTCTCAAGTGATGGGACTATGACAGCTGATAAGATAGAGATGGAATAATCAGGCGTATCACTGGACTAATCAAAGACCCAGTAAACAGGACAAGGCGCTTTTCTGGTTATCTTGTTCATTATGCTCCAGGGAAGGAAGCGTTTCATTGGAATCCTGTGCAGAGACATTACTATCAGGTCAGCCTTTCGTTTCCTTGCCTCTGCAAGTATTTCAGTAATGATTTCTCCTTCCCTGAGCACTGTCTCAATATTAATTACGCCCTGTTCCCTGAGATTATCTTCTGCCTTCTCCAGTAATGCCCGTCCCTCGCCCAGCCACGTATCATGAATGTCACTCCATTCACGGGAATCCGTCGTCATTGGTTCAGCTTTATTCCATTTGTTTACAACAGTCAGAAGAATGAGGCGGGCACCGGATAGTTTGCTCAGGTATGCAGCCGTTTCCTCTCCCTTGATGGACAAGGCAGAGTCGTTGACAGGACATACTATACTCCTGTATTCATTTTGATCTTCTGTGGGTGGTGATTTGTATTCTTTTATGCTTCCCATGTCGGTTCACTTGAATATTCTCTCGTCTCAGGCAGAGCCTTGCCACCTTTCCCCACCCAGCTGGTGGTCCACTTTCTCTGGACGATGAGAAGTATAGACAAGGCTATTATTGCAGTTATGCCATATATGATAAACCCTAAAGAGTAATTTCCTATATACTGCATGGACCAGCCCATAATCATCGGGATAAACGCACCCCCAAGAGATCCGAATTCTCCCACTATGCCAGACGTAATGGCCTTGGCCTGTGGAAAGCGGAGAGGCAGCAACTGGAAGACTGAACCATTGCCTGCCCCCATCCCTGCTGCCATAATAAAAAGTGCAATTAGCAAGACATATAGTGACGGGAGTGAACTTGCTGCCAGGGCGCCTATAAGAATGATTATGTATATGCCGCTCAGGGCTCGTATGCCGCCAAACCTGTCAGCGAACCAGCCGCCGACTACACGTACCGCACTTGCGGAGAACCCAACGAGGATCATGAATTGTCCGGCCGCAACCTTGCTTATTCCATACTGGTCTGCTACAAAGGTTGGCACGAAACTGGCGAACCCGACAAATCCACCGAAGGTCACCCAATAAAGGATGTTAAATACCCATATATCCTTTTCTGCCAATACCTTAAGGTATTGGGTAGCCTTTTTCTTCTCCATCTTATCAGGTGGTTCTTTTGCAACAATCCACATAAGGACAAGAACGACGATAATAGGGATTGCGAAAAAGCCGTATACGACATTCCAGCCATACATCTCAGCAAGGGGCGGGGCAAAAAGTCCGGCGAATATTGTTCCGCTGTTTCCGGCGCCGGCTATACCCATAGCCAGTCCCTGGTACTGTGGTGGGAACCAGCCGGCCCCAAGTGGAAGGGCGACTGCAAAACTTGCCCCTGCCACACCAAGGAGAGCCCCCATTAAAAGTACCTCAGCATAGGTATTTACAAAGGCAAATCCATAGAACATGGCTGCAATAGTTATAGCAAGTCCGATTATTGCTGCAGTTTTTCGACCAACTATTTCAGCCACAAGCCCAAGGGGGATCCTAAGTACAGACCCGGCCAGGACGGGTATTGACAACATGAGTCCCTTTTGTGAAGGTGAAAGACCAAGTTGCTGGCTTATAAATGGTGCCATTGCCGCGTTTACCATCCAGCACATGAAGCTCATGTCGAAGTAAAGAAATGCCATAAGAAGAGTGGGGGGGTGGCCCGATTTCCAGAATCCTTTTGCCATGATGCACCTCCTTTAATGGAGCTAAAAATAGCAAAATTGCAATAAGGCAGTAAATCGCTCATAAGGATGAAAACAGCTAACTATGGGGCGCAGGAAATGGCTCAGGCGAGTGATTTCGGCTAACACTATAGGGTGTCTTGTGCGGGCTTCTCGCGCAGATAGCAGACTGCTGCCTCTGTCCTCCCCTTCACTTCCAGTTTTTTATAAATAGTCTGAAGGTGGGATTTGACTGTTTCAATGGAAATAAACATGGAATCGGCAATCTCCTTATTGCTTCTACCGTCTGCCAGCAGTTTCACGATCTGGACCTCTCTATCGGTCAGTGCTGACAATTTTGATGCATTGCCGGGTGTAAAGTGCAAATTGTCTTTAGTTGCCATGCTTATCCTTGAAATAATTCGTGGTGTCCGGTTCGCAATAAACGGCGATATAATTTCTTCGCCCTTGTAAGTGCTCTTTATTATGCGAATAAATTCCCTGTGGTCTGCATCCTTGAGTATATAGCCGAGTGCGCCATTGCGCATAGCGGAGATTATTCTTTCATCATCGTCATGAACTGAAAGCATCAATATCTTTGAATCCTGTTTTCGTTCAAGGATCAGTCGGGTGGCATCTATGCCATCCATTTTCGGCATATCTACATCCATCAGCACTATGTCAGGATTGAATTCCTGGGACAGGGTGCAGGCGTCCTGACCATTTGCAGCCTCAGCTACAACCCTGATATCCCTCTCCTGTTCAATCAGATATTTAAGACTCTGGCGAAACAGACGCTGGTCATCGGCAATAAGAATTTTAATTGGCATTCCCGCTCCTTCTGACGAGTGGCATCTCTATTTTGAATACAGCGCCACCGCTGATTTTGTTCTCGGCCCATATCCTTCCGCCATGTGCGTTCACTACAACCTTGCAAAAATAGAGTCCCAAACCAGTTCCTGACTTGATATTTTCGATATCCTTTTTATAGAACAGATCGAACACATTTGACAAGTCAGATAATGGGATTCCCGGTCCCTCATCTTCAATGGAAAATACGAGCGATGAATTATCATCAGGGATGTGCTGTTGATTGGATTGGAATTCAATCCTGATCGTCCCTTCAGGCGGCGAGTGTCTGATCGCATTACTCATCAGGTTTATGAAGACGCGCTGGATACGTCTCTTGTCACCTTCGACTGATATGTCATCTCTGCCGTTTATTTCGATAATATTTTTTTTCTCCATTGCTTCAATCCTTAAAAGAGATACGACCTCAGACAGCGCATCAGACAATGAAAAAGATGAGTAAATCAACGGAAGTTCGCTGTAGCTTACCTGGTGCACATCAAGGACATCGTTTATAAGACAAAGGGTAAGCTCGCAGGTAGAAATCAAGTCAGTATATATCCCGCTGTTTGCCGGGGCACCTGTTAATGAGGGTGCATCCCTTAACATTTCAAGCGTCTTTTTTACCGCAATGATGGGATTTCTCAGGTCGTGGGCAAATGTGGATGAAAACCGGCTCAGGGCAGCGACCCGCTCTGTGTTGAGTAGCTGCTGTTCAAGCCGTTTCCTCTCAGTTATATCTGTAAATACCTCTATGGTTGATGATGTGCCGTCAAGGTTCTTTATCCTGGAGTGTGTAATTATATATGAGCGGCCTTTGTTTGTATCAGCCTCAAGCGTATGGGGCCTGAAATCCTCTTCTTTTCTGACGGAGCAGTTATTGCAGGGCAGATCCTCAAATCCGAATACCTCTCTGCAGGACTTTCCGATAGAGTCCCTGCCAAGTTCTTTTATGAATTTTGTGTTCATATGTTTGATCCTGCAGTCCTGATCCAGTATGATCAACCCATCTCCGATATTATCCATTACAGTGTTTAATTTATCCTTCTCAAGCCGTATCTCGTCAAATTTGCTTCCCAGGTTCTTTGCCATCTGTGTAAAATTATCAGCGAGCTGTTCAATCTCATCACCGGTATTTATATTCAGGTCATGATTTAGTTCGCCCTGTCCCATTAGCTCCACACCCCTGCTCAGGTCTTTGATCGGTTTTGCAATCCATTTTCCGGTAACATATACAAAGAAGGAAAGAAGGAGTATGGCAGCAGGACTTATTAATAAAGTCTTCCTGAGGAGATCATAAAAAGGGGAATATGAGTCCTGATAAAATTGGCTCACAAGTACATACAGCTTTCTTCCCTCTGAAACAGTTTCTCCTGAATCAATTTCAGTACTGACCGGAGAGTAGCCTGTTATGCTGCTTGTAATGCCATGTTCTTCACTATGTGTCCTCATCCAGCCTGGTTTCGTTGATGAGAGCTGGTGAAGCATGCTGTTGCTGATATTGTGGCCCGGGAAAGATGAAAGAGAGCACGCCAGAAGTGTCCCGTCTGAGGAAACAAGGTCAGTATGGCCGGTTTTCCATATCCTGAGGTTGTAGATGACACTAAAAACCTCCCTGAGGTCATATAGTATGTTGAGTGTTCCGGCTATTTCACCCGTCAAACTTTCTGTAATTGGAGCTGACATTGATATTGAAGAGGTCTGATTGAGTCCGTCAATATCAATGTCATAGAGGAAGAATCTTTCAACAAATGTCCTTGTGGACTGTTTCCGGGAATATATTCTGCCCTGGGTTGCGGCCATGGTGACGCCTTTTTTGTTTGTGACAAGGATCGAGATTACCTCATCACCACGCTCCTTCTGGTACCGCTCAATATAACGTTCAATATCTGAGCCGGAGAGAGAATTGAAGTTTGTGCCCAGCATTGCGGCGAGTGATCTTGCATCCTGAGCCTTCTTATCTATTATCATGTCAATCTTTCTGGAAGTCTCTGTTGCAATTGTCTGGAATACAGGGCCAAAGGAGTCCTCAATACCACGGGTTTCTGTCATGAAGGTAAAGATAAGGCTGACAAGTCCGGATATCAGTCCTACGGCCAGCAGGGCAATGACAATTTTAAGCTGTATCCCGAATCTTTTTCTGAACATGGTGAGGTCTGTAATATTATCACACCCTTGATTAAACTTCATTATGATATTAAAATTGACTGAATGATCAGACGTACTTTCTGTTTCCTGCCGGGTATCGGCACAAGGTTTGAGAGGCATATATGGAAGGAGGGGGCTGTCACCTGGAATGACTTTCTTGGGAAAAGTCATATCAGGGGCATTTCTCCGGTAAGAAAACATATGCTTGACATGAGGCTGACGGGGGCATTATCGGCATTGAACAATTGTGACAGTTCTTACTTTGTATCAAGATTGAATCACAATGAACACTGGAGACTCTTTGATGAGTTCCGGAAGGATTCGGTATGTCTTGATATTGAGACAACAGGGACTTATCCTGGTGAAGATGCCGTGACTGTTGTTGGATTGTATGACTGTAATGGCATGAAGACATATATTCAGGGAATAAATCTGGACCAAAGGGCATTGTCTGATGTCCTGTCAGGCTATAAACTCCTGATTACATTCTCAGGGCGCAGTTTTGATGTCCCATTTCTTAAAAAGTGTATGCCCGGGTTTAATATAAATTTCCCGCATTTTGACCTCTGTCTGGCAGGACACAAACTCGGGATGAGGGGTGGTCTTAAGAAGTTTGAGGCATATCTGGGGATAAGGAGGGATGATGACATCACAGGAATGAGCGGTTATGATGCAGTTATTCTGTGGAACCGTTATATCAATGGCGACAACAGGGCATTGGACCTGCTGATAAGATATAATGAGGCGGATACAAGAAACCTGTTCGATCTTGCTGAGATGTTTTATAAACGGCTGTGCAGCAAATATATTCAGGGGACCCGATCATGAAACTGTCAACGCTAATTACTGTAATACTTGCTATTGTCGGGTCATTCGCCCTTTCTGTTGTTACCAGAATAATAAACCCTGCTGAGAAGGTTAATGCGCTCTGGCTTGTTGTTGCTGCTGCATGTCTTTTTATAATCGTATACAGGCTATATGGAGCATTCATAACTGCAAAGGTGCTTTCACTGGATGACAGGCGGCTTACACCATCGAAAAGGCTGGCAGACGGGCGGGACTATCATCCTACTCATAAGTGGGTGTTGTTTGGCCACCACTTTGCGGCAATAGCCGGCGCTGGTCCCCTTATAGGACCTGTCCTTGCAGCGCAATTCGGATATCTTCCGGGATTTTTATGGATTTTGATTGGGGCCTCTTTTGGAGGGGCTGTGCATGATACTGTCATCCTCGCAGCATCTGTGAGGAGAAACGGCAGGTCTCTCGCGCAGATTGCAAAGGATGAGGTTGGTCCGGTTGCCGGTGTTACAGCCGCCCTTGCCATTCTCTTCATTATCCTGGTTGCCCTTGCAGGACTTGGACTTGCTGTGGTTAATGCGCTTACGAAGAGTGCATGGGGGACATTTACCATAGCTGCTACCATGCCAATAGCATTGTTTATGGGCATTTATCTGTATAAAATCCGGTATGGAAAGGTTGGTGAGGTAAGCGCCATTGGGGTTATTCTCCTCCTGACCGCTGTAATTGCCGGGAGGTATGTTCCTGGTTCTTTCCTTGAACCTTATTTTAATCTCTCGCGCACCACCCTTGTCTTTTGCATGGCTGCATATGGTTTTATAGCATCAGTTCTTCCTGTCTGGCTTCTTCTGTGTCCCAGGGATTATCTCTCAACTTATATGAAGATAGGGACAGTCGCGCTCCTTGCTTCCGGTGTCATAATCCTTGCCCCTGATATCCAGATGCCTGCAGTTACAGCGTTTGTTGGCGGGGGCGGCCCGGTAATCCCCGGGGCTGTGTTTCCCTTCATGTTTATAACTATAGCATGCGGTGCAATCTCAGGATTTCACTCCCTCATTTCTTCAGGGACTACGCCCAAGATGATTCAGAAAGAGTCGGAGATTAAGGTGATAGGTTTTGGAGCCATGCTGACAGAGGGTTTTGTTGCAGTCATCGCTGTAGTTGCAGCAACAATACTGATACCAGGTGATTATTTTGCAATAAACACTACCTTGCCCTTTGATGTGCTTGCTCAAATGGGTTTCCCTGTCTCTAAAGTTCAGGAGTTGTCAGGCATGGTTGGGACTGATGTGGCCGGACGGCCCGGCGGGGCAGTATCCCTTGCCGTTGGGATGGCGTACATATTCTCGAACCTTCCGGGAATGAAGGGACTGATGCCGTACTGGTATAACTTTGCACTGATGTTTGAGGCGCTCTTTATCCTGACAACAGTAGACACAGGGACAAGGGTCGCAAGGTTTATATTGCAGGAATTAGGCGGTTATGCTTACAGACCGCTCGCCAGGACAAACTGGATGCCCGGTACCATCCTTACAAGCCTTGTAGTAGTTGGTGCATGGGGCTACCTGATATACTCAGGCAGTATATCCACCATATGGCCTATGTTTGGTGTTGCAAATCAGCTCCTGGCAGCCCTCGCATTCTGCGTCGGAACGACTATCCTCATAAAAATGGACAGGCTTAAGTATGCATGGGTGACATTTATCCCCATGGTCTTTATGTTTGTAATGACAATGACAGCCTCATATAAACTCCTCTACATGTTTTTAGGGAAGGCGACTAAGGCTGCAACACCTACCGAGGCCATTGCATTCAGGCTTGATGCCGGACTCGTGGCAGCTATGGCAATACTCGCGATTATCGTTGTCATAGATTCATTTGTTAAGTGGTACGGTTATCTTGCAGGGAAGCGGGAGGTTATTACGAGTGAGGTTGTTGAATGGGCAACTGAGATGGAGGTGCGGTAGGAGGAAAATGAAAAAGGGTATATGGATTTCATTAGTGCTAATCGTTACACTTAATATGCTGTGCACTGTGTCTGAAGGTGTTACAGTAAGTGATAATACAAAAGGTGGTTATGCGAGGAAGATATTCATATCCGGAAATTACCTCTACCTTGCAGACTGGAATTCCGGGCTGCATATATATGACATAACATATCCCTACCGGCCGGTTCACCTGACAAATGTCCATACGCCGGGATCTCCTAAGGGGATTTTTGTAAAAGACAACATTGCCTATGTTGGTGATGATGACCATGGACTTCAAATCATTGATGTGAGCGATCCTCTAAACTCCAGGATAGTAGGCCACTATCAGACCCAGGGACTTGCCTATATTGTAGAGGTCGTGGATAACATGGTCTATGTGGCTGACCACAGGGGAGGGGTTTCAATTATTGATGTCAAAGATCCACGGGATCCCAAACTACTGAGCAGGTTTGATACAAAGGGGCTTGCATGGGGGATAACTGTAAGTGATGGATATGCATATGTTGCAGCTGATAAGTCCGGCCTTCTTATTGTAGATGCGCGTAATCCTGTAAATCCTGTAATCGCTTCCGCTTATCCGGAAGCGGTGGGAGCTGAGGATGTATTTGTTGATAAAGGATATGCCTTTGTCGTGTCATATGATTCCGGACTCCACATCCTGGATGTAAAGGATCCTGTGCATCCGGTGATTGCAGGCAGGATGAAGACGCCTGGGAATGCGAGGGGAATAACTTCAGCTGGACGATATGCCTACATAGCTGACTGGAAGAGTGGTCTGCAGATAGTGGATGCAGGCAATCCCGCAAGTCCTGTGATTAAAGGCGCTCTCGATACAAAAGGTATGGCATGGGATGTCAAGGTTAAGGGTGATTATGCGTATGTGGCGGATTGGGAAGGCGGAATTAAGGTTATTGATATCAGGGATCCGGAAAAACCGATTGAAGCCGGGGGGTATGGATATTATGGTTATGCTCATGATCTCTATGTCAGGGGGAAGTATGTGTATCTGGCTGCCGGTTCAAAGGGAATGCAGGTAATAGATATAAGCAATCCTGATAACCCTGCATGGATTGCCGAACTGGAACTGCCGGGGAATTCAGTAGATTTATTTGTTCGTGACAATCTGGCGTTTATCGGAGCCGGAGATGCCGGTTTGCACATCGTTGATATCAGTGATATATACAGGCCAGGAAGAATTGGTGGTCTTGACACAAGGGGTATAGCAAGTCATGTAGTCGTAGAGGGTAATAAAGCCTTTATTGCTGATGGAGAAGATGGCATAGCGGTGGTTGACGTATCAGATCCTGCAAGACCGGCCTTAATTGGAAATTACAAGACTGCGAATATCCCCTGTGGTATCGCTGTATCAGACGGGGATCTTTATATTGCAGAGAGGGGGGTGGGGCTTAGTGTCGTTGAAGCAGGCGAAATGAAAGATCCAGTAAAGAAGACACAATTTAGTATGGATAACATTGGTAATATTTATATCAATGGCAAATATGGTTATGCAGTGGCTGATGACAGCATTGTTTTGCTTGATGTTTCTGATCCTTTGCTGATAAGGAAGATTAGTACTAAAAAGGTGCCATATCCCATCAGGAATATACTACAGCATAAAAACAGGCTTTATGTGGCAGGCAGAAAAAAAATAACTTCTTTTGATATTAGTCAGCCCGGGAAACTGAGGTGGGCGATAGAATATGAGTTTGTTGATGGGATAGAAAACATATTTATCGGTGATGATGGCAACATCTATGTGGCAGCAGGAAGTGACGGTCTTAGGGTACTTATAATTGATGAAAAAAGCAAGACGACAATTCAGGATTGAGCGAGACACAATGGGTGAGCTAAATGTCCCTGCGGGCGCTTACTACGGCATCCAGACTGTACGCGCTATTGAGAACTTTCCTATAAGCGGTATTCTGCAATATAAGGAATTCATTATTGCAACAGCCATGATAAAAAAGGCTGCTGCGCTCGCAAATATGGAAGTTGGAAAACTTGACAGGCAGAGAGGTAATGCAATTACAAAGGCTTCAGGAGAAATAGTTGAAGGCATGTTGCACGACCAGTTCGTTGTTGATGTCTTTCAGGCAGGCGCCGGTACATCCCACAACATGAATGCCAATGAGATAATAGCAAACAGGGCGATAGAGATACTTGGAGGCAAAAGAGGCGACTACTCGGTTATACATCCGAATAACCATGTAAATATGTCCCAATCAACCAATGATGTATTTCCCACTGCAATGCGGATTGCGGCAGTAATTGCAACTGATAAGCTGATTGCTGTGCTGAAAGAATTGTCGAAGGCGTTTCACAAAAAAGGCAGGGAATTTGATAAAGTGATCAAATCAGGCAGGACACATCTTCAGGATGCGGTTCCAATAAGGCTTGGTCAGGAATTTAGGGCATACGGAGTAATAATAGATAGTGTGCTACATGAGATTCAACAGGCAAGGGGACGCATGCTCATCTCTGGCATAGGTGGTTCTGCCGTAGGCACAGGTTTAAATACGCACCCCCAATTTCAAAAGAAAATAATCAGGCATCTAAGGGAGATTACAGGCCTGAGATTGACCGGATCCGGCAATCTGATCGCCTCTATGCAGAGCATGGGAGATTTTGTATCTCTGTCCGGGGCCCTGCGCCTTCTTTCTATCGAATTGATAAAAATTGCGAATGATCTAAGGCTTATGAGCTCAGGTCCCCTGACTGGCCTTGCTGAGATACGTCTCCCTGCAGTCCAGCCCGGTTCTTCAATCATGCCTGGCAAGGTCAATCCGGTTATGGCAGAGGTGCTAAACATGACCGCCTTTCAGGTCATTGGAAACGATACGGCGATAACACTTGCGGCACAGGCTGGCCAGCTCGAACTAAATGTCATGATGCCTGTTATTAATCACAATTTGCAGCAGTCCATCCACCTGATGACGAATGTCCTGCAATTGTTTGCTGACAGGTGTGTAAAGGGGATTGAGGCAAATAAGGAACGTTGCAGGGAGTTTGCCGACAGGAGCATATCTCTTGCTACAATACTCAATCAGGTTATAGGATATGAGGCCGCCGCCAGGATAACAAAGGAGGCGCTGGCATCAGGCAGGACTGTCAGGGACATTGTCATAGAGAAAGGCATAATGTCCAAAAGAGAAGCTGAAAGTATATTAGATCCATTCAGAATGACCCGGGGAAAATAGGGACAGCGACTATTTTCCCCGTAGTGGAATTGACATTAGATCTCATGTTGGATATTATAGCTATAAATAATCACATTATTTAGAGGGGCTTATGAGGACTATTCAAATGACGCTGGATGACGACCTTGTGGAAGCCGTTGATGGAATTGTCAGGAAATTGCACACAACACGTTCTGCTTTTACCAGGAAGGCATTGAAAGAGGCTATTAAGCAAGTAAACACGGAACTTCTTGAAAAAAAACATAAAAGAGGCTACGCTCGTTATCCTGTTGATAAGACCGAATTCAGTGTTTGGGAATCAGAGCAGAACTGGGGTGATGAATGAAGCGTGGAGAGGTGAGGTGGTACAAATTCACGAACCCTGACAAAATGCGCCCTGTTGTCATATTAACCAGGAATTCCATATTGGAATATTTGGGTGAAGTTACAGTTGCCCCTGTAACTTCTGCAATCAGAGACATCCCGAGCGAAGTATTTTTATCGAAGAATGACGGTATGAATAATGATTGTGCTATTAATTGCGATCACTTACAGACCGTATCAAAGGCAAACATTGGTTCCTTGATCACTACGTTATCAATGGAAAAAATGTTTGAAGTGCGCAGCGCTATCTCTTTCGCATTAAATCTGTCATAGACAGCAGATTGCCGTATCCTCTTCTTTCAGTTGTCAAATCACCTGCAAATGCCATATAATCAATCATTGTGCAGATAACATTGCCACAAATCGTAAAGACCTGGTTTGGAAACAGGGATGAGGTGCAGCATCCTCATAAAAGGTATCATGATGAGGACTGGCATACGCCCAAAGGGAGGCAGATCCGGGAAGTGGTCTTTGGGATGAATGACGGGCTTGTAAGTACTGTTGGCTTTGTGGCAGGAGTTACAGGCTCCATCAATAACAGCCGGATAGTCTTTCTCACAGGCATGGCTGCGATGATTGCCGGCGCTGTTTCCATGTTCCTCGGGGCCTATCTTGCATCCAAGTCACAGAAAGAGTTCTTTGAGCGGGAGATAGAGCGTGAAAAGAGAGAGATAATTGAGTCCCCTGAGAAGGAGCGTCAGGAGATAAGAGATATATTTACTGACCACGGATTTACAGAGGATGAGGTTGAGATGATAGTGCACAGGGTTACTTCAGATAAGGATAGATGGATTAAGTTCATGATGAGGGATGAGCTTGGGATTGTAGATGAAGACTTTGACAATCCGGTAAAGGTGGGCGTGATCATGGGGATATCATTTATCATAGGCGGGCTGCCGCTGATATTCCCGTTTGCTTTTATTCATGACTCAATGGGTGCGCTAAAGTTCAGCATCGCGCTTGCCCTTGCCATTCTTTTAGGGTTAGGGATCGGCAAGACTGTGCTGACCAGGACGCACTGGTTAAAGAGCAGCGCAGAGACTGTTCTGCTTGGTTCTCTTGCCGCAGGCATTGGATATATCTTCGGCAGGATATTTTCTGTCGCAGTAT
The DNA here is from genome assembly GCA_020851375.1 of Nitrospirota bacterium. Taxonomy (NCBI): domain Bacteria; kingdom Pseudomonadati; phylum Nitrospirota; species Nitrospirota bacterium. Next base: position 5,007 of record JADZCV010000045.1, on the reverse strand, counting down.
AATACGATTATGTCAGATCAGAATATATATGTAATTGGTCACCGAAATCCTGACACGGATTCCATATGTGCTGCCATTGCCTATTCCCGTCTTAAGCAGCTTACGGGCAGTACGAATATAATTGCTGCCAGGGCAGGGGCTATAAACGTTCAGACAGAATTTGTCCTCAACCGGTTTGGCATTGAACCACCACTTTATCTGCCGGATGTGAGGATACGGGTGCAGGATGTAATGACCTCTGAGCCGCTCTCAGTTCATCTTGAAATGCCTGTAGGCGATGTGCTTGATTTGATGAATAACTATGACCTCCTGATGGTCCCGGTGACAGACAGGGACGGACGTTACAGAGGTGCTATAACGCTTCATGACCTTGCAAAATTCTATGCGCGTCATGCAGATGCTGCTACGTCCAACCGTATAGTGGCCTCCTTAATTGGAATATCAAAGGCGATACAGGGGAATTCCTTATTCCTATTTGATGAAAATGACGCAAGGCCTGGCAGGATAGTTGTCGGCGCAATGGAGACAGAAGGCTTCCGGCAGGTCATGGAATACTATTCAGGAGAAGGATGTGTAGTTATTGTCGGAGACAGGAGGGAGATTCAGAGACTTGCAATTGAGGGGCAGGCGCGATGCCTTATTGTAACAGGTGGTTTCCTGCCGGAGAAATCAGTCCTTGATATGGCGCAGAAAAACAGGGTCAGCGTTATTTCATCGCCATATGATACAGCGACTACTGTCAGATTGATGCACCTGAGTACACCTGCAAAAGAGGTCTTCTCAAGTGAATTCTTCTCTGTTTCACCGTATGACCTTCTGCTTGATGTCAAGTCAAAGATGCTTGATTCCTCACTTCGGGGTTGTCCTGTCGTTGATACTGACGGAAAGCTCACAGGCATCCTGACAAGGACTAATATGCTTAAGGATATCAGAAAAAAGGTCATACTTGTTGATCACAATGAGGCAAGCCAGGCTATCCCTGGAATCGAAGAGGCAGAAGTAACAGAAGTATTTGATCATCACCGTATAGGGAGTTTTCAGACGCTTCATCCGATCCTTTTTGTTGTTGAACCGGTTGGCTGCACGAATACACTCATCGCCGAGTTATACCTGAAACATGGTGTGGAGCCTGAGCCGCCTTATGCAGGTATCATGTTGGCAGCAATATTATCTGATACAGTCATACTTAAGTCACCCACTACGACAGACAGGGACCGGAAGGCCGCTGCTTATCTGGCTGGTATAGCGGGCCTGGACATTCAACAGTTGGGTGAGGAGTTGTTTAATGCGAGTTCAGATCTTTTGAAGAAGTCGCCTGATGAGATAATCAGGACTGATTACAAGGTTTACGAAGTCGGAAAGGAAAAAATAGGGATAGGGCAGATTGAAGTAATTGAGATGATGACGTTTGAAAAGATAAAAGAGTCGCTTCTCGAATCTCTCAACAAGATTATGATTGAAGACAGGTTGACACTTGCCTGCCTGCTTGTGTCTGATATAATTTATGAAAACAGTCTTCTGTTATTTACCGGAGATTCCGGCATAATTACAAAAATAGGTTATCCTGTTATTACCCCAAATATTGCTGATCTTAAAGGGGTCCTTTCAAGGAAGAAGCAGCTTGTTCCAAGAATTCTTAGTGTTCTTAAATAAAAAGACTTGACATTCATCTTATTTGGGAATATTATCCCAAATATGAGCGAGGATGTTAAAAAGACACTGTTTGCAGCAATAGTAAGTCTTCTGCGACCTTTGGTCAGGATATTGTTGCGTAATGGTGTGCCATACGGGACATTTGCAGATCTTGCAAAGTATGTCTATGTAAAGGTTGCTATGGAAGAGTTCGGACTCCCCAATAAAAGGCAGACGGCTTCCCGTGTTTCAGTAATTACCGGATTGACACGCAAGGAGGTCAGCAGGGTTCAGGGGCTTTCAGACACAGGAAATGAAGAGACTGTTGAGCGATATAACAGGGCTGCAAGGGTCGTTACCGGCTGGGTTCGTGACAGCAGGTTCACTGATAGCAGGGGTAACCCGGCAGAACTGGCAATTGACGGGAGCGGGGCGACGTTCAGTGAGCTTGTAAGGCATTATAGCGGCGACATGCCTGTCAGGGCAGTGCTTGACGAGCTTGAAAGGGTCGGTGTGATTGACCATCTGCCTTCTGGCCGTATCAGTCTTCTTACGCGGGCGTATGTTCCTGCTGCGAGTGATGTTGAAAAACTTGGCATTCTTGGTACGGATGTCAGAGATCTTATATCTACGATTGACAATAATATTACCAGGGAAGCCGGTCAGAGATTTCTTCAGAGAAAGGTTTCCTATGATAATCTTCCTGCTGAGTTTCTGCCGGAAATCCGGCAGGTATCAGTGCAAAAGGGGCAAGTACTCCTCGAAGAATTGGATGCCTGGTTATCACAACATGACAGGGATAACAATCCATCTATCCGCGGCACAGGCAGGCATCGGGCTGGTATAGGTGTGTACTACTTTGAAGAAGAAACAAGAGAGGAGAAGGATAATGAATAGATGGTCAGTTAGTAAAATGGTTTTTCCGTGGTTATTGCTTCTGGTGGTTACTTCATGCGGGACAACGACTGACTATGCAGGCGGTGGAATTGGGGGAACCGGGATAAGTGTGGGAAGGATAACTAACTTCGGAAGCGTGTGGGTAAACGGTGTTGAATATTCCACATCTGGAGCTATTATTTGGATCGAGGGAAGTGGTGAATCAACTTCAGATGGAACTCAGGCATACGACCGTGGCTTATTGGACGAAGGAAAGATAGTGACGGTTCATTGGGAGAACGATGCCAATGGGAATCCTGTAGCAAAGCGGATTGAGTTCAAAGATAACCTTGAAGGGGTTGTGACTGCCGTTGATGTTGCAGCTCAAACGATTGATGTGATGGGGCAGACGATTAAAGTAGATGTATCAACATGGTTTAAGAATTCAATAACTGATGAGAAGATTCCTCCTGGTGACGTCAATGCTATACTTGGGGAGATAGTTCAAGGGAATGTCATTGAGGTAAGTGGATTTGTTGTAGATTCCAATGGTACGATTCAGGCTGCTTATATTGAGTTAAAATCAAATGACTTCGTGCCAGGCATAACTAAAGTGGAGATCAAGGGAGTTATCGCGAACTTAACAGATACTCCTGAAGTCTGTACATTTAACATAGGTACACTAACCGTGGCCTGTGACAGTGTTAATGAACTTCCGCCTGGTGGGCTAAGTAATAATTTGTATGTGGAAGTGAAAGGCACTATTGATTTGAGCAGCGGCATGGTATTGAAAGCCAGTAAGATCGAAATTGAAGATGATATCTTTGATAAAGCCGGGGACGAAAGTATTGAGCTGGAAGGGTTTGTTACACGCAGTGTGGATGAAAGCGGGCAATTTGAGATTAATGGATTGCCGGTTAGCATAATTACGGGTATAACAAAATTTAAGGATGGTGCTACTGTGGTTGATATTCAGACTGGTGTTAAGATCGAGGTTGAGGGGAAAGTAGACGCAAACGGCGTCCTTATTGCCAGCGAGATAGATATAAAGTCGTCTGATCATTAGAATAATGATTCTCATGACGACTATAATTATTAATAAGAGTCGTGTTTGACAGGTAACAATGCTGCACAACAGAAGCATATTGATAACTGGTATAGGAAGTCCTGCCGGACGTTCTGCTGTAACCTATTTCAAGGCGAAGTCATTTAGTATAACAGGTACAGACATGCGTGATGTCAGGCGCGCGGTTGATACATTCTATATTACCCCGCAGGCGGATGATCTTAATTATGTTTCAACCCTGATGGATATTATAAGAAGAGAACGCCCTTCGTTGCTTATACCGACGATTATTGAAGAGCTTCCGGTCATCTCTTCCATTAAAAAGGAGATTGAATGGGAGGGATGCAGTGTATTAATTTCATCTCAAACGGCAATTGATATTACTAATGACAGGTTAAAGACGGCAGTAATAATGGCAGGCCATGGCATTGCAGTGCCGGCATATTGCGACGAAGTAACGCCTGCAGATGTAATCGCAGAAAGACTCGGGTTTCCTCTTCTTTCAAAACCGCGTTTTCGCAGGAACGGCAGGGATGTCGTCATCTACAAGAGATATGAGGACCTGTATGATACGACCAGGGAAGGCCTCGTGTTTCAGGAACTTATACCAGGCGCTGTATTTAATCTGAATTTGTTTGTTGAAAAGGGTGGCGGGATAATGTCGGCAGTAGTGCTCGAAAAGACCTCTTTAAACAGTGACCTATCAGGGAATGTCCTTTCTGTCGAAAGGGTTGACAGGCCGGAAATTGTCAGAATAGGTGCCAGGGCCGCTGGAATCCTAAACCTTGAGGGTCCTGTTAGCATGGATATAGGATTAAGAAGCAATTATCTGCCGGTTCTTCTGGATATTAATGCGAGGCTTGGAAGTAATGCCCTTCTTGCATGGGAGACTCTGGATTGCCTCCTTGACGCATGGAAAAGATTACTGATGACTGGAAGTTACAGATGAGAGAAAAATCCGTTAGTGATATTGATATGAATTGCATGAGAACACTACTATTAATATTTATGTTACTTGTTATTATGGCACTTTCTGCCTCTGTCTATTACCTGTCTACAGGTTTGGGTTCCCTGTTTTAGTTCTCAATACTTTCAAAGAATGTCTGATTTAAAAATGGTGTTATAATAGTTGCAGGTCTTTAAGAAAGGATCAGCAGGCGAATGCTATGAAAACAGAACGCCGTATATCCGCAGGCGGTGTAGTCTTTCGTCGAACTGACGATCGTACGGAGGTAGCACTCATCGCAGTCAAGGATGGGATGGTTTGGTGTCTTCCCAAGGGACTTGTTGAAAAAGGGGAGAATATAGGTAAGCGTTTAATTAACCCCATCTTCCCCTGATTTACCTGATATGACATGATGATCCTGGAGATAACAAAGGGGGGATCAATCATGTCGGAGAACAATAAAGAAGAGCAGTATGGTGAGAAGTAT